>DASYAX010000186.1:0-20652 GCA_036501045.1 Bryobacteraceae bacterium
TGCGAGTGGGCGGGCGTACGCCTTCCTACCGAAGCAGAATGGGAAAGCACCGCGCGCGGTGCTGCCGGGCGTAAATATCCGTGGGGTGATGAGGCGCCCGACGTCACACGCGCCAATTTTCACCTCACGCGCATCGGCCACGCCACTCCTGTCGGATTGTTCCCTCAAGGCGCTACCCCGGAAGGAGTTCATGACCTCGCCGGAAATGTGGCCGAGTGGACTGCCTCCTGGGACGTAGTAGGCGTGTGGCGCGTCTTGCGCGGAGGCTACTACGGCAGCGAGGCCGAGGAACTCGCAACCGGCAGCCGCACACGTTTCGGAGCAACCGGTTTTCAGCGGGGCACCGGATTCCGCTGCGCCCGCGGCTAAGTGCAGAGCCGCTCCATGCCAACCGAACGCGGCCCCCAAAGTTTTTGGTTTGGTGTCGCAACCGTCAGTCTGATCGCCGTTCTGGAAATTGCCAGCTCTTCCATGGTGATCATGGCCGTGCCTTTTATCGCGCATAGCTTTCATACCGATGCCTACCATATTTCCTGGGCGCTGGCCGGTTACTTCGCAGCAGGCGCCCTGGCTCTCCTCAGTTCGGATTGGTTGGTGGCTTTCTTCGGGGGGAGCAGAACGCTCCTCGGAGCGGCGCTGGTCTTCGCCGCGGCGTCGCTGTTGTGCGCGCCAGCTCCTAACCTGGCCTGCTTCGTTCTATTTAGTGTGATGCAGGGACTTACCGGAGCCCTGTTTGGTCCGCTGGTGCAGACCCAGCTTCTCGAAGGCGTTATACCTGCTCGCCGGGGGCCTGTAATGGCTATCTATGCGCTCGGCGCCATTGTAGGATCGGGGTTTGGACTGGTCCTCGGCGGCTACCTGGCCGCCATGAGTTGGCGTTGGATCTTCTATATCGACGCCGCCATCGGCCTCGCCTGGAGTCTGATTTACTGGCGCTTCATCCCGCCAACGCGCCGTTGGAGTCAGGCGAACACGCTGATCGACTTCCGCGGCCTAGGCCTGTTTGCTCTGACGCTCACTGCGATATTTTTTGGCCTGAGCATCAGTCCGAGCCTGTTCGGATGGATTGCGGTGGCCGCTGGCGCGATCTTGCTCTTTGCATTTCTAGCCCGTACCCGTCGATCCGCCATGCCGCTCTTGGCTCTCCACTTATTGAAGCGGCGTGCTTTCAGTGCGGGATCGCTGCTTACCGCCTGCGTGGGATTCAGTTTGTCTGGCAGCGCGCTGCTGCTCTCCCTGTTTTTCCAGGGCCCCCTCGGCTATACGTCTATTCACGCGGGAATAACGCTGGCCGTGCGTTTTATAGGTTCGCTAATCGCCATGCCTTTGATGGGTCTTCTTTCCGGTCGAGTCGGCGCGCGAAAACTGCTGTCAACGGGCTTGCTGGCTTCCTCTGCGGCGTTATTCGTCGTCTCCACTCTGAATCCTGGATCGGGTACCAATCATGTGTTTTGGTCTCTTCTGTTGCTTGGCGCTTCGATAAATCTGCTATTTATTCCCTTGACCACGGTCACTTACGACAGGATTGCGTCCGAAGACATCGGCGCTGCCGCCACGCTCCTTAATATTTCGCGAATGCTGGGAGGCGCTTGTGCGGTGCTCCTGATGATGTCGTTTGTGTCTCATCACAACCCGGCAGGCCGCAGCTTTACCGAAGCGTTCCAGGGCTCAGCCTGGCTGCTGGTTCTGTGCCTTCCCTTGCTCCTGCTGTTCGGACGAAGGCGTCTCCCCTCATCGTCTCCCACCTCCGCCGATTGAGTTGAGAGCGGCAATAGTCTCCGGAGGAAGTTGCAGTGTGGCAGCCTTCAGATTTTCGCGAAGATGTTCCAGCGAAGAGGTCCCGGGAATCAGCAGGATGTTGGGCGACCGTTGAAGAAGCCACGCCAGTGCAACCTGCATCGGCGTGCTCTCGAGCGATGCAGCCGCCGCATCCAGTGCCGCCGACTGTAACGGATTGAATCCCCCCAGCGGGAAAAACGGCACATACGCTATGCCTTGCGTCACGAGATCGTCGATGAAGCCGTCATCGTTCCGGTGCGCCACGTTGTACAGGTTTTGCACGCACACGATCTCCGTAATTTTCTGAGCTTCCGCCAACTGCTCAGGACTGACGTTGCTTAGACCCAGATGACGAATCCGCCCCTGACCCTTTAGCTCGGCAAGCACTGTCAGCGGTTCTTCGATGGATCCTTCCGATGGTCCCATCACTCCTCCCACCCGCAGGTTAACGGCATCCAGCCTCTCGAGCCCGAGGTTTCGGAGATTATCATGAACGGCATCGATCAGCTCCTGACGCGAAAGTGCCGGAACCCAGGACTTATCTGCTTCCCGGCGCGCGCCCACCTTCGTTACGATCACCAGCGAGTCCGGATAAGGATGCAGCGCCCGCTTGATAATTTGATTGGTTACGTGCGGACCATAAAAGTCGCTCGTATCGATATGGTTCACCCCGGCTTCTACCACCTCTCGCAAAACGGCAATCGCACCGTCAACGTCGCGCGGCGGTCCCCACACGTGCGGACCGGCCAGTTGCATTGCGCCATAGCCCATGCGATTCAAAGTCGTCGATGAGTTCAGGATTGTGAAGATCATTGTGTTCCTCCTTTTGCTTACGTTTGGTTAGATGAAAAGAGTTTGGGATTAGGAGTTCGCATTTGCCTCCGCCTTCACATGTGCTCTTGGCGCCCCGTAAATCGCCGGTTCAAGCCCGGTCGGCCGCCAGCGTGGACGCCATTCTGGAAGCAACCATTCAGGTTTTGCTCGGCGTAGGAAAGGAGCGCCTGACCACCACAAAGGTCGCGTTACGAGCCGGTGTTTCCATCGGAACCTTGTATCAATATTTTCCAAACAAAAGCGCTCTCCTGCAGTCTGCCTTGAAACGTCACCTCGAAGAGGTCTCGGAAGCGGTGGAACGCGTCTGCCGGGAGCAGCAGGGTAACACGCTCCGCAACATGGCGACGGCGCTGATTACCGCATTTCTGAAAGCCAAGATGAAGAATGCGAAAGCGAGTGTCGCTCTCTATTCCGTAAGCTCCGACGTGGATGGAGCAAAAATCGTGCAGCAGAGGGGAGTGCGATCCAACAAGGCGATTGTGGGAATGTTGGCCGGTGCCTGCGAGCCGCTCACGAAAGATCCTCAACTCGTCGCTTCCATGCTGCAGGGCGCAATGGCTGGCGTCAGCCGGACACTGCTCGAATCCGGCGCTCCCGAAAAACACTTCGACGCCTTGCAGCGCGAACTCATCTGCTTGGTATGCGGTTACCTCGAAGCCTGTTCTGCGCCAACACTCCTAAATTGATACAATCGCGAGAATGGCGGATTCCGTATGGCTCCCTGCCTCTGCCTCGGCCATGCCCGCAACGGCAGTGCATTCGCGGCACTCCGCCCTCGTACGGATCACCCATTGGATTACCACTCTCGCCTTCCTGGCATTGCTCGTCACTGGCGTGGAAATTCTCATCTCTCACCCGCGCTTTTATTGGGGAGAAACCGGTAACGTATTAACGCCGCCACTGTTCAAACTGCCCATCCCCGCCTCGCGAGCAACGGTTCCCACCGGCTACGGCTACGTGCTGCCCGACCAGAACGGTTGGAGTCGCTACCTTCATTTCCAAGCTGCTTGGGTTGCGGTACTAACCGGCTTGCTTTACCTGATCTACGGATGGCGTAAGGGCCATTTCCGGCGGAATTTGTTCCCCGCGCGCGCCGATCTCTCCTGGCGCTCGCTCTCGAAGGTAATAGCCAACCACCTGCGCTTCCCCTCCGCCGGTGAGGGGGGAGCCTCGTCCTATAACGTGCTTCAGCGGCTCACCTATTTGTGCGTGATCTTTGTTCTATTCCCGTTGGTAACTTGGACGGGCCTGGCTATGTCTCCCGCCATCGCGTCTGTGTTTCCGGCCGCTGTCGCTGTTTTGGGCGGCCAGCAATCCGCGCGCACCATTCACTTCTTCGTCTCCGTGGTTCTTTTTCTCTTCCTTGTAGTTCACGTCGGTATGGTTTGCCGGACCGGATTTCGAAACCGCATGCGAGCGATGATCACTGGTCGCCCCGCCGCGCATAGGGAGCGATTATGAGCAAGTTCTCGCGGCGTACGCTGATTACCACTGGCCTGGCGGCGGCCGCGGGCGCTTCGGGTCTCGCCGTAACTGCGAAGCTGGCGCGGCAATACGGACTCATCCCACCCGACGGTGCTGGCCTCTACGGCCCGGGTGAAACGCTAACCTATGCCGCGCAGCGCATCCTGACTCGCCACTCATTGGCTCGAGAGTTCGCTCCCGGCCAGATTTCAAAACCACCATTCGCGAACGCCGTAGCACCCTTGGGCGAGCCGTTTAAGCGCCTCGAGGAAGCCGGTTTCGCCGATTGGCGTTTAGCCGTCGATGGCATGGTCGCCCGCCCGGCATCGTTCTCGCTTGGCGAACTCAAAGGCTTTCCCCGGCGCAGCCAGATCACTCATCTGACGTGCGAAGAGGGCTGGTCCTACATTGCCGAATGGACCGGCGTGCCTCTCTCTCACGTGTTGGACCTTGCGGGCGCCCTGCCCCAGGCCCGATACGTTATTTACCGCTCGTTTCAATCCGACTGGTGGGACAGCATCGACATGGCCGATGCCTTGCACCCGCAAACTCTTATCGCCTACGGCATGAACGGCGGTGAGCTTCCCGTCCCGTTTGGCGGACCGCTGCGGCTGCGTGTTCCGCGACAGCTCGGCTACAAGAGCGTCAAATACATCACCCGTCTCACCGTGACCGACAGCCTGAAGCACGTCGGCAAGGGCTTGGGCTCCTCCGCTCCCGAAGCCGGCTACGCCTGGTACGCGGGCATCTGAAAACGAATGCGAGTCGCAGCAGGAGGATAAAGTAGGCCAAAACAAAAGCCGATTAATCAATGTGAAGCATTGCTGATGTTTCAGGCGGCGCGATGAGATCAACCGGTATTAGGGTCGCGCTTCTTTGGACCGCACTTCTGACGACCGGCGCCGTCCACGCAGATTCTGGTTTGCTACCTGTTTGGGACATCGAATCTCCAGTGTTCAATGCCATGGGCGGCTCCTATAACGCCTATGGCTCGGATGGCTGCGAGGTCGTTCCGCAGCGAACTCCGATGGTGCATCGTGGTCCGGCCGGACATTCGCTGAAAATCACCTACAACAATTTGAACGGAGTGTCGTGCGGAATCTGGATTCATTTATTCAAAGAAGGGGTCCAGCCGGAAGGCGCCGAGTTACCAGACATGACGCGTTTCCCCTATCTGTCTTTCTGGATCAAAGATGGCGGAAAAGCACAGGACGTGGAAGTTCGCATGGCGGACTCGGTATGGCTCGCGCGCGACGATTCCAAGGTCGCCGGACGGGCGTCCCGGTACCTGGGGCGGAAGGCCGAGGATGGGTGGCGCGAGGTCGTTGTCCCGTATCGCGATTTCCAGCTTCCCAGCTCCAGGGCGGCCGTGATCGCTCTGCAGTTTGTTCCTCAAACCTCCGGCGTTCTGTACGTCGATGACATTTCTTTCAAGAGCACCACCGACCTGCAGCCGGGTTACAGTACGACTCCTGCTCCGGCTTCTGACGTAGTGCGGCGGCGCGGCATGTGGCTCTGGGAAACCACAAGCATTTTGAAGAACTCTGGCCGCGAGCGCGCCGCGTTTGCCACCCTGCGCGAGGCGCACGTGACGGATCTGTTTCTACAAATACCGCATGGGAAGGCCGAAAGCGACCGTACACAACTGGAGTTCAAACCTGAGCTGCGGCGTTTTCTCAGAACCGCGCACGCCAACCGGATTCAGGTACACGCACTCGACGGCTTTCCCGAATTCTCCCTGAGAGAACACCACGAAATTGTCCTTTCACTCGTTCGAAACGTCATCACGTTCAACCTGTCGAGCTCGCCAGAAGAGCGCTTTGACGGCATACACCTGGACAATGAACCCTATCAGCTTCTTGGCTTCGATGGACCTGGCCGGGACGAAATCCTTCGCGAGTATCTTGAGCTGAATGAAAAGGTGGCGACGCTCTTGCACGATCAGGGGCACGGCCTCGTCTTCGGCCTCGACATCCCTTTTTGGTGGGATGCTACTGGCGACCGTGAGCATTCCTGCTGCTCAGTTAAGTTCAACGGGGTCAGTATCAGCGCAGCGCATCATGTCATCGACTTGGCCGATAACGTGGGCATTATGGCGTATCGCAATTTCGCAGGCGGCCTCGATGGAATCGTAAATCACGCTCAGGGAGACGTGGATTATGCGGGCGAGCGAGGGAAGCAGGCGTTTGTCGCTGTCGAGACGTTCCGGTCGCCGCCGATAAAGGTCATATTCGTGGCAACAATGAAAGAATCACAATGGCAAGCCTTGCCGCCAGAGAGCAGCTTGCTACGTTTGAGCCGATTGGAGGGTTATCCGCTCCGTAGTTTCACTGATGGCCTGCATCGATACGTCGGACTTGCTGACAAACCCGACCCGACAGCGCAAAGTACCTTCGAAAACGCGGTTGGCGTCTTGTGTCGTTCCCTGCCCGGCCGGCCGCCGGATTGGATTTGGGATCTGCGCGAATTTCAACGCGCCGCTGAGCGATACGGCCGGACCAGCGGAGAGTGGCGCGACGTGAGCGTCTCCCCGCTGGACAAATTCAACGCTTCCGGCGGCTTCGGTCTTTCCGTCATCGAAAATATGCCTGCCAAGATCACTTTGGCCGGCAAGACTCGAGCGTTCGTCGACGAAGTCCTCCAGGAAGTGGGCGACGCCTTCGGCCACGATCCCGGGTTTGCCGGAGACGCCATTCACTCGCTGGAATCCTACCAGGAACTCAGAACGAAGTAGCTGGTCGGCCGGCGCCAGACGCCAGGTATAATCCGCCAGGTATAATCAGCGTCCATGGCAAAGGCGGTCTTGATATGGATGACGCTCGCGTGGGCGCTGGGTTTTGCTCAGCAAAACAGCTCCGGCACCCGCCCTCGTGCTTCGGATCTGGGACTGAAAGTCGGAATCTTGCCGATAGGCCCGCTTAACGCGATTACCGATGTAGCCGGTGTTGCCGTCGGACAAACCACCATCGTTCGCGGCGCGAATATTCGCACCGGCGTAACTGCCGTTTTGCCGCATACCGGCAATCTATACCGCGACAAAGTGCCCGCCGCGGTCTTTGTCGGTAATGGCTTCGGCAAACTCGCCGGTTCCACCCAGATCGACGAGATGGGCGATATCGAAACCCCCATCCTGCTTACCTCCACAACCAGCGTTTTTCGAGTGGCCGATGCGCTCATAAGCTATATGCTTGCCCTGCCAGGCAACGAAGACGTCCTCTCCATCAATCCGGTCGTCGGCGAGACCAACGATGGATACTTGAATGACATTCGTGGACGTCACATCACCACAGAAGATGTGTTCGCCGCAATCCGTAACGCGAAAGGCGGCCCGGTCGAAGAGGGCGCGGTCGGAGCAGGCGCCGGCACGGTAGCGTTCGGTTGGAAAGGCGGCATCGGAACCGCATCGCGCCGTCTTCCGCCGAACCTCGGCGGATACACCGTCGGTGCGCTCGTTCAGACGAATTTCGGAGGCATCCTGACCATCGCCGGAGCGCCGGTCGGCCGCGAACTCGGCCAATACTACCTCCGCCAAGACCTTCAACAGGGCGGCAGCGGGACCGATCATGCGGACGGATCTTGCATGATTGTGCTCGCCACCGACGCGCCCATGGACGCCCGTAACCTGAAACGCCTCGCCGCTCGAGCGCTCCTCGGTCTCGCCCGCGCCGGGAGTGCGGCTTCGAACGGCAGCGGCGACTATGCGATCGCCTTCTCGACCGCGCCCCAGGTGCGCATCCACACCGCCGAAAAGGCAACCACCCGGCAGGTCGAGGTGATCACCAACGACGCGATGTCGCCGCTGTTTCTCGCCGCCATCGAAGCCACCGAAGAGGCAATTTATAACTCCCTGTTTCGAGCCACCACAACAACCGGAAACGGACATACGGTAAACGCCCTGCCGATCGGCAACACGGTTGAGATACTCCGCACGTATAAAGTTATCAAGTGAAGGGCAGTAGCTCGATGGTCTATGGGCAGCGTTTTCGATACAAACTCCGCAACTTCATCCGGGCCGGCCGCGCGGCGCGCTCGTGGTTATGGTTTGAGCAGGTTCGGCAGGATATCCGGTTTTCCGCTCGAGCCCTACGGCACAGCCCCGCTTTTGCGCTCACTGCCGTCCTGACTCTAGCGCTCGGCATTGGCGCGAATACGGCTATCTTCAGCCTCATCGACACCGTAATGCTCAGGGCGCTGCCGGTTAGCCACCCGGAGCAGTTGGTCGAGGTGAGCATGGCCAAACGTGACATTTGGGGCACGCAGGACCCGTTTATAAACAACCCGGTTTGGGAGCACCTGCGCGACCGCCAGGATATCTTTTCCGGATTGTTCGGCTACGCGGTTGCGCGATTCGACTTGTCGGCCCGAGGTGAGGCTCGTTATGTGCAAGGTAACTATGTATCGGGCCAATTCTTCGACACACTGCGCCTGCTCCCGATAGCCGGTCGCGTGATAACAACCGCCAACGACTACCGTGGCTGCCCTGGCGCCGCGGTGCTCGGTTATGGTTTCTGGCAGAGCGAATACGGCGGCCGCGCCGGCGTGCTGGGCGCCACCATCTCGCTAGATAATCACGCCTTCGAAGTTATAGGCGTGATCGGACCCGGATTCGACGGCCCCGAGGTCGGCCGGAGAAGCGATATCTATGTGCCGCTCTGCGCCGAAAAAATCATTGGCGGCGCGAACGACTTGCTGGACGGTCGCCGCGGCGGGTGGCTCCGCGTCATGGGGCGCCTAAAGCCTGGCATTTCCATCGATCAGGCGAAAGCCCGCCTCAAAACGCTGGCTGCCCCGATCAACGAGGCTACGATGCCGGTGAACATACGGCCTGCCCAGCAGAAGACCTACTTAAAGCGTACGTTCGCCCTTCAAATGGCGGCCAATGGGCTTTCCAGCGTCCGTTCGAAATACCGACAGGCACTGCTGGTGCTGATGGCGATCGCCGGCGCGGTATTGTTGATCGCTTGTAGCAACGTGGCCAATCTCCTTCTGGCGCGCGGCGCGGCCCGGCAGCGGGAGATCGCGATTCGGATAGCGCTCGGATCGGGACGCGGCCGTCTGATACGTCAGTTGCTTATCGAAAGCCTGCTGCTATCTCTCACGGGTGCGGCGTTGGGGACTATATTTGCACGCTGGGGCGCGCGGCTCCTGGTGGGACTTCTTGTCTCGAATGTCTATCGCGAGAACCAGGTGTTTCTCGATCTGAGCATCGATTCGCGCGTGCTCGCGTTCACCGCGGGGGTGGCCGTTCTGACGAGCCTGCTGTTCGGGCTTGCGCCCGCCTGGCGCGCGACGCGCGTTGACCCGCAGTCGGCGATGAAGGCGAATACGCGCGGCGAGGCCGCTGGCAAGTTCGGGCTCGGCAAGGCGCTCGTCGTCGCGCAGGTGGCGCTCTCGCTGGTACTGGTCGCGGGCGCCGGATTGCTGCTTGTCACCTTCTTCCGGCTCGAAACCCTCGATCCTGGTTTCGCGCGCGCGCATGTGCTGCTGATGGAGATCGACCTCGGCGAAAAAACGACTCCCTCAGCCAGGCGCGCGGCGGTCTTCACACAATTGCTCGACCGTCTACGCACCATTCCCGGTGTTCGCTCCGCCAGCAGTTCCGACACCACTCCGCTGGGCGGCATGGTGGAGGCTTCCTATCTGCAGATCGACGGCTACACTTCCCCAACGACGGAACGACAACTGGTCTTCGTGAACGAAGTAAGCGGCCGGTATTTTGAAACGCTCGGTACGCATCTTATGGCTGGGCGCGACTTCAATGCGCATGATGCCGTTGGCTCGCCGAAGGTGGCCATTGTGAACGAATCTTTCGCCAGGAAATATCTTCATGGGCAAAGTGCCGTCGGGGGACGCTACCGCCCGGAGCACGGCAACACCCTCGGCGACCCGGTCGGCATTATCGGCGTAGCGCCTGACGCCAAATATCTCGATTTGCGGGAGGAGTTTCACCCTACCGTTTATGTCGCCGCGAGCCAAGATCCGAAACCGGGTAAAATCGTCACCTTCGAGGTGCGCAGCGCCGCCGGGCATGCGACGGCTATGATCCAGGAGGCGAAGGCCGCCGCCGGCGTGGTCGCTCCCGACGCTTCCTTACAATTTAAGACACTCGCCGGGCAGGTCGACGAGTCACTGGCTCGCGAGCGGCTGCTTGCCACATTGTCTGGATTCTTCGGTGGGCTGGCCCTCCTGCTGGCAGTGCTGGGGCTTTATGGAGTTATGTCCTACCGCATGGCCAGGCGGCGGAACGAATTTGGAATCCGCTTGGCGCTTGGCGCTCAGCAGTTACGCATCGTTCGAACGGTGCTTGGCGAAGTAGCCATGCTGATCGGGATCGGCCTGGCAATCGGATTGGCCGCGACGATCGGCGCCACGCGTCTGATTGCCAGTTTCCTCTACGGAGTGAAGGCAAACGATCCTCGGGTGCTTTGTCTAGCCGCTGCGATCCTCGCCGCCGTCGCGGCGGTCGCCGGATTTCTACCCGCGCACAAAGCTTCGCGCCAAGACCCGATGAAGGCTCTTCGCGAAGAGTAAAGTTCGCCTTTCTAGTAACCAAATGGACTTTGACGAGTATTACCTGGTTAGGCGGGTAGACCTAGAACTGGGAGCACGTAATGCTGGATTTGCGAGAAGCGCTGCGGCAAGTACGAAAGGCGCCGGGATTCACAACCACCGCCGTGGTCACGTTAGCGCTGGGCATCGGAGCGACAACGGCCATTTTTACGCTGGTGCATCAGGTAATGTTGAAGTCGCTGCCGGTGACCAGGCCGGAAGAGCTCTGGCGAATCGGAGATAAACTCCGCTGTTGCAACTGGGGTGGGTATACCCAGGGTAGCGATGGCGATTTTTCGCTATTCTCCTGGGAAGCGTACCAGAACTTTCGCGCCCATACGCCCGAATTTGCCGATCTCGCGGCGCTCCAGGCCGGCAATGCCCCGCTCGGCGTCCGCAGAGCGGGATCACAAGCCCCGATGGATACGCGCAATGGACAGTATGTGTCCGGAAATTTCTTCAGGACCTTTGGCGTGCATCCCTGGATCGGCCGCCTGATGACCGACGCGGACGATCAAAAGGGAGCGCCGCCCGTGGCGGTGATGAGTTTTCACGTTTGGCAGGACAAATACGCCTCCGATCGGTCCGTGGTTGGCGCCAGCTATCAGATCAACGGGCATCCGTTCACGGTTGTTGGCGTGGCGGCGCCGGGATTTTACGGGGCAAAACTGGCAGGCTGGGGCATGCCGGATTTTTGGCTGCCCGCCACTACCGAACTGCTGCTGGATGGCCCGACGGCACGGCTCAAAACACCGAACAGCAACTTCCTGGACTTGATTGGAAGAGTGCGTCCGGGAGTCAATCCGCAGCAGCTCGAAGCGAAACTGAAAGTGGAATTGCATGACTGGCTGGCGAGTCACGTGCCCGATATGGAGCCAGGCGAGAAGCAACTCTGGCGCCAGCAGACGCTGCACCTGATTCCCGGCGGCGCAGGAATCGCACAGATGAGAAATCAATATCAGGAAGGATTAAAGCTGCTCCTGATCGCGGCCGGTTGTGTGCTGCTGGTAGCCTGCGCGAATTTGGCGAATCTGCTGCTGGCTCGCGGGTTGAAAGACCGGCCGCAAACCTCGATACGGGTAGCGCTGGGTGCTTCGCGAGCTTCCCTGGTCCGGAAGGCATTAGTCGAGTCCGTGACGCTGGCGATGATTGGAGGAGTCTTGGGCATCGGCGTGGCCTATGCCGGCACACGGCTGATTCTGCATCTTGCATTCCAGCTTGGTGGGCCGAATAACTATGTCCCGATTGACGCGACACCCTCCTGGCCGGTGCTGCTCTTCACGCTGGGAGTATCGGTCGCGACCGGAATCGTTTTCGGAATAGCCCCGGCGTGGATGACCTCGCACGCCGATCCGGTAGAGGCGCTGCGCGGGGCCAATCGTTCCGTTGGCGGCGGACGCTCGTTGGCGCAAAAGTCTCTGGTGGTGGGGCAGGTGGCGATATCCCTGGTGTTGCTGTCGGCCGCGGCCCTCCTAGGCCAGAGCCTGCGAAATCTGGAGCATCAGAATTTCGGGTTCGAAACGCAAGGCAGATATATCGCCTCGATTAATCCGACGCTGGGCAACGGCACGCCGGAACAAATGGAGCCAATGTTTCGACGAATTGACGATCGCCTGTTACGTACGCCAGGCGTGCGCATGGTGGCGCCGGCGCTCTATGCGCCCATGACAGGTGATAGTTGGAACGGCGGCATTCGCATCGAGGGACGCCCCGAGCCAGCGGCGAGAGCGGACACCGGCGCGGGCTGGGCGCGGGTCATGCCAGGATTCTTCGAGACGATCGGCGCGAAGATCTTGCGCGGCCGGTCCATTACTGACGAGGACACCGCGACGACGCGGAATGTGGCGGTGATCAATGAAGCGTTTGCGAGGAGATTCTTCAAAGGCCAGAATCCCATCGGCCGGCATTTCGGGCCCGGCAAGATCAAGTATGCCGCGACCTACGAAATCGTTGGGGTTGCACGGGACATGCGGTACATGACCTACGATTACAAAGATCCCATCGGTCCCATGTTTTGGATCTCGGAAACACAAACCGCGCAGTACGATGATCCGGCTTTCCAAAGCGGCGAAATCTGGTCGCACTACTTGTACAACATCGTGATCTGGGCGCCGGGCGATCCGCCGGGCATGGAAGAGCGTGTGCGCAAGACGCTCGCCAGTGTGGATCCGGACCTCGTGCTCTATTCGGTTGACCCATATAGCAAAATCGTGAGTGCGGATTTTCAGCAGGAAAACATGATTGCCACACTCACCATGCTATTTGGCGTGCTTGGGCTGGTCCTGGCAGCCGTGGGCTTGTATGGAGTGATGGCCTATACCGTAGAACAGCGGACCAGCGAGATCGGGGTGCGGATGGCGCTAGGAGCGGATCGCGCAGGTGTTGTGAGGATGGTTCTCCGCGGCGCTTTTTCACAGGTGGGCATTGGCCTCGCGCTTGGTATTCCGGCGGCCATCGGGGCGGGCAAGCTAATGACCGATCAATTGTTCAGCGTTGAACCTTGGGATCCGGTTCGGCTGACGCTCGCCACATTGCCACTCTGCGTGGCAGCGCTGTTAGCCTCGGTGATCCCCGCTTCACGCGCGGCAAGCGTGGAGCCCATGCTGGCGCTGCGGAACGAGTAGTACAAGCGCCAGCTTGGATGTCAATCGCGATGTTAGATCTGCGCAGTACCGCCGTCAACGAACAATTCAATGCCATTGACGAAGCTCGAATCGTTTGAGGCGAGGAAGAGCGCTACGGTCGCGATCTCTTCCGGACGGCCCATTTCGCCGCGTGGGATCAGGGCTTTGAAACTCTCCTTGGCCGCGGGCCCTAGCGGATCGAGAACCGGTGTGTCGATTGTGCCGGGACTGAGTATGTTCACGCGAATTCTTCGCTCCTTGAGCTCCACCAGCCAGGTGCGCGCGAAGGAACGCACGGCGGCTTTGCTGGCGCTGTAAACGCCGAACGCCGGGAAGCCCTTGATGCTGGCGATCGATCCGTTGAGGAAAATGGAACCATTGTCGTTGAACAGCGGCAGCGCCTTCTGCACGGTGAAGAGCGTACCGCGCACGTTGAGGCCGAATGTCTTGTCGAAGTGCTCTTCGGTCACCTGTTCGAGCGTGGCAAACTCGCCCTGACCGGCGCTCGCGAAAAGGATGTCGATCTTGCCCTTTTCGCGCGCGACGGTCTCATAGAGGCGATCGAGGTCCCTGAGATCAGCGGCATCCCCCTGCACGCCGGTAACGTTTTTGCCGATGAGCTTCACCGCCTCATCGAGCTTCTCCTGGCGGCGTCCGGTGATGAAGACGTACGCGCCTTCTGCAACGAAGAGCTTGGCCGTTGCGAGCGCCATGCCGGAAGTCGCCGCGGTGATGACTGCGGTTTTTCCCTCGAGTTTCCCCATGGTTTATCCTTCCTTCACGTGCTTAGCGCAAGCCGCCGCCGGTGCGGACTAGTTCGCCCGTGATCCACTTCGAATCGTTAGAAGCAAGGAAGGTGGCGACGCTCGCAATATCATCCACCTGGCCGATGCGCCCGAGCGGCGTCTGCGCGACGGCTCCCGTTTCGAAGTCGGAGCCGATGAAGCCTGCCGCGTGCACGCCTTCCGTCTCAACCATGCCAGGGTTGATGGAGTTGACGCGGATCTTCTTCGGCCCGAGTTCCCTGGCGAGTACGCCCGTGATCGCGTCGACCGCGCCCTTGGTGCCTGTGTAGACAGCGCTGTTAGGCGGAGTCAGGCTGCTGACCACGGAGCCGATGTTGATGATACTGGCGCCTTCACCCAGGTGCTTGACCGCTGCCTGCGTCGTCAGCAGAAGACCAAGGACATTTACGTTGAAGATCTTGTGGTAGTGCTCTTCGGTGATCGCCTCGATGGGTGAAAATTCGTAGACACCCGAGTTGTTGACAAGAATGTCAAGCTGTCCGAAGTTCTTGATAGCTGTGTCGATAACCCCTTGCGCCTCGGCGGCCTTTGAAACATCGCCACCGGCTGCAACCGCTTTTCCGCCGGCCGCAGTGATGGCCGAAACAACAGTATCGGCACCGGCCTTGCTGGACGCGTAGTTGACGACGACGGATGCGCCTTCGGCGGCGAGCGATTTGGCGATGGCCGCTCCGATGCCCTTCGACGCGCCCGTGACAACTGCGACTTTACCTTTAAGCTTGCTCATGATCGTGATTCCCTTCCAGTTCTTGCTTTGGATTCCGAAAACCCTTTTTGTTGGGCTCCGCTGGGTAAGATGGAGCTAGCTGTGGGAAAGATTCAATAGTTCTGAACTATCGAACTATGAACCGCTTGCCAGCGTAGCGACTCTAATAGGTATGCAGCCGTTATTCCATCCCGCAATGGAGGGCGTTACCGTGGAGGGAATCCTCCACGCGCTGTCCGACCCCGTGCGGGTGGCCATGTATGCAGACATCGTCGCGCAAGAGTGTGCACAGAGTTGCTCGAACTTCCTAACCGTGCGCGATAAAGCGATTCCGAAGTCCACGCTTTCGCAGCACTTTAAGATCCTTCGCGAAGCCGGCCTGATCCGCAGCGAGCGCCACGGAGTAGAGATGCACAACGTCTCACGCTGCACGGAGCTGGAGCAGCGCTTTCCGGGCCTGATACGCGCGATCGTCACCGCGCATTCCATCCAGTCGGCGGACAAGGCCCAGGCGAAGATGCCTGCTCTCAAGCGGCCTGCCAAACGGGCCGCGGCGAAGTAATTCGGCCAAAAAATCACACGCGGATGCCCAATTTGCCATATCCTAATCCTTGGAGTCAGCTCAATGAAAGTTTCATAGCAAACAAAGGCGGACGGTCTCGTGTCGCGCTGGTTCGAGGTGGGCAAACATTCGTAAGCAGAACATTTCACCGTCGCTACTGGATTTCGCAAGACTGAGTGCATTCGGCGGCAGCGAATGGTTCAGTGTCAGCCGGAACACGCCACGGCTTGGTTGACCGAAAGGCTTTTTTGTCTTCAATCCCAGCCTACCGAAAGAACTCGGGCGAATATTCGACAGCACGAACCGATAGGCGATCCCACGCTCGGCGATGGCATTCTCGGCCGGCTGGTTCGTAACGCGTATCGCATTGAGATGCGCGCGACTCGACGCGTAAATCGCGGGAAGCCCAACGCATAAAAGGATGTCAGCCTCTGGTGTCGGCAAAAGGCTGTGCCACGATTTGAAACTCATCTTCGTAGACGACATACCCGACACGGTTCTCCTTCAGCATCCGGACCGAAATACCGTGATGCTCTAGAATGACAACCAATTCGCGTACGCGCTCAAGGTGTTCATGTGCCGTATCTTTGAACCACGAGATCGCTTTACTTTTCTTGCGATAGAACGGAGGTTTAGAAGCGGTAAAGCGCGTCGGCGTTTGCAGATGCTCGTTGAACCATTCAACGATTGAGTCGTGCTGCTCCTCTTCGTGAGTGTTAAGCTTTTGTTCGTCCCGCAGATTTCCCATCGCGTGAAATACTCCAAGTTCCCGCTCGGAATCCTCGTCGATGTCTGCAACCACGAATCTTAGATACATAGGCCACTCCCGGTTCCTTTCGTTGAAGTACGAAAGATCCAAGGGAATTCATCGCTGTAGGGAGTTGATTTGACGACAACCTCGCAATTATAATTCGCCGAGGGCTCATCGCGCTCCAGGTCACTGCGTGCTGAGGCGAGGACGAGGGGTGCCGCCCGGGGTGCTTAAGAATCTGGCCGCACAGAACAGCGCTGTTTCCCTCAATTTCCGGTAACGTTGTTTTGCGAGCATGGCTGCTCCCGGTGGTGGAAGACTGGCTACCAAAGGAGTGAGCGACGGACTCAAACTTTCGATTTCCGTAATCAGGAAATCGGAAAGTGTTGTCGCCTGATGCGGGGGTCAATAGGCGGGCGCGAGGTGAAGAGAAATCCACCCACGAATACACCTAGTGGGGCAAACAAGTAGAAGACGAAGGCGAACGGGAGACCCTTGTCGATGTCAAAAGGGCTCACGTAAAATCGCACGATCGTTTCCCATATAAGTAGCGCTCCTAAGAACGCAAAAAGCATGGTGTCTTTGTATTTACGGTGAAGTAGAGCAACCGTCCATCCACTTACGAGGCCGCAGAAAAAAGCATTCAAAATCCACGCGAGCGCCGAGAAGGCGTGCACACCGATGACGGACGTTAGCGAATGATGCAGGTTGATCAACGCTTCATGGCCCAGCATCTGAGCCCCGTAACTTACGATAAGCCCGAATGCTGCCGCACGGCACGCCATCAACCAATGACGGCGCAACTCATTCGAGAATGCAACGAGGATTGCTATCAATGCCTGCCGCCAGTACCACCATTGTGAGCGCTCCTGCGTTTTGAAAGCTTCCTCTAAATCACCCATAAGGGCATCATTCGCATGTCCAAATTGGATGTGTTCAAGAATCCATTTCGCACCGGCCGGCGGTTCTGATGATTTCATACGGTACCTCTTTCCAGTTCCGGTAGGCCGCGCCATAAGCTAGTCAACGCCTGCCGGGTCTCACGCACCGTTCTTAGGCCTTTCGAGGTCGCGCGAAAATACCGCTTCGCTCGGCCGCCACGCTCGGCCGTAGACTCACCGACGCTCGAAGATACCAAACCTTTTTCTTCCAACCGTTCCAGCGCCGCGTAGACGCTGCCGACTGCTACGCCGCGACCACTACGTTCTTCGATCTCTCGGCAAATAGGAACGCCGTAGGCATTCTCGTTCAGGCGCATCAGTGAAAGCATAACCATCAGCTCAAATTCGCCAAGGAAAGCACTTCGCGGCATTTATTCAATAGTAATGAATAAATACTCTAGTTGCAAGCACTTTTTGAAGTCTTGCGTCGTCGCGCTCATTCCTCATGAAGTGGCGTTCACGGACAATGGCCGGCATTGTATACACATCTTGGGCAGAGACAAGCGCACCAAGAGACGGGAAGCTAAGAATTGCCAGCTTTCGCATGACCAGCGTATCGATTGAAACTAGAATACAGGGCCTCTGCTGTAATCGCCGGAATATCTTCGCGACTCAGAGTTTTTCAAGCCGCCCAACTGGTAATTTGTATCGGCAGTCTGTTCCGTATAACCCCCTTATTTTCCGGCCTAAGGCGCAGACTCAAAACTGTATTGACCCTATCGTTCAGATCTTTCCTGGGTACAGACCATTTCGGAATACAAATTGCTTATCCCCGTGATGTTGGGGATACGAGTATGTGTAATAAACGGCATTCAAATCCCAAAGACCTTGACGTCAAAGTAAGGTCGGCCGATCTGGATGCACCTACGCTAGTAGACCAGATGAGTACTGAACTGTTAGATCATCTGATTGGCTGCCGGACGTGTTCCGCCACCTTCGTGGCTCAGAAACATTCTCTCGGCGAGATGGGATGCGTCGAAGGGCAACGGATTGTCTCTGAATCCAAAGTCAGATGGCAAGAACGGAGAGCGAATCTTGCCTTTCGACACCTAACAGAACAAACCCTGGACGATTACCTCTTTGATCGACTCGCCTGCGACGAACGACAGCCGGTAGAACATCACCTCAGCTGCTGCCCGCAGTGCGCCAAAACCATTGAAGAACGAGAGATACTGGCCACTTGGATCAAAGCGGCTTTTTATGAGCGCGAGCATGGCACGAATACTTCTTCAAATCTCACAGCCGTCATACAAGTGCAATGTTCTGCGCGCGGCCTCAGTGTGTCTTTAAAGAGCAAATTGGGCAACAATTGGTAATGTCTTCACCGCGGCTGGGTGCACCAAGACATGTCTAAGAGGCGCTAGCAATAGTTCCCACCCAACGTGGTCCGATTGACGCCCCCTGGGTCGCCCGAGCTCGTTTCTCAAATGTCCGGAAACCCTGTTTTTCGGTCCCAACCGGCATGGTCGGTAAACGCTGGGCGACTACGCGCGGGTAATCAGACGTCTGCGCCCGACTTGACGGCGCCAAGGACTGGCCGACCAACCGCTATCATGGCTTCGGTCTAATGCTGGAAAAATGCAGCGGTGTCCCGGCGCAATCCGGATTACTATGGATTCTGACGTATGACGCTTGAGGCGTGGGACGGCTCAGACCGCGCAAATGCGTAGCTTTCCCGCTGACGATCGGAGAGCGGCCAAACTTACGTGCCATGTCCGAGCACAGTCTCGGAGCGTGTCGGGAGTGAGGCGAGATAAGCGAACGAGCACGGCGCTGTAGCCGACGTAATGGTCCGTAATGTAGTAAATATCTGGATCCGCAGCCAGCAACTCGGCACGATCATCGAAATCCATGCGAACGACGAGCGACTCCGGTTCGGCCGAACGATTAGACGGGATGCGGGCTAAGAGTTGTCCCTGAACCTTCAAAGCCGGCGATCCATACGCTGTACTCTCCTGGACTCCGGAAAATTTGAGACCGATGTCGCGCACGATATCAAAATTCACCCCTGATTTTGGCCATTGTTCAGGGGCGCCAGCGGGTGCAATCGCGCTATTTTCACAAGCCGGCGCCAGGAGGAAGCCGCCGAACTTTCAAATCCATCATTTTCTGCGGTGGGCGGTCGCCGATGGTCAATTCCCCGTGCTCGGTCCATTCACCGTTTTCATTGATGCGCAGTACGGTAGCGGTCTTGAATGCGCCGAGTTCGAACCCCCAGGAGATCGAGTTCCCACTATCGGCCAGTTTGACTTCAGTTTCAAGCCACCGTCCATTGTTGAAGGCTCGCATTTTATACGTTCCTGTTTCATCGTCGAAGGAAATTAATCCGAGGGCTTGAAGGGCGGCCGCGCTGTCGATCTTGTTTCGGCCAACACCTTCGATCACGAGCACAAGTCCGTCCAGTTTGAACCGGACCGATTCGGTTTGCGCCAGCTCTGCAAATTGGCCGGTTTCCTGTAGAACGGATGCCTCACCAGACCAGTCACCAGCAAGGAATCCAAGTTCCTTCATAGCGGTCCGTTGCGCATCAACGTCCGGTGTTCGGGGTTTTTGTACCATACAATGCAGTTCTATCCAGTCCACTATCAGCTATAGGTAATGATATTCAGGCCTTCTTCGGGACTTGGAATCTGAAACCACTTACAAACAGCCCTGAACTCCGTTTCTGTTGTGCTGGCGAAATAAACGCCCTCCGGTTTGCTTTCGTTCCGGAGCAGCAGACGACGTAGACACTCCTCTTCGCCGACGTCCAGAAAGTGGAGTATATGAGAACTGCTGGCGCTTTCAGACAAACTTCGTACCCATGTACGTTCAGCAACAGTATTCCCAGCGAAATCAAGTACAACGCAAGCTCCAACTCGGAGCATGTCCACGATGAGAGGTCCCATAACTGACCGACACCGACGGGACCACTTCAGATAATCGTCAAAGAATGACATCCCATCAGATAGTTTCGAAAGCCACACATCCTCCGAAACTAGAACCGCGTGATAACCGGCAGCAAGTTTGCGGGCGAGGGTCGTCTTGCCTGCTGCAAGCCGCCCTGCAATGAAGTGTAAGCTCCCTTGCTGCATAGTGATTTCCAATCCTGCGAATTTAACTTGCCAGTCTGGGCTCGAACATTCCCATCTTTGAGTTCTCCTTCGTAAGCTCAATCAATCGGAGCGTGGAGACGGGCTCGTCGGGCGGGCATCAGTATATCCCCACGTTTTCCCGTTTAGCGAACCTCTGAACGGTGAAGGAAATCGGCAGGCCAACCACGATCATGTGCACCAATAGCCCCTGAACCAAATCACGATAGGCATAAGGGCCCATCGCGTGAAGCGCCGAAAGCGGCAGAACAATCAGGCGCATCACGAGTTCGACAGCCGCGCCAAAGAACAAGCCGCAAACCAAGGCATGTTGGATTAAGAATTTCAATTTACGGCTTGCTGCAAAGTAAATCGCGGCTGCCGAGAAGGCAATCAGGAAGTGCAGGAACACCCCGAGTACATAGGTGGCCGCGCCTCCGCGGAAAGCCTGCGGACCGAGCAAGCCAGCGGCGATCGCCAGCGGAATCTTTGCTCCAAATAAGAGGAGCGCTTGTGTGAGGTCGAGCGTTCCAGCTATCAGACCGCCAACTGCGATTGCCAAAAC
>DASYAX010000187.1:0-38347 GCA_036501045.1 Bryobacteraceae bacterium
CCACCAACTTCATTTCTAACGGCGGCCGGAATTCCACCTCCGACATCGTGATGGATGGCGTCAGTCAGACCGATCAGGAAAACAATAGCGGCATCACCACCGCGCTATATACGCCACCGGTAGACGCGGTGGAGGAGTTCAACGTACAACAGAACACCTACAGCGCCGACATCGGTTTTGGCGGGAACACGGTAATTAACGTGGTTACCAAATCCGGGACGAATCAGTTTCATGGCAGCGCTTATGAGTTTCTGCAGAACTCCGATCTGAACGCCAACAACTGGTTCAACAACCGCAACGGCGTCGGCATCTCGCCCCAGAAGCAGAACCAGTTCGGAGGAACGCTTGGCGGCCCCATCAAAAAGGACAAAACGTTCTTCTTCATCGATTATCAAGGCACTCTCACAAAAAGCACGGGCACCGCCAACGCGGGCGTGCCCAGCGCAGCGGAGCGCCAGGGAGATTTTGGCGAATTATGCGGACGCGCGGGCGGTACGTTCAATGGTGCAGGCCAGTGTTCCGCCGCCGCCGGGCAGATTTGGGATCCGATGAGCGGCGTTTTCAGCAGCAGCCTGAATGGAGCAGTACGCAGTCTTTACGTTCCATTTAACAATCTCGCTACCTACCAAAGTCCCGGCAATCCTAACCTGGTGGGCACGCCCTATCAGCTACCGAACAGGCCGGGCAACCTCATCGACCCCGTGGCCTTGAAGATGATGCAATACTTTCCCCTGCCCAACGTAGCAGTGGGCACTGCCGCTTATAATCCGCTGAATAACTGGATTGGAACGAACGGCCGCAGCAGTACCGATCACCGTTTCGACATCAAGATCGATCAACGGCTCAGCGATGCGAGTTTATTGACGGGACGTTTTTCGCGATCTTTAGGCCACGCCGAAAATGTCAATTGTTTTGGGAATGTTGCCGATCCATGCACGCAGGGTCCGAACGACAGCCACTCGTATTCGGCAGCGCTTGGCTATAACCACACGTTTAGCCCTACTTTGGTTTTGAATGTCACGTATGGGTACGCCCGCAGCTTTAGTTTCACGCACGGCGTGGCAGCGGACTTTCCCAGTTTCAGCCCAGTGACCACGCTCGGGTTGCCGCAATACATCACGACTTCCGGGTTCACTGCGACACCGAATATCACGTTCGGAAACGGATATCAGGCGGTGAGCAGTCAGAATCTTGGGTCGCAGACGTTCTCGATCCTGCATTACCCACTCGATACTCACGATCTCAGCGTGAGCCTTGATAAGATCGAGGGCCAGCATGAATTTAAGTTTGGTTATGAAGGCCGCATGCATCGGGTCAGCTTTCTGCAGGTTGGGTATCCGGCAGGTCAACTCGGTTTTTCACTGACAGGCACGTCACAGACGCCGGCCAACGGTACGGGCGGCGACCCGCTGGCTTCCTTGCTTATCGGATTCCCGCAAAGTGGAAGCGGCTACGGAGTAGACGTCGCGGTTACGACTCAGAATTTCGCGCACGCCTGGTATTTCCAGGACAATTGGCGTGTGACCAATCGGCTCACTGTCAATCTTGGTTTACGTTATGAACTGACGCTGCCGCGGACCGAGCGCTACAACCGCATGAGTTGGGTGGATCCGAATGCGGTTTCGCCGCTGCAGGTTCCCGGATTGCCGCAACTCAAGGGCGGTTTAGAATTCGCGGACAATAATCAACGCAGCCCCTACGACGTTGACCCGATGAACTTCGGTCCACGAGTAGGCGTGGCCTATCGCGCGTTCGAAGGGATCGTGATTCGCACCGGCTATGGCATTTTCTTCGATCCGATCAAAGGCGCGGCTGCCGGAACCGGCGGGGGTGGTTTCACCGGCTTCAACTTTACAACGCCGCTCGTTCTGACTTACAACAACGATGGGGCAACGCCCTCGGCGCGTATCTCCAATCCGTTTCCGGCGGGTCCGCAATTGCCGCCGGGAAGCTCGCAAGGTTTGCTGACCGGCTTGGGTCTTGGCATCAGCGGCCCGATTCCGACGTGGAACAACACGCCTTATGTGCAGACCTGGAATTTCGGCTTGGAACGCGAGTTCAAAGGCAACGTGCTGGTGGATGCGAATTACGTCGGTACTAAAGGGACGCACCTGTACTTTGGCGGCGCGGGCTCGATTAATTATTTAGGTTCATGGGTAGAGAATCTCAATGCCAGCCAGATCGCGCAGCTCAATTCGCTGGTGCCGAACCCGTTCTACGGCATCATCACCAACCCAGCCAGCAGCCTCTCGAGCAAGACCGTGCAGCAGTCACAATTGCTAAAGCCATACCCGCAATTTACTGGCTTGAGCGGCAACGATCCACCTTGGGCGAACTCCATCTACCACGCCCTGCAGCTTCGGGTGGAAAAGCGCTTTTCCAACGGACTTCAGTTACTTGGCACCTACGTCTTCTCGAAATCCATCGACGACGCTTCGGTGGCGTGCGGGTGCACCACTTGGCTCGGCGGCACGACCAGCGTTCAGGATCCCAATCGCCTCTACCTGGAGCGCTCGGTATCGCAATACGATATTCCGCAGGTGTTTCAGTTTTCGTACGTGTACCAATTTCCGTTTGGCCGCGGGAAGCATTGGGGCAGCCATCTGAATCCTGTTGTGGACGCCGTGCTGGGCGGATGGCAAACCAACGGCATCTGGCGTTTCGATAACGGCATGCCTCTTTCGCTTACCGTAAGCAATTCGCGTCCGCTTCCGACATATGGAACGCAGCGCCCGAATCTTTCGGGGACTTTGCTGCGCAATAACGGAGCGAACTGGCTGAGCCAATATTTCGCCGATCCGCAGGACGCGGCAACCCCGGCGCCGTTCACGGTGGGCAACGCTCCTCGCGAGATATCGACAGTTCGTGCTCCAGGCACGGCCACTACGGCGTTATCGCTCTTCAAACAGTTTTCACTGGCGGCACTGCGGGAAGGGTCTTTGCTGGAATTTCGCGTCGAGGCGTTTAATGCGCTCAACCACCCGCAGTTTGCGGCTCCGAACCTGACGGTGGGATCTTCGGCGTTCGGCATCGTAACGGCGCAGGCGAACTCGCCGAGACAGGTTCAGTTGGCTCTGAAGCTTTATTTCTAAAGGCGAAGGTCCGATTGGCAATCGGACCGCTGGGCTAACGAATGGCTATCGAAGCGAGGGGTGCGCGGTGCAGTCCGTGACAGTTGAACTCTTGAGAGGCCGGCGCCGGGACCCATGAGCTCGACGAGTCCCCTCATGTTCTCAGTGTAGCGAGTTTCCGTCATTTAGACCGTTTGTTTTCGAAGGATTCGGGCGCGTGGCTCCGGGGATGGATAATCTGTCGCTTATAAAGAAACCGCCTGGCCAGCCGATAACCACGTATGGACGGTCTGTCCCGTAACGTAGCTCGGACAACTGCGTGTAGTAGGGTCTTCGAGATACTGGTTGCGGCGCGAATGAGGTTTGTCGCGCCTTCTGTAATCTTGCTCCTGCTTTCGGGATCGTTTAGCGAATGCCTCGCCGGTTCTCCGCAAACCAATGGATCTCTCGGGCAATTAAGCCTCGAACAACTTGGCGACATCGAGGTCACGACTGTTTCCAAAGACCCGCAGAAGGTTCAGAAGACGCCAGCGGCGATCTTCGTTATTACGCAGGAAGACATCCGCCGTTCCGGCGCCACGAGCATCCCGGAGGTTTTGCGGCTGGCGCCAGGCGTCGAGGTTGCGCGCATTGACGGGGATCATTGGTCCGTTTCCATTCGCGGTTTTGCCGGCCAATTCTCGAAGTCTTTGCTGGTCTTGATCGACGGGCGGAGCGTCTACACACCGCTCTATGAGGGAGTGTACTGGAACGTCCAGAATGTGATGCTCGAGGACGTGGAACGCATCGAGGTGATCCGCGGGCCGGGCGGCACGATCTGGGGAGCCAACGCGGTCAACGGCGTGATCAACATTATCACTAAAAGCGCTAATGACACGCATGGCGCCCTAGTCACGCTAGGAGGCGGGAATGTGGACCAGGGAAGAGGCGGTTTCCGCTATGGCGGCTTGATAGGGAAAGACTTCAACTATCGTATCTACGGTATGGGTTCGACTAGCGGACCGGAATATCACTTAGACCGGGACGGGTTCGACCGCTCGCGGATGGAGCAGATGGGTTTTCGGACGGATTGGAAGAGCGGCGAGCACAACACCTTCACGGTGCAGGGCGACGCCTATCGTGAGGACAACGGAGAGAGAATATCTCTCGCCACGTTTTCCCCGCCCGCGGAGCTGCAAGCCGACGACACGGGCTTCTTCTCCGGACTCAATCTGCTGGCGCGCTGGCAGCACACAAATGGGAAAGGATCCGACATCCAGATCCAAATGTACTTCGATCGGACCAACCTGCAGGATCTTGAGCTTGGTGAGACACGAGATACGTTTGATGTGGACTTCATCCAGCATGTGCGCCTGCATGACGACCAGCAGGAACTCACTTGGGGTTTGGGGGCGAGGGTAAGCCCCAGCAATTTCATTCAAACGTCGCCGGCTGTAAATTTTCTACCGAACAAGCAAACCGATACCATCTATAGCGGCTTTGTGCAGTACGAACTGCCGATTGTGCGCGACAAGCTCACGCTCACAGGAGGAACGAAGCTGGAGCACAATAACTTCAGCGGCTTCGACTACCAGCCTAGCGTGCGGCTGCTGTGGACGCCGACGGATCGCCAGTCCTTCTGGACGGCAGTGACCCGCGCCGTGCGGACACCGTCGCGTCTGGACCAGGATGTGCAATTCGCCATCCTCGTCCAGGCAACGCCGCCACCGCCGATTTTTTTCGAGATCGCCGGGGATCCCACATTGAAGGCGGAGCAATTGCTTGGCTACGAAGCGGGATACCGCACACAGGTCAACCGTCGCCTCTACCTGGACTTCAGCGCGTTCTATAATAACTATCGCGACCTGCAAAGCTACGGGGCGCTTTCACTCGGTGTAGCGGAGACGCCGTCCCCGGAGCACATTTTCATCCTTGTGCCCTATGCCAATGGGATTGAGGGCCACACAGTAGGAGGCGAAGTTGCCCCCAATTGGAAAATTACGAACTGGTGGCAGGTGCGTGGATCCTATTCGTTCCTGCATATGCAACTGAAGGACAAACCGGGATTCGTTGATACCGGGATGTTGCTCAGTTCCTACCTGGGCTCGAGCCCGAGCAATCTCTCAGGCTTTCAGTCGTTCTTCGAGTTGCCAAAACATTTTGAATTCGACCAAATCTATCGATATTCGAGCGCGCTTCCCGCGCAACTCGTGGGCGCCTATCAGACGGTGGACTTGCGGCTGGGATGGCGGCCTAGAGAAGATCTCGATTTTTCGGTCGTCGGGCAGAATCTCCTGCAGCCCTCTCACGTGGAATTTGGAGGAGATCCGGGCCCGCTGGTGTGGATCAAGAGAAGCGTGTATGTAAATATGACTTGGCGGCGGTGACGGGGAGGTTTGACCAGTTGTTCCCGAATGTCGTTTAATCGTTCGCCGGTTTTGTCCAGACCGATCAGTTTCTAAGCGGTAGTGCGCGGTAAGGTCTAAATCGAGCTCGGATGATAGGCGCGTGAACTCGGAAGCTGTATTTCTGATGGCTCGTAGACGGCAAGACCATCCGCGCCATGCTTCATTCGTAGCGCAGCGCAACCATGGGATCGACCGAGGAAGCGCGGTGAGCGGGTATGAAGGCCGCAAGGGCGGCGGTTAGAACCAGGAGCGCGGTGACGGCGAAGAACAAGAGCGGGTCCTGTACGCTGCCTTCCGCCCAGCGCGCGAGAAAGCGGCTAAGCGCCAGGCTGAAGGCTACGCCACAAACGAGGCCGAGGAGAACGTTGCCGATGGTCGAGGCGAATACCAACTGAAGGACCTGTTTGCGAGTGGCTCCTAATGCCACCCGTATTCCAAATTCGTTCGTTCGATGAGCCACGCTATAGGAAACCACGCTGTAAAGCCCCACTGCCGCCAGCACCAGCCCGAGCAATGAGAATCCGCTGAAGAGCGCCGCCACCAGCCGCTCGTAGGAGTATTCCGGCTCGTGCTGAATCCACTGCTCGAGATCGCGAACCTGGCCGAACACCTGCTGATCGGGATCCACGGCTTTGACTTCCGCGCGCACGCGGTTGAGAATCGCCAGGGGCTCGCCGCGCGTTCGGACCAGAATCTGAGTCCATACGTGCATGGAAAGCGAGAAAGGAAGATACACGGCCGGCTTTACCGGTTTGAGCAGACCGTCGTCGCGCGCATCGGCCACAATGCCGATCACCTGCAGCCAGCTATCGCTTCCCGGAACCGCCGGCGAAAATGGCGGCTCACTTTTCAGATCGGGCAGCCGCAGCGCCTTCCCCAGCGCATCGCCACGCGGCCAATATTGCGCGGCCATGGTTTGATTGATGACGGTCAGCCGCGCGCCTCGCTGCATCTCCTGCTGATCCCAGAAACGGCCCTGGCGCAGCGGTATGTGAAGAACGGAAAAATACCCGGTACTGACAAAGTTCGCGCGCAGGTCCTGCTGCGGTCCGGGTGGGCGGCCGAAGATTTCGAACGGCGTAGACCATCCATTGGACGGCGGCGTCGCGTTGGTGGAAATTCCCGCCGTGACAACCTCGGGCAGAGCCGCCACCCGCGAAAGGATGCTCTGAAAGTAGTTCCGACGGTCTTCCCACGCGACGTGTGCATTCTTGTGCACGGGAATGCCAACCGACATGGTGTGATGCGGATCGTAGCCGAGAGTGGCATGCGTCAGCCGGACAAACCCGTTGACGGTTGCCGCCGCGGAGGTGAGCAGCACCAAAGTCAAAGCGATTTGCGCGGCGACGAGCGCGTTGTGCGTGCGCTTCCCGCGCGCTGCGCCGGCCAGCCGCTTGGATGCCGATTGCACCAATTGCGCAACCTCCGGCCGCGAAAACTGGAACGCCGGCGAAAGTCCCGCGAGTGTCCCTGTCGCGATCGCGATCAAAACGCTGAATAGCAGCACCGGCAAATTAATGCCAATCACAATTTCGTGCGGAAACGAGTATTCCGGCAGCCAGCTCACGATCAAGGCGAGCAAACGGTATGCCAACAGAACACCGCCGAGCGCCCCGATGAGGGAGAGAGCCAGCGATTCCGTGAGGAGTTGCCGTTGAATGTTCCAGCGGCTTGCTCCAACGGCGGCGCGTACGGCCAACTCATGCTGCCGCGCCGTGCCGCGCGCCAACAGGAGAATGGAGACGTTGCCGCAGCCAATCAAAAGCAGCAGCGCGACGGCCCCCAGCAGCAAGAAGAGCGAATGGCCAAGCTTCTTGACGTATTGATCGTTCAATCCCCGGACATCCACTCGAAAGTCTTTCGGAAAATGTGTTGGCCTTTGCTTGGCAAACTGCACCAGCATCGCTTGCAGCTCCGCATTGGCTATGCGATGACTCACGCCGGGCTTGAGCCTGATCATGGAGCTGTAGGCAACGTTAGGATCGTTCTCGATCTTCAGAGGCAGATAGACGTCGGCGTCTTCCCAAGTGAAACGCGCGGGCAGGACGCCCACGACGGTGTAATTCTTATGAACGAGCTGCAGGACGCGGCCTAGCACGCCAGGATCGGCATTGAAATGACGCTGCCAAAACAAGTAGCTGAGAACTACAACCGGCTGCGGATCTTGTCCTTCCGGCGCGTCCGATGGAATCAGCGTCCGGCCCAGAAGCGCCGGCACACCGAAGTGGCTACCGGCGTTGCCTGTGAGATAAACGGCCTTCACATTCTCCGGCAAATCTCCGTCCGTCGTGGTGAGATCCCATTCGTCGCTGGCCGCCAGGCTTTCAATGCAAGTGGCTTTGCGAAGCTCACTCAGTTCGGGGCCGGTGAGGTCCGGCCACCAGTCGCCGCCTGCTTTGTTGGCCAGAACGAGGTGAACCATGCGGTCCGCATTCCGGTAAGGGAACGGATTCACCATCAACGCGTAGATCACGCTGAATACGGCGGTGGTTGCGCCAATGCCCAAGGCGAGCGAGAAAATCGCCGTAAGGGTGAAACCGGGCTTTTTTCGCAGCTCACGAAACGAAAAGCTCAGATCGCGCAGTAGGGTCTGCATGAGGGCGAATTCAGCAATTGACAGGCCACAGCTCCGGCGTATGGAATTGAGCGTCCGGCCGCACTTCCGCTGTCCATTCGCGCGAAAGACCGTCCCAGGAACGGCCATTGGTGAATTTGATAGGCTGAGCAAGATTCAGGGTCAAGCAAATGAACAGTTCTGCATTCGATCGAAGGCAATTTAACAAGCTGGCGTTCAGCGGCGCGGCGGGGGCGGCGGTGTTCGGGAGGGCGGGCTCCGCCAAAACGCGTGGGAACGCGCCCGGTATCAAGCTGTGCGCGCAGGCTTCGGCGAAGCCAACGGACGACGAACTTCTGTTTCTCCGGCAGATCGGCGCGGAATACGTGAGCGTCGGGTCGACGCCGGATTTGCGCACGGCAGAGGGCTTTCAACAGATCAAGGCGCGTTACGCCACGGCGGGCATCACGGTCTGGAACATCGGGAATACCAGCGTGCATAACATGCCGGAGGTGACGTTGAATCTTCCGGGCCGCGACCAGAAGATCGAAGAATACAAGCAGTATCTGCGCAACCTGGGCCGTGTTGGCATCGCTTACACGACTTACGCGCACATGGGTAACGGGATTTGGAGCAGTGGACGGGCGGACATTCGTGGAGCATCGGGAAGGGAATTCGACATGGCCAACCCCAACAAGGCGGGCGTCTGGGATGGAAAGACATTCCATGAGCCTCTTTCGCATGGCCGCGAATTCTCTACCGGCGAAATTTGGGAGAACTACACGTACTTCATCAAACAAGTGGCCCCGGTAGCCGAGGAAGCGGGTGTGCGAATCGGCATTCATCCGGACGATCCTCCGGTTCCGGTGCTGGCGGGCGTTCCGCGCTGTATTTTCGGCAATTTCGAAGGGTATAAACGGGCGATGGAAATCGCCAACAGTCCGAATGTTGGCATTTGCCTGTGTTGCGGCACGTGGCTCGAAGGAGGGCGCGCCTTGACGCATAAAGATCCGGAGGAGATGATTCGTTATTTCGGGCGGGAAAAGATTTGGAAAATACATTTCCGCAACGTGAGCGCGCCGCTTCCACATTTCGTCGAAACGTTCATGGACAACGGATATTACGACATGTACAAGATCATGAAAGCTCTTCGCGACGTGCAGTTTGACGGCATTGTGATTCTCGATCACTCGCCGCGTATGGTGGGGACCCACTATGCCGAGCAGAGCTATGGTTTTGCCTACATGAAAGCGTTGAAGAACCGGGCCAACGCGGAAGCCAGAGCCTAGCGCCGGTTGCTATAATCCAACTCTGCCGCCCAACTCTTCAGCAGCGCCTTTTGCGGCGCTTATCGCGCTGCGCGACGATTCCGAGCTGATCGCCCGGATGAAGCGCCGCGATCCTGAAGCGATGGGCGTTCTCTACGACCGGTATGGAAAAGCCGCTTACTCTCTGATCCTGCGAATTGTTCATGAACAGCAGGCTGCCGAAGACGTTCTTGCCGAGACGTTTGTGAAAGCTTGGAACCAGATTGAGCGGCTAGCGCATGAATCGAAGGACCGTCAGAATCCTGATCTGGGGCTTTGGGTTCTGTTACTCGCGCGGAACCACGCGTTCGAATCTTTGCGTCCTGCCGGAAACTGGCTCGGCGGTGCTCCGCAGACGCTACCTGAGCTGGAGCGACCGGCCCTGTTTCAGCAATCCGCGCGCGATCGTAATACACGGTTGCGCACGCTGCGCGGAGCTTTCTTACGTTTGGGAACGAAGGAGCGCCAGGCGTTGGAGGCGGCGTGCTTTGAGGGTCTGGCCGTGAACGAGATTGCCGTGAAATTAGAGGAGCCGCCGGTGGAAGTGAAGCAACTGATTGCGAGCGCTTTGGCCAAACTGGCGGCTGCGGTCACAGTTTCCTAAAAAAGTTTTTTTCCCGCTAAATCAGCGCTTTAAAACGAAAATTTATCTTCGCGCGAACGCTCGCTCGCTCATGCTGAGACCGATCTTTCATACCGACGATCTCGAGGAGAGCATGCCGTAATGAGCGTAGTCCTTGCTTATAAGAATTTTGCCGCGAACCGGAACATCAGCCACATCGGTCTGGGTGTTTCGGCCATCAACACCGCCAAAGTGTTGCGTCGCGAGGGCATCAAGACCGATGTTTGGCCAATTGTTTGTTCCGCGGATCTGCGCAAGAAGCTGTTAGCCTGTCCGGCAGAACAAGTCATTGTCTCGGCCCCGTGGATACCGACCACCGAGATGCAGGCGCTGGCGAATGAGTTTACCGAAACGCGGTTTGCCGTGAACTGTCATTCGAACGTTGGCTTTCTGCAGGCGGACCGCAATGGTGTCCGGCTGGTGCGAGAGCTTATGGAACTGGAGATGGGCACTCACAATGTTCATCTGGCGGGAAACAGCCGGCGCTTCTGTGAATGGATTCGGTTTGCCTTCGGCGCGCCGTGCGCGTATCTTCCTAACCTCTACTACCTGGCCGGTTCACCGAACTGGCATGAGAAACCGTTCCGCGGAGGCACACTACGGATCGGCGTGTTTGGCGCGACCCGGCCGTTGAAAAATTTGATGAGCGCCGCCGGAGCAGCTCTCGAAATTGCGCGCGGTCTGCGCGTGCCGATCGAGCTGTGGCTTTCGGCCGGTCGTGCGGAAGGCGGTGGTCAATTTGTTCTGGGCGCGGTGCAGGAAATGCTGCAGGGGTTGCCGGAGGTAACGCTCAAGCTGAATGGCTGGCAATCCTGGCCCAATTTCCGCAAGACCATCGCGCACATGCATCTATTGCTGCAACCGAGCTACACCGAATCCTTCAACATGGTCACGGCGGACGGCGTTGCCGAGGGGATTGCTTCGGTTGTTTCCGAAGCCATCGACTGGGCGCCAAACGATTGGAAGGCGGACGTCGACGATGTGCTCGATATTGCCCGCATTGGACGCCGGCTGCTGTGCGATGCACGCGCGGCTGAAGAGGGCTTCCGCGCGCTCCAATCCTACATAGCGAATGGAATTCATTCCTACAAGAGCTACTTCGCTATTCGATAAGCATGCAATCGCCGTAGGAAAAGAAGCGGTACTGGGCCGCGACCGCATGGAGGTAGGCGGCCAGTATCAATTCGCGGCCGGCGAACGCGCTAACCAATATGAGAAGGCTCGATCGAGGCAGATGAAAATTGGTCAGCAGCGCGTCCGTGCCGCGAAAGGAAAAGCCGGGATGGATGAACAGGCTTGTTTCGCCTTGCATGGCCGCCAGGCCGCGCAGCATGGCGGTTTCTATCGTACGCACGCTGGTGGTGCCAACGCAGAGGCGCCGTTTGGCACGATGGATGATGGCGGCGTCGGCTGCGCTGATCTCGAAATGCTCGTGATGAAGCCGTATATCGCTCAAATTTTCTTCGCGCAACGGAGCGAAGGTACCCAATCCAACGTGTAAAGTGACTTGGGCGATTTCGGCGCCCGCAGCCTGACATTCGGCCAGAATTTCCGTTGTGAGATGCAGGCCCGCGGTGGGCGCGGCGGCCGATCCGGTGCGGGAGGCGAACACGGTTTGGTAGCGTTCCCGATCTTTCGCATCGGGCTTACGGTGAATATAGGGTGGCAAGGGCGTTTCACCAATCGGCTTTCGGGGGGAAAAGCGCAGCGTTCGTTCTCCCGATTCGCCCTGCGATAGCACTTCGCCTTTAACGTCTTCATCGAACAAGATGTGGTCGCCAATGCGGACGCGCTTGCCAGGCTTGACCAGACATTCCCAAATTGTCTCTTCGTCGTTTTGCGCGCGCAGGAGAAGCACTTCGACTTCGGCGCCCGATTTGCTGTTCCGGCGGCCGTGGAGCCGCGCGGCTAAGACGCGCGTGTTGTTCAGAATCAAGCAATCGCCGGGACGAATATATTTGCTGAAATTCCGGAAGGTGTCGTCGTGGAACGATTGCTTCTGACGCGAGACGACTAGCATGCGCGAAGCGCCGCGCTCGGCAGGCGGTTCCTGGGCGATCCGTTCTTCGGGCAGCTCATAATAGAAATCGGAAACTTGCAAACACTTATTTTAGGGATCGAGAGCTCGTGCGATGAAACGGCCGCCGCCTTGGTGGAAGACGGAGGGCGCATTCATTCGAGCATAGTGGCTTCGCAACTCGATACGCACGCGCGGTATGGCGGCGTGGTGCCGGAGCTAGCTTCGCGTGAGCATCTGCGCGCGATCGTACCCGTGGTGCGGCAGGCGCTCGAACAGGCGCAGGTTTCACTCGACCAATTGAGCGCGGTTGCCGTTACGGCCGGGCCTGGCCTGGTTGGTTCGTTATTGGTTGGCGTGACCTATGCCAAAGCGCTCTCGTTCGCTCGTCAGATTCCGCTGATTGCGGTGAATCACGTGGAAGGGCACATTCATTCCGTATTGCTGGAACATTCCGGGCTCCGGTTTCCCGCGTTGGCGCTGGTCGTCAGCGGCGGGCATACACATTTATTCGAGGTTCGCGAGGTGGGCGAATACCGTCTGCTCGGCAAAACGCGCGACGATGCGGCGGGTGAGGCGTACGACAAAGTAGCCAAATTGCTGGGCTACGGCTATCCGGGTGGACCGGTCATCGATAAGCTGGCGCCCGAAGGCAATCCGCATGCGGTGAAATTCACTCTCGCGAAAATGAAAGGCAATCCGCTCGATTTCAGCTTCAGCGGCTTAAAAACCGCGGTGCTGCGCTGGACGCAGCAGCACGAGATGACACCGCAAGCGAAGGTTGATCTGGTGGCGAGCTTTCAGCACACGGTCATCGAAGAATTGCTGCGAAGAACGATCGCCGCGGCGGAGCAGATTGGCGCCGAGTCGGTGATTGTGGCGGGCGGCGTGGCAAGCAACGCCGGCTTGCGCAAGCGGGCGCTCGAAGCGAGAAGCCTCGATTTCTATTTCCCAAGCCCTGGTCTTTCCACCGATAACGCGGCGATGATTGCGGCGGCGGCGTTCCCCAAATTTCAGCAACAGGAGTTCGCCGGTTTCGATTTAAAGGCGCAAGCGAGTCTGATGCTAGCTTGAGGGTATGGGTCCTAAAGCTCCCGGCGAACAGCCTAAGTTGCCGATTCCCGGCGTGCAGAATATCATCGCCGTTGGTTCCGGGAAGGGCGGAGTCGGTAAAAGCACGGTCGCGGTGAACCTGGCGATTACGCTCGCCAAACTTGGCCATGCGGTTGGCTTGATGGATGCGGATGTTTATGGTCCGAACGTTCCGCTGATGATGGGAATCCAGCAGACTCCACATGCCATTGGACAGCGCATTCAGCCGCTCGAAGCGCATGGCGTGCGTTTGATGTCGATGGCGTTTCTTAATCCGGGCGATAAACCGCTGGTGTGGCGGGGTCCCATGCTGAACTCCGTTATTCAGCAATTTCTGCGCAATGTGGATTGGGGCGAGCTGGACTATCTGGTGATCGATCTGCCGCCCGGCACCGGCGACGTGCAACTAACGTTGATTCAGACGACACCGTTGACAGGCGCCGTGGTGGTGACGACGCCATCGGACGTGGCGCTCGAAGACGCGCGCAAAGCGGTGAACATGTTCGAGCAGGTGCGTGAGCAGGTGCTGGGCATCGTGGAAAACATGAGCTACTTCGAGCACAATGGCGAGAAGATCTATGTGTTTGGGAAAGGCGGCGGAGCGAGGACGGCGGAGCAGATGAAAGTGCCGCTGCTGGCCGAGATTCCGCTAGATCCCGCCACGCGCGAAGGCGGCGACTCGGGTAAGCCGATCGCGACGGTGGAAGGACCGAACGCCATGGCCACGATTTTTGTGAAGCTGGCCCACACGGTCATCGAGCGGGCGGAAGCCACCAAGCAGAGACAACGGCCGACGATTACGATCGCCGATTAGCGTTCACGCCAACTGCCGCGTAAATAGTCGCCATTCATGGCGGCGATGACTTCGAGAGGGATCTCCTTCGGGCAAACGCCGGTGCATTCGCCGATGTTGGTGCAGCCCGCGAATCCCTCTTCATTCATCTGCGCGACCATGCGCACGGCGCGCAAATCGCGTTCCGGTTTGCCTTGCGGCAGGATGCCGAGATGGGCGATTTTTGCTCCCGTGAATAAAGCCGCCGAAGCGTTGGGGCAGGCGGCGACGCAGGCTCCGCAACCGATGCAGGCGGCGGCGTCCATGGACCGATCGGCCAATTCCTTCGACACCAGAATGGCGTTGCCGTCGGGAGCGCTGCCGGTAGAGACCGAGATGTAGCCGCCCGAGGCGATGATGCGATCGAAGGCGCGGCGATCCACCACTAAATCTTTGATTACCGGAAAGGCCTTGGCGCGCCAGGGTTCGAGCACCAACTCCTGGCCGTCTTTGAAGTGGCGCATGGTCAATTGGCAGACGGTGGTGCCGGGCAGCGGGCCATGGGCGACGCCGTTGATCATGAAACCGCAAGAACCGCAGATCCCTTCACGGCAATCATGCTCGAAGGCCACCGGCTCCTCACCTTTTTCCGTCAACTGTTCGTTCAAAACGTCGATACACTCGAGCATCGACATATCCGCATTCGCCTCGACCGGATAGCTGACAAACCTGCCCCGATCTTCGCGTCCCTTCTGACGCCAGATCTTGAGCGTGACTCGCATCTACTTATAGCTCCTTTGGCTCGGATGAACATAGTCGAACTCGAGCGGTTCCTTGGAAAGCTCCGGATAATTGCCGTAGCCGCGATAACCCCAGGCGGCGACGTAGCTGAACTGCTCGTCATCGCGTTTGGCTTCGCCTTCGGGAGTCTGATACTCTTCGCGGAAATGGCCGCCGCAGGATTCGTTACGCTCGCGCGCATCGATGCACATCAGCTCAGCGAGCTCGAAAAAATCGGCGACACGGCCCGCTTTCTCTAAACTCTGATTCAGGTCGTCGCCGCTGCCGGGCACATTGACATTCCGCCAATACTCGTCGCGCAGCTCACGAATCTGCTCGATGGCAGTGTCGAGTCCGGCGGCGGTGCGCGACATGCCGCAGTAATCCCAGACAATTTTGCCGAGCTCGCGGTGATACGAGTCGACGGTACGCTTGCCGCGAATGGCGAGCAGCTTCTGTACGGTTTGCTGCACGCAGGCAACGGCGTTGCGAACTTCCGGATGTGATTCGCTCACGGTGGCGAACTTATGATTGGCCAGGTAATCGCCCACCGTATAGGGAACGATGAAGTAGCCGTCGCTCAAGCCTTGCATCAGCGCGCTGGCGCCCAGGCGGTTCGCGCCATGATCGGAGAAATTGGCTTCGCCCGCGACAAACAAACCGGGAATGGTGCTCATCAGGTGATAATCGACCCACAGCCCGCCCATGGTGTAGTGGATGGCGGGGTAGATGCGCATCGGCGCTTGATACGGATCTTCGTCGGTGATGCGTTGATACATATCGAACAAGTTGCCGTAACGCTCTTCGATTGTTTTTCGGCCGAGGCGGCGAATGGCGTCGGTGAAATCGAGATAGACGCCGAGGCCGCTTTCGCCAACGCCGCGACCTTCGTCACAAACCGCTTTGGCGTTGCGTGAGGCCACGTCGCGCGGCACGAGGTTGCCGAAGCTCGGGTAACGGCGTTCGAGGTAATAATCGCGGTCGCCTTCCGGGATTTGGCCGGGCTTGCGCTTATCGCCCTTTTCTTTGGGCACCCAGATGCGGCCATCGTTACGCAAGGATTCGCTCATCAGGGTGAGCTTCGATTGATAGTCGCCGGAAACAGGGATGCAGGTGGGATGGATTTGGGTGTAGCAGGGATTGGCGAAGAGCGCGCCGCGTTTATGCGCGCGCCAGCAGGCGGTTACGTTCGAACCTTTGGCGTTGGTCGAGAGAAAGAAGACGTTGCCGTAGCCGCCGGTGGCGAGAATGACCGCGTCGGCCAGATGCGTATGGATTTCGCCGCTGACGAGATCGCGAGTGACGATGCCGCGCGCCTGGCCATCGATCACGATGAGGTCGAGCATTTCGGTGCGCGGATGCATGGTCACGCCGCCGGATTGAACTTGGCGTTCGAGGGCTTGATAAGCGCCTAAGAGAAGCTGCTGGCCGGTTTGGCCGCGGGCGTAGAAGGTACGCGAAACTTGCGCGCCGCCGAACGAGCGATTGGCGAGCGTGCCGCCATATTCGCGGGCGAACGGCACGCCTTGCGCGACGCACTGATCGATAATTTGCACGCTGATTTGCGCGAGGCGATAGACGTTAGCTTCGCGAGCGCGGAAGTCGCCACCCTTCACGGTGTCGTAGAAGAGACGATACACGCTGTCGCCATCGTTCTGGTAATTCTTGGCGGCATTAATGCCGCCTTGGGCGGCGATCGAATGAGCGCGGCGCGGCGAATCCTGGAAACAAAAGCACTTTACTTTGTAGCCGAGCTCGCCGAGCGTGGCGGCGGCGGAAGCGCCGGCCAGGCCCGAACCCACGACGATAATCGAATGCTTGCGCTTGTTGGCCGGGTTGACCAGTTTCAGGTCAAAGCGCGCTTTATCCCATTTCCCCTCAATGGGGCCGGCAGGGATACGAGAGTTGAGTTCCATTTACTTGATGAAGCCGAGCAGCACACTCATGGGAATCGAGATATATCCGGCAACGATGACGATGGCCAGGGCGGCGGCAATCTTTTTCAGGAAGGGCGTGTGGCGCGGGTGCGTCAGGCCGAGCGATTGAAACATGCTCCAGGCCCCATGGCGGATGTGGAAGCCGAGCAGAATCATGGAGAAGACGTACCAGGCCGAAACGTACCAGACGGAGAAGCCGGTCACCATGTTGTGATAGACGTCGCCTTCGATGAAGCGGCCCCCGGGATGGAAATAGCCGACTGTGAGATGCAGCAGATGATAAATGACAAACGCGAGGATGATGGGACCGCTCCAATACATGGTGCGGGAGGCGTAATCGGAAGCGACATTTTCCTTTTTGGCGTAACCGATGGGGCGCGCCTGATTTTTGCGGAGAGCCAAGCCAACGGTGGCCCAGATATGCAGCGAGACGGCGAGCAAAAGAGTGATGCGCGCGGCCCACAACGCTTCGGGGAAGCGGCGCAGCGCGAAGGCGTAAAAGTTCAATTGCTCCGGTCCTTCAAAGATCTGCAAATTGCCAATCATGTGCAGGATAACGAACGCGAAGAGAATGGCGCCGGTGACGGCCATGACGATTTTCTTACCGTTGGTGGAAGCCCAAAAGCGCAGCGAGCGAGTTTCGCGCGCGCCAACGACGGTGGTTGCCATATATTTTGATTGTCGCAAGAGGGAGCGATTTACTTGCCCGGACAGGCTTTGGAGTAATTGGGGACAACCGGGGCGATCGTTGTCAATTTCTGGCAGGCTGCGTCGGCGAGCGCGGTGCCCGTGAGCTTGGCGTATTGGGCGGCGTGTTCGGGATCGGGGCGAGAGATGAGAACCGATCCGTTAGAGACGACTGCGGCGAAGTAGGTTCCTTTCTGGCTGATGGCAGACAATGCGCCGGGTTGGCCGAACGTGTTCCAGGTCTTCCCCTTGCCGTCCAGTCCCAGGCGGCGGCACGTGCCATTCGCTAGCATGGCCCAAATTCTATCGGCGGCGGGACAGGCGAGGGCCTGCACGGGAGCGGCAGTGGGGAAATGCGTGCTCTGCTGGAATTGGGGAATCCTGAAGGTCGAGATTTGCGCAGCCGGTCCGCCCAACGCGATTTGACTGCCGTTCGGAAAGAAGCATAAGGCTGTGACCGCGCCCGGCCCTTTGTAGAGTCCTGCCCCTTCTCGTGAGCCGTTGCGTGAAAAATGCCAGATGTGGACCGACTGATCATCGGCCGCTGCTAAGTACGTACCGTCGGGGCTATAAGCGATGTGTTGTATACCGGCCGCTTCGATCGCGTCTAGCTGCTTACCCGCAGCGCTCTGCAACTCGACAATCCCATTGCTCCCGGCGATCGCTAAGGTATTGCCGTCCGGACTGATGGCGAGCGAGTTAATACGGACCTTTGGTTGAAGATCGATGGTGGTCGAGACCGAGCCGGTGGAAATATTGAAATAGGAAAGCCGGGCGCCAAACGACAGGAGTAAGGATGCCTCTTTTAAGAACAAAATCTGGTCGGGTGGTTGAGAACTGGGACTCACACGGGCCTCAGAACTAGTGGAATTGGCCGGTGGCTCGTTTTGGCTGGGGATTGGAGGGCCGGGAATCAGACGGACGGGCTCCGGGGTTTCATCCAACAGGGTTCGCAAAGCGGCGTCGATCTTCGCGGAGTTTGGATAGACGCGTTCGGCGCGGATGGCGGCGTCGATGGTGTTCTGACCGAGAATGGCTTCGGCTTGAGCCTGGGAGGAAGAACTGGCGAAGCGGGTGACGGCATAGATGGCGACCACGATTGCGCAAACGGCGGCGGCGGCGGCGACCCAAGCCACTCGCTTCCGGCGGTCGCGGGCGACGATGGCGTAGCCGATATAGAGGGTTTCGGCGCTGTTCAGATCTTTGCCTCTGGCGAGCTTGCCGATGGCCTCTTCCAAGGGATTTCCGCGCAGCAACAGGTCCTTGCTTTGGTTGTGCTTCTCCCAACTTGTTTGGGCGGAATCCAAGGTATCGCGCCAGTTCAGGAAGGGCGCATCGGCGGCGATCCATTCCTCCAGTCTGCGCCAATCGGTGATGAGCGTTTCGTCCGCGAGACAGACGGCGTTGGCGCGAGTCATGACCAGCTTGGCGGCGGTCAGGGGAGGAATCAATTCCTGCTGTTCCTTCGAGAGCACGTCCAGATTGACCTCACGGGCGATCGGGCGGGTGACGTCGGACGGCAATCGAATGAGTTGAAGGAAGAGGCGGCGCGCGGTTTCCTGCCGGTCTGGTGGTAATTGGGCGTAAAAGGACTCGGCGGCGTCGGTTAGGGCGGTAGTAACGCCGGCCGGCTTGGGAGGCGCGGAATCCCAGGGCTCGTCCAAGGTGACGAGGCGCTCGGCGAAACTGGCGAAGGCGCGGCGGAGGGAAGTGCGATCGTCGCTCGTTTCGGCCAGGACGGCAATTCGCTCGCCATAGGCGTAGGCGGAGGCGTGCTGGATCTGCACCTCGTTCAAATAGCTTTCGAGATTGCAATCCTCGAGCTCCCAAACCTTTTTGAAGAGCGCTTCAAAGCGGGGTTGGTAGCCGAACCCTTCCGCTTTGCGCCATTTGGTGCGCAGCTCCGGCTCGCTCGATTCGATGCGCGAGGCCAGCGGAAAAACCGCAAGAGGGCGCATGTCGGAAGAGCGGCGGCGGTAATTGGTCGCGCGCTCCGTCATCTCGAGAACGCCATGGAGGCTCTGTTGATTCGGCGTGAAGACCACGACCAGCTTGTCGGGAAGCAGCATGGTACAGATGCCGCTGGTATCGGTGATGCCGGTGCGCGAATCGATGAGGATGTAGCGGAAGCGGCTGGTCAGGCAGTCGGCGAAGAAGGGGATGAGCCAGGGGGCCTGTTTATAGAGCGGCTCCCAGGGAAAGGTATTAACGCGGCGGGCATAGTTTTCGTCGAAGCAACCGGCTTTGAGGATCGACAGGTTGGGAACGTCGGTAGAGATGACGAACGAGTCGAGCGCGATGCTAGCCCGCAAGTGTCCCTGCATTTCCGGAGTTGGTTCTTCGGCGGTAGACGGAAGCGTTGCGATTTCGTCGCGAAACCGTTCAAAGAGATCGATCAGGCCGGGATGAAGCTCCAGGCTGAGCGCAGGCGAAGACGGAGGAAACTTCCGTTGGAAGCGGTCGGCGAAATAACGGTGCAGGCCGGGGGCTTCGAGATCCCAGTCGACCACGAGCACGCCGCCATAGCCCTCTTTACTTTGCGCCAGAAGACAAGCGATGTTGGCAAGGGCCATGGAGCGGCCGGTTCCGCCTTTGTAGGAATAAAAGGTAATGATTTCGCCGGGTTCGGGCGGGAGAGAATTGGCACTCAACGGTCGCCCTCGCGGGTGGGGTAGGGAACGCCCGGATGGAGGATTCGCTGCAGCCACGGCAGGATTTCCTGGGCGGGCGGGAGCTTGCACTGAGGGCAATTGAGGCAAGGATCAGGGGGTGGAACGGCGTCGAAAGCGCGGCAGCGCTCGCTGATGTACGTGCCGATTTTGTTGATGTCCTTCTTGAATTCGGGCCGCTGCGTCATGTTGGGGCGCATCGAATGCGCTTCGAAGTTATAGACGAGGCGATTGCTGGTGATTTCGGCAGGAATCTGATTGAAATCGCGGAAGGCGACGATCACGATGAGACCCTTCTGCCGTTCAAGCGGATTCGGCAAACGGGCGAGGCGCTCGGCTTCCCAACGGAGCATGGCGTGATATTCGCGCGAACAGAAGGTGTGCTCGGTTGAGAAATAAGTTGGCCAGTAGAGCATCACCATGCAAACACTACCGCAGAGATTGCTGGCCAGGGCTTCGTTATAAAACTCGCCGCCCTGGAGACGCTCGACGTCCCGAAACACCTCAAGGGGGACACGGAGATCGAGCTCGGCCTTCAGCGCATCGACCGTCTGGCTGATGATTTTGCGCGTCTGCGGCTGACAGGAATGGCGGTAGCTGATGAAGCAGGAATTGGCGAAAGGCATGGCTCCGACTCTTTTCGATTGAGCTTATATGATTTCGAAGCATACTACGGACGGTGTTCAGTTCCGGACGGCTCTCCTACGGAATCGGCGTAGCCGTGGGGGGGAGCGGTAGGTTCCCGGCTAGAGCAAGTCACTAGTTCTTAACCACTTACTTGGCGGCCACCGCTGGCGATGGAGTTGCAGATATCATCAGAATATGGCAGCCCTTCTTCAGGACACGCGCTACGGTTTGCGGAACCTGGCGCGCAATCCCGGCTTCACGCTGGTGGCCACGTTGACGCTCGCGCTCGGGATCGGGGCGAACACGACGATCTTCAGCGTGATCAATAACACCTTGCTGAAGCCATTGGCATTTCCCGATGCCGGCCGCCTGATGCTGGTTTTCGAAACATTCGGCAAGGGGCCGGACAACTGGAACATCGTTTCGGCCCCCAATTTTTGGGATTTTAGGCGGGAAAGCCACTCCTTTGAATCCATGGCGATCTTTGATTCGGCGGGCAGAGGCTATAACCTCTCGGCTCGTGGCGCCAAACAGGAGGCGGAGCAGGTATCGGGGCTGCGCGTGTCGGCGAGTTTCTTCACAGTGCTGGGCGTGAAGCCTTTTCTCGGCCGGACTTTTCTTCCCGCTGAGGAGACAGTGGGGCGGGACCACGAGGTCGTGCTCAGTTATGGGTTGTGGAAGAGACGCTACGGCGGCGATGCATCGTTAGTCGGCAGGACCATCCGGGTGGATGGCGCGGACTTCACGGTCGTCGGTGTGATGCCACGCGACTTTGCGTGGCAGTTCTGGAGCGACGCACGCCAGCTCTGGGTCCCGGTGGGCTATACCAAGACCGATTTCGGGCGCGGGGACAACAGCTTTTTCGCGATCGGCCGCCTCAAGCCTGGAGTGACGGAGATACAGGCGCGGGCGGAGTTGGAGGCGATTGCAAATCGCGTCCGAAGGCAATATCCGGTGGACGATGCGAGTATGGGCGCTACCGTGACGCCGATCGGCGACTTTGGGACGCAGGGTCTTCGCAGGAACATGCTAGTTTTGCTGGCTGCGGTGGCGTTCGTACTGTTGATCGCATGCGTGAACGTTGCGAATCTGCTGCTGGCGCGCGGCGCGGTGCGTCAGAAGGAATTTGCCATCCGGCGGGCGCTTGGGGCGGCGGGATTTCGCATCGCGCGCCAGTTGCTTACCGAGAGCGCGCTGCTAGCGGTGATGGGCGGTGCTGCGGGGCTGCTGCTGGCCGATTGGAGCAGCCGGCTGATGTTTCAAGCCTTGAAGCTCGATTCGGTGCAATTGCCATTACGCGCAATGGATGCGATGCCGATAGATGGCCGCGTGTTCGCATTTGCGTTGGGCGTTTCCTGCCTGACGGCGATGCTGTTTGGCGTGGTACCGGCGCTCAGCGCTTTGCGCAGCAACGTGAATGAGCCGCTGAAGGAGGGCGGCCGAACCGCTGCAACCAGCGGCCGCAATCGTCTGCGGCATGTGCTGGTGGCATCGGAAGTGGCGCTGGCGATGGTGGTGCTTTCGGGCGCCGGACTGATGATCAAGAGCGTGTCGCAATTACTCGGCGTCGATCCGGGTTTGAATCCGAAGAATGTGCTCACGATGGGAATGTCGGTTCCCCAGGAGGCGATCTACGTCGGACCTCCCGGTCTGCCGCGCTTCTGCCAGGACATCGAGGAACACGCAGGCGCCGTTCCCGGTGTTCTGGCGGTGAGCGCGGTGGGTCATTTGCCCTTTGCAGGAAATGCCGGGCGGGGTTTCCAGATTGAGGGAAGGACGCCCGCAGATCCGGCAAACATGCCGAACGCGGACTACAGCGTGGCCTGCCCGAATTACTTTCACACCATGGGCATCCCGCTTTTGAACGGACGGGAGTTTACGCGAATGGACACGGTGAGCGCCCCCGCGACGATTGTGATTAATGAGACGATGGCTCGCGCCTATTGGCCCAAAGAAAATGCCGTTGGCAGAGCGATCCGGCTGGGCGGGTCCGATGGGCCGCGCCTCACGGTTGTGGGCGTGGTGGGAGATGTACATCATGGAGGGCTCGACGTGCCGGTGCGGCGGCAATTCTTCCGTCCCTATATGCAAGCGGGCTGGCCGGTGATGAACATCGTCGCGCGCACAGTCGGCGCGCCCATGACGTTCGCTGCGCCCATCAAGAAAGCGTTGGCGGATGTTTTGCCGGACCGGCCGGTTTCGGGGATCGAGACGATGGAAAACATCATTCGTAATTCAACCGGATCGCGGCGCTTGCCCATGGTGCTGCTCAGCGTGTTCTCGGTGCTGGCGCTGGTGCTGGCGGCGGTAGGCATCGTGGGCGTGGTCGGCCATTCGGTGGCGCAGCGCACGCATGAGATCGGCCTGCGGCGCGCGCTCGGCGCGGACACCATGGATGTTTTGCGATTGATGGTAACCGGCAGTATGGGCTGGGTGCTGGTGGGGCTTGCCGCCGGAGTGGCCGGTTCGGCGGGGCTCAACCGGCTGCTGACCGGGTTGCTTTACCATGTCCGGCCGCTGGATCCGATGGTGCTGGGGGCGGTGTCTTTGCTGCTTGCCGCGGTAGCGCTGCTTGCGAGCTACTTGCCCGCGCGCTCCGCTACGAAAATCGATCCGATGGTGGCCCTACGCTGCGAATGAATGTCGGATTTCAGCCGTTAGCAGCCGAAGCGCTGGTGTAAGCCGCGGCGACGTTTGCGGTATCGCCCAGACCAATCCAACTCGCCACTTTGCCGCCGCGGATCGTGAAGAAGTGGCCGACGCGCGAAGCGAACGACTTGCCGGTTGCCGTTACCTTCCCGCTGTAATTTCCCAGTGCCGCCACAGCGTCGCCCTGGGCGATGAACCGGTCCATGCTGAGGTTCACGTCCTTCTGCGTGCTTGCCAGGGCCTCGAAGAATTGCCGTACCTGCGCCGGCCCCGTTTTATCGCCGGAATAGGGAACCGAAGACGGCCCCGGGTTGCTCCATTCGATGTCCTCGGTCACGTGATCGAGGATCACCTGAATATCTCCTCTGGCGAATGCCTCGTACAATTTCTTGACCAAGGCAATGTTTTCCTGCTCGTTCATGGCTACACCCCCCGGTCGGAATTATATGTGAAAGGCGAGCCGGGAGTAGGCCCGCTTCGTCCTAACCGGTACAATCGGGTGAATGTTCCGGCGCTCGCTCGCCCTTTGTGTGCTCTTACTCGCCTGTACGGCAGGCCAAGCGCTTGACCGCCAGCCTAGTGAGGCTTATCGCGCGCGCAGGCTTCATCTGGCTGACGAGTTGAAGGGCGGCGTTGCCGTCGTCTTCGCTGCGGAACAACCGCTGCTCGATCTCACGCCCTACCGGCAGGACGAAGACTTTTATTATTTGACAGGCTGGAACCAGCCGGGCGCGGCGCTGCTAGTGGAATCCGCGCAATCGCCGAGGCCTTACCGCGAAATTTTATTCCTGCCCACGCGCAACCGGCATCTGGAGCTGTATACGGGAGTGAAGCTCGATGCGAGTGACCCGAATGCGCCGCGCCTTACGGGCGTAGACGAGGTCCGGCAGGTGACGGAGCTACCCGGCGTCCTGAATGAGCTGGCGCAGAAAGATCCGTCCGCTGTGCGCGAGATTGCCTCGCAGCCCGACCTGGCGAAGGCCAGGGCACTGGCAACCTGGCTAGCCACTACGCTCGGCAGCGACCGCGCGGCTCCTCTGACCGATATCGGCGCGCTGACCATGCCTTTACGGGCCAAGAAAGACGCCGGGGAAATCGCCTTACTCCGGGCTGCGAGTAACGCCTCCGTCCAGGCGCAGCTCGCCATGATGAAGGCCGTGCATCCGGGTGCGAAGGAGCGCACGGTGGCCGGCGTGCTGATCGAAAAATTGATGGAGGAAGGCTGCGAGCGGCCTTCTTATGCGCCGATAGTCGGCTCCGGCGCGAACTCCACTTCACTGCATTATTCGGACAACAGCGGCACGATGCAGGATGGCGATGTGGTGGTGGTCGATGCGGCGGGCGAGTATTCGATGTATGCCTCCGACATCACCCGAACCATGCCGGTAAACGGTCATTTCACTGCTCGCCAACGCGAGGTTTACAACCTGGTTCTGGGCGCCCAGCGCGCCGCCATCGACGCTTTTGTGCCCGGCAAATCGCGCATCAACGACCCGCGGCACAAATACCCCGATTCGCTTGATAGCATCGCCTTCGATTACATGAACGCTCACGGCAAGGATCTCCACGGCGCGCCCATCGGGAAATATTTCATCCACGGCATTGGCCATTTGGTGGGCATCGACGTGCACGATCCCTGGGACTATTCGAAGCCCATCGAAGACGGCATGGTGTTCACGATCGAGCCGGGCATCTATCTGCCGGAAGAGAAGCTGGGGGTTCGCATCGAAGATACGTTTTACGTGAACAATGACGGAAAATTGATCGATCTCACAGAGGCGCTGCCGAAACTTCCGGAAGAGGTCGAAAAAATTATGCGCGCATCAGAGTCTTCGCAATCTGCAGCAAATTCGGCTCGCTGAACGGTGCGCCGATCAGTTGCAAACCGATGGGCATTCCGGAGGTATCGTTGCCGCACGGTAGCGATAGTGCCGGCTCGCCCAAGAAGTTAATCGAGCGAACCAGCCGGGTAGAAGCAATGCGCGCGTTTTCCTCGATGGCGCCGATTTTGACGGTATCCTGATCGAGCAACGGCGCGGTGATAGGCGTTGTGGGCGCAGCGAGTATGTCGATCTTCCGCCAGAGCGCGTCGAACTCGCGCCGGAACAGCGTGCGTACCCGCTGTGCGTGGACATATTCATGTCCGAGGATCATGCGGCCCTGCTCAAGCAACGCCCAAACGTCCGCGCCAAACATCTTCGGGTCGGTGTAGCCGGCGTAAACAGAGGCTGTTTCCGAAAGCTGCACAATGCGGGCGGCGGCATTGGCTTCCGCCAGATCGGGAATCTCGATTTCGAGAATTGCGGCGCCTAATCGCTCCATCTCCGCGATGCTCTTACGAACGGCTGCGGCGACTTCTTCTTGGATCCGATCGAAGAAGAAGTTCTTCGGGACACCTACGCGAATGCCTTTCAGTTCGGCGCGCGCCGGGAGGTTGAATTCGACGCCGGGACCCGCCATCGCGTTCATCGCGAGGGCACAATCTTCAATGGACGTTCCGAGCGGTCCGACATGATCGAGGCTGTAGGCGAGCGGCAGTACGCCGTCGCGGCTGACGCGGCCATAGGTCGGCTTCAAACCGGTGATGCCGCAATATGAGGCCGGAATACGAATGGAGCCGCCGGTGTCGCTGCCGAGAGCCATCGGTAAAAAGTTAGCTGCGATGAGAGCCGCGGAGCCTCCGCTCGAGCCGCCCGGAATCCGCTTCGGATCGCGCGGATTCAACACAAAGCCGTAATGTGGATTCTTGGAAGTGATGCCGAACGCAATTTCGTGAAGATTGCTTTTACCGATCGAGATCGCGCCTGCAGTGTGCAGCCGTTTCACGACCTCCGCGTCGCGGCTGGGAATGAAATCCTTAAATAGGAGCGAGCCGCCGGTGGTTCGCACACCCTTGGTATAAAAGAGATCTTTGTAAGCGATCGGGATGCCGTGAAAGGGACCGCGATCCTGGCCCGCGGCGAGTTCCCGGTCGCGTTCGCGGGCATCGGCCAGCGCCGCCTCGCCGGTCACGGTGATCAGGCTGTGGAACGTGTCGCGCTTCCTGATATCGGCGAGCGTCTGCTCGATCAGTTCCGCACAAGAGATCTGGCGGCTGCGCAGTTGCCGCCCAAGTTCGGTGACTGTCATTCCGCTTCCGGCGCCCGCAATACGAAAACCGTGGCGGGCTCCACTTCAGGAGTTAAGCGCTCGCCGGCCGGTCGAAACTCATCGCGAAGCTTGCTTACAATCTCGTGATTTCGGATTTCTTCTTCGGTCGGATGGTCCGTCATTGTGGAACCTCATTGGGGAGCAGGGCCTCGCACCACTTGCACGAAATTCGCCGGGCTGATATAGCGGGCAAAGGCCGCCCGCACCTCGCCGGCCGTCATGTTGAAGTAACGCTCGGCGGCATGCGTCGGCTCGTCGAGCGGCAGGCCGATGCGCGCGCGCCCAATCAGGCCGCCCGCTACGGCATCTTCGCTTGATTCGCCCAGCGGAATCTGGCGCAACAGCAGCGCTTTTGCCTGCTGCAGCTCGGCCGGCGTTACATCGTTCTTTTGCATGTCGATCAGCTCTTCTTCGACCATGACACGCGCTTTCGATACGTTCTTCGGGTCACACCCGTAATCGATGCTGTAGTTGGCGCGCGTCTCGCTCGCTTCGAGCGAATCATTGATGTTATACACGTAACCGGCTTTCTGACGGAGATCGCGATACAGGCGCGTGGCGTAAAAGCCACCGCCCAAAACGTGATTGCCGAGCTGCAGGGCATAGTAATCGGGGCTGAAGCGATTCATTTCCAACTGCTGAGAGAGATCGACGGCGTCCTGCACGCGGCTGGGATCGGGTACATTGACCGCGCTTGGCTTGTTGGCGGGAACCGGCGGCAACACCACATTGGGCTTGCTTCCGGAAGCTTGCCAGGCGCCGAAAAATTTCTCGATCACGGCGCGAGCCTCGTCTGGCGCGATATCGCCGATTACTACGATGGTGGTCAAATCCGGCCGGTAGGTATTGCTGTAATAGCTCTGGAGGTCGCCGTAGTTGAGCGAGTCCACCGTTTTCGGCGTAGTTTCCCGCAGCAGTGGATCGCCCGCCGGCAGCAGCGCATGCACCAAGGCGCGATCCGTTTTGTAACCGGGACTCTGCAGTTCGCCTTCGCTCAGTTCAGAGGTTTGTTGCTGGACTACTTTGAAAGCATCCGCCGGCAGAGCAGCATGCAGTTCGTTGTCGGCGAGCAGTTCGACGCCGCGCGCGAAGTCCTGCTTGAGGACCTTGAGATTAAAATTCGCGCCGGCGTTCTCGGACGCCGCGATATCGTCGAGCGCTTTCTGAAATGCTAAACGGTCGAGCGTCTTAGTTCCATAAGAAAACAGACCTTCCAAAACGTCGGCCACTCCATCCTGGCCGGCAGGCGTTTGCAGTTGTGTTTGGGTCTTGATGGAGCCGAGCAGCGTGATGGTGTGGCTGGTTCTTTCGGTCTGCACGATCAGGCGTATGCCGTTGGACAGCATTACGTCCGATGGATGCAGGGTGGCCGGGGGAACGCGCAGCGATTTCACCGCGCCCTCAGCCCATTCGGGAAGCGCCACCGGCTTAGTGGGCGTGGCGGTCGCTTTCTCCGAGCCGCCGAAGCCCTTTGAAGCAACCGCCTCACCGGAGGCAGATGGCTTGAGCGTTGCGACGATGGCGTTCTTTTCGACTAAATACTTTTTCGCCACACGATTGACATCGGCGACCGTCACGCGTTTGATCTCTTCCACGTTCTCGTCCGGCGATTGACGCCCTTCGGCGGCCAGTGCTTGCGACCACAGGGCTGCGAGGTTGGTGATCGAGTTGCGGCCGAACTCCGCACCCGCTACCTCGCCTTTCTTAGCGGCCTCAACCAGATCGGCGGGCACGCCGTTGGCGGCATAGTTCAGTAAGATTTTTTTCATTTCCGCGCTGATGGCCGCCGGATTCGCGCCGGCTGGAAGCGCCGCGAGCGAGAAAGCGGCGCTCGCCTTGGGATAGGTCTCGACCAGACCGAAATCGGTACCGAGCGCTTTGCCTTGGGGCACCAACGCATAGAGGTCGGCGCGCTGGCTGGAGATAACGTCGGAAAGAACGCGAGCCGCCGCAAAGTCCGGGCTATCGGTTCCCGGGAAGCGGAACGAAATCAAGGTCAGCAGGTAGGGCAGATTGCTCGGCAGCTCGAACGAATCCGCGGTCACCGGTTTCATATCCACCGCCGGATGAGCCGGAATCTCGCGCCGCGGAATCGCCCCGTAGTATTGCTTGATTTTTGCCAGTGTTGCCACCGGGTCGACATCTCCCGTGACCACCAGGATGGCGTTGTTCGGCGCGTACCATTTTTTGTAGAAGTCTTTCAGAGTCTGGCCGGTCACCTTATCGAACGATTCTTTCGTGCCGAGAGCGTCCTCTTCGTACGGTGTGCCGGCGAACAGATCGTGATTCAAGCGGGTGATGAATTTATAGGTGGGGTTCGAAAGATCGCGCGCCACCTCCTGCTCGATCGCGCCGCGTTCCTCCGCCCATTGGTCTTGCGCGTCGTCCACGTCGATCATGCAGGACGAATCGATACGCAGCGCGAGGTCCAGATCCTGTGCCGGAACGGTGACGAAGTATTGCGTGATGTTCTGCTGCGTGTCCGCGTCCATGTAGCCGCCCAACTGGGCATAAATGGCTGCAATCTGATCGGCGGTCAGTCCGGTGCAGCCGCGAAACGCCATGTGCTCCTGGGCGTGGGCCAAGCCGACAAATTCGTGGGGAACTTCGTTGGCTCCGACCAGGTAGTTCTCTTCCACGGTAGCTACCGGAGCGAGCGGATCCCGAATAATCACCACCCGCAGGCCGTTATCGAGCGTGGCGCGCGTCACGTCGTTTGTTTGCGCCGCCATCGCCGTGACCAAAACTAGAGACAGAAAAGCGCCAATTCGAATTCGCATGTTCATTGATTTCGCACGTATCTGGGGTTGATACGGGTTTCGTTTGTATGGTCTCATAGAAACTAGGGTTGGCGAACCAGTAACATTTGCTTGCCGACCCGGCGTCTCCTCACTGGATCACGGGCTTTGCACTTGAAAAGTAAGAGAACGGCGGCCTCAGCGATTGTCGCGAGCTTCGCCCTCGTACTGCCGGCTGCGCAGCCGGAGGCTCCGCCAGACGCGTTTAATCAGAATGTAGGCGCTTTGGTGCAGCAGAACTGCGCCGTTTGCCACAACGAGCAGCTCAAAACCGGCGGTCTAGTATTAACCAAGTATCACGACACCGCGTCGCTGCTTCGCGACCGCGATGTGTGGGAACGGGTCATCGCCCGTCTGCGAGCGGGCGAGATGCCGCCGAAGGGGTTGCCGCGTCCCAAGCCGGAGCAAATCGCCGCAGCCACCGATTGGATTGAGGCGCAGTTTGCCGAAGCGGATAAGACCAGCAGGCCCGATCCGGGCCATTTGACGGCGCATCGGCTGAACCGCGTCGAGTACGACAACACGGTTCGCGATCTGCTGGCGGTCAAGTTCAAGCCGGCCGCCGATTTTCCGGCCGACGACTCCGGCTACGGCTTCGACAATATCGGCGATGTGCTCTCGGTATCGCCGGTGCTCATGGAGAATTACCTGAATGCCGCGAAAAAAGTTGCCATCCAGGCCATCCCGCTCGGCATTACTCTGCCCAAACCCACCAAGACTCGTTATTCGCCCGAACACAGCAGGAATGAGGAACGGCTTGAACTGGAGCATACCTTCGATCTCCCGGCAGAAGGCGATTACGAGCTGCAAGCAACCGTATCGGGCCGTAAGGATGCCTTTCACCTGCAGCTTCTGCTCGACGGCAACCCGATTCAGGCCGACGACGTTCTCATCGAGAAGGACAAACCCCGCCTTTATGAGCTGCGCCTGCATGTCCCTTACGGCGAGCACGTGTTCCGCGCGATTCTAACCCCGCGCGAGCCGAGCGCCGAAGAAACGGCCACGGCCCAGCAGCTTGCATTGGCCGAACAGGCCGCGATCGCCAAGCAAATTGCCAAGCATCCCGAAGACGAGGTGCAGATCCGGCTGCAGCACACGCTGGGCAATCCGCCTACTTATATGGACGGGCTTGAAGTTCGCGGACCATTTAACCCGCTGCCGCCGCCGCTACCCGAAAGTTATAAGCGAGTTTTCATTTGCGGCCACCCGATCGGGCAGCACAATGCGCAATGCGTGCGTGTGGATCTGGCCCATATGGCGCGCCTGGCATATCGCCGCCCGGTGACGGATGCCGAAGTCGCAAAGCTGACCAACCTGGTTGCCCGCGCCCAGCGGAGCGGTTTGAACTTCGAGCAATCGATGCGGGTGGGCCTGGAGGCCATCCTGGTCTCGCCCAACTTTATTTATCGTCTGGAGCGCGATCCGAATCCGCGCGATGCCGCCGCCGTTCACGCGATTGACGGTTATGAGCTGGCCTCGCGGCTTTCCTATTTTCTTTGGAGCAGCACACCCGATGAGACGCTGCTTGATCTTGCCGGCGAGCATCGCTTGAACCAGCCGGAAGTTCTGCATGAGCAGGTGCGGCGCATGCTGCAGGATCGAAAGGCCCAGGCGCTGGTTGACAATTTCGCCGGCCAATGGCTCGAACTGCGCAACCTGGACAGCATCCATCCCGATCCGGAGCAATTCCCGCAATTTGACAACCAATTGCGCCGCGCGATGTATACGGAAACCGAGATGTTTTTCAGCGCGGTGATTCACGAGGACCGTAGCATCCTCGATTTCATCGATGGCAAATACACCTTCCTGAATGAGCGGCTGGCCAAGTTCTATGGCATTCCAGGCGTTGAAGGCAATCAATTTCGCAGGGTGACGCTCGACGGCACGGAGCGCAGCGGCGTACTGACGCAAGCGAGCGTTCTGACCGTCACCTCTTACCCGACGCGCACTTCGCCCGTGCTGCGCGGCAAATGGATTCTTGAGAACGTCTTGAATAAGCCGCCGCCGCCTCCTCCTCCGGGCGTCGGCTCCATCGATTCGAAGAGCGGCACGCTTACCGGAACGATGCGGCAGATCATGGAAAAGCACCGCGCCAATCCCATGTGCGCTTCGTGTCACACCACGATGGATCCGCTCGGTTTCGCGCTCGAGAACTACAATGCCATCGGCCAATGGAGGACGCACGACGGCACTTTGCCCATCGATGCGAGCGGCGTGTTGCCGGATGGCAAATCGTTTAATGGACCGGCCGAGTTGAAGGGGATTCTTTCCTCAAACCGTGAAGCCTTCGCCGAATGTTTGACGGAAAAACTGCTGATCTATGCACTGGGCCGCGGCCTGGAGGGATATGATAGAGCCGCGACCAGGAAGATCGTGGCTGATCTGGCGGCGAACGATTACCGCTTCTCTGTCTTGATTAATGGAATAGTCGATAGCGCGCCCTTCCGGATGGGAAGAGGCGACCCTGGAGGGACCACCGAATGATCATTACCGGAAAACACGTTTCGCGGCGCACTTTGTTGCGCGGCGTGGGGGCGGCCGTTGCTCTGCCTATGCTGGATGCCATGGTGCCGGCGCTGAGCGCCGCTACGCAGACGATGAAGAAAGTGGCGCCGAATCGCATGTTCTTCGTCTACGTGCCCAACGGAATTGACATGCGGAATTGGCGGCCGGAAGGCGTGGGCCGCTCCTTCACGTTTCCGAAAATTCTACAGTCGCTTACGCCTTTGCAGGACGACCTACTGGTCTTCTCGGGTTTAAAGGATCACAATGCCGACGCGCTGGGGGATGGTCCGGGAGATCACGCCCGCGCGGCCGCCAGCTTCCTTACCGGCGTCCATCCGCGCAAGACCGCCGGCGCCGATATTTCGGTGGGCGTCTCCGTCGATCAGGTCGCCGCCCAGAAAATCGGTTCGGCTACCCGTCTCGCCTCGCTCGAGCTTGGCTGCGAAGATGGCCATCTTGCGGGCAATTGTGATTCCGGTTATAGCTGCGCTTACGTCAACAGTGTTTCGTGGCGATCGCCCACCGTGCCGAATCCGCCCGAAGTGAATCCGCGCGCGGTGTTTGAGCGCCTTTTCGGCAGCGAGGAAGATGCCGCTAATCCGGCCGCGCGCGCCCGCAACTCGCGGCTCGACCAAAGCATCCTCGACATGGTTTCCGACGATACGCGGAGCCTGGAAAGAGGCCTCGGCTCGACGGACCGGAGAAAGCTGGATGAATATCTCACGGCGGTTCGTGAAGTAGAGCGGCAGGTTCAGATGGCGGAAAAACAAGCTGCGGCGAACACCTTCGCGGTACCCAACATGCCCAAGCCCGACGGAATCCCGCTGGAGTTCGGCGATCATGCCCAGCTTATGTTCAACCTGGCCGCCATCGCGCTACAAACCGACATCACGCGGATTTCGACTTTCATGATGGCGCGGGAAGGCAGCAACCGTTCCTATCGCGAGATCGGCGTTCCGGAAGGCCACCACGGCCTGTCCCATCACCGCAACGATCCGGTATTGATGGACAAAGTAGCCGAGATCAACACGTATCACATGCAGCAATTCGCGAAGTTCCTCGCGAAACTCAAAGCCACGCCCGATGGCGATGGCTCCCTGCTCGATCACACCATGTTAGTTTACGGCAGCGGCATCAGTGACGGCAATCGCCACAACCACGACGATCTTCCGGTGCTGCTGGCCGGCGGCAGCCGCGTGTTCCGCACCGGCCGCCACGTCAAGTTCACCGAAAGCACTCCGGTTGCGAATTTGTATGTCAGTATGCTCGATGCGATGGGAGTGCCGACCGAAAAACTGGGCGACAGCCTGGGCCGCTTGAACTACCTGAACGATCTCACCTAAATGAAAAATCGACTGGCGGTGGTAGCGCTGATGGCGCTTACGCCCACGCTTGCCCTGACGCAAGAGCATCCGCTCGCTGAATTAATTCAGACGGCGCGACAAGGTCCGGGGACGCCCGGTCTGGCGGATCTGGTTTCGAAAACTCTTTCTCCGCATGGCGGCGTGGCTGTCTGGGGAGAAGACTATCTCTTCGTCTCCGATCTTTCTATCGCGCCCAAACATGAACCGGTCTCGGCTTCTTCGGCAGGCGTATCCATCGACCTGCAGCCTCCGCTCGCCATGGCGAAAATCGAAGGCTCGGATCTCTGGATGCGCTTGATCAAAATGCGCGTCGGCGTCACGCACGCCTTTCAGTTTTACGCCGCCGGAAAGCCGGCAGGGAACCGCAGCGATGTTTCCGGCTTCAATCCCGATTCGTATCCCAAACCCGGCGTGCCCAAAGGCAAGCTGAGCGACAAGCACACCATTACCAGCAAGATTTACGACGGCATGAAAGCGGATTTTTGGTATTATGCCTCGCCCGGGGTCGATCCGAACGTGCCCGCGCCCCTGATGGTGTGGCAGGACGGGCAAGGCTTAATCGCCGGCGATTTATCTCGCTTGCGCTTGTTTACCGTGACCGAAAATCTGGTTGCGCAGAAGCTGATTCCGCCGATGGTGCATGTCCTGATCGCTCCGGGATTTTCGCCAGAAGGCAAGGCCATGCGCTCCATCGAATACGACACGGTGAGCGATCGCTATGATCGCTTTTTGCTCGAGGAAGTGCTGCCGGAAGTGGAGAAAGCTTACAAGCTCCGGCCGGACGGCTACAGCCGCGCCATTGCCGGTGAATCGTCGGGCGGCATCTGCTCGCTGAACGCCGCCTGGTTCATGCCCGATAAATTCAGCCGTGTGCATTCAACCATCGGCAGCTACACTTCCATTCAATGGCATCCGGAAGAGAAGCTTGACGGCGGCAATTTATATCCGTTCATGGTGCGCAAAATGCCTAAACGCAACATTCGTATCTGGATGAGCGACGGCACGGACGATCTCGAAAACACCCACGGCTCCTGGCCGCTGCAGAATATTCAGCTCGCGAATTCGCTCAAGATGCGCGAATACGATTTTCACTTCCGCTTCGGCTTGGCGACGCACGATTCCGGGCAAGCCGGGATCGATCTGCCGGAATCTCTGAGCTGGCTTTGGCGCGGCTATGATCTAAACAAAACTTCGGAAGAGTTCACCATGGATTCCGTCGAAAAAGACAAGCCGTACTATCGCGTAACCATCGCGAACCGCGATTCCTGGTAATTACGCGCCGCTTCCAGCGGGTATGAACTTCATGTCGGTCAGCCAGTCTTTGAGGCGGTCGGGCCAAGTCGAGACGGGCAGGCTGGCGGGTGCGCGCAGCCCGAAGCCGTGCTTACCGTGGGCATAGATATGCATTTCGGACGACACGCCTTGCTTTTCGAGGTCGAGATACAAATTGACCGTCGTTACCACGTGTGAAGGATCGTCGTCGGCGCAGACCAGAAAGCTGGGCGGCGCGTCTTTGGGCACGGTAATCGCGCCGGGACGGAAACCGGGATAAACCAGCACCGCGAAATCCGGCCGCGAACTAGCGCGGTCCAGTGCGTCGCCGGCATGCGCCTCGCCCGCATCGAAGCGCGTTTCTATGAGCGCCGCCACTTCGCCGCCGGCCGAAAACCCCATGAAACCGATGCGCTTCGGGTCCACGCCCCACTCCGCGGCGCGGCTGCGAACCATCCGCGTGGCGCGAGTCGCATCCGCCAGAGCGTCTCCGGCCACAGTGTAGTGCGAGCCCTTGGCCTTTGCCAGGCGATACTTCAACACGAATGCGGCGATGCCGTTCTTATTCAGCCAATCCGCCATTTCCCAGCCTTCTTTGTCGATGACGAGCTGGGAATGGCCGCCACCCGGCGCGACCACGATCGCGGTCCCGTTGGCTTTCTCCTTCGGCGGCAGGAAGACATAGATCGAAGGGTGATTCACTACGGTGAATCTCTTCGGCAGCGCGGGGTTGCTCGAAGGTTCCGATACGTCGGGCGCATTCTCGGATCCCGGCGCGCCGTTTGCCCACAGCGGAATCTCCTGGCCGCGGGCCGGCGGGTTGGACTGCGCGCTCGAAAATCCGGCCAACAGAAACAGGCAGTAGAGGGTGGTTGTTCGGCTCATAACGAAGTGGGAGTGTATCACAAGCCGCCGATTACGAATCCCGCTAGAATAATCGTGAGCACGAGCGCCGTGATCGCGATAAAGGGGTGGTCGCCTTCCCGTACGAAAACGATCAGCGTCAGCAACACGCGCGTCACCGGCAGCAGGATGAAACAGGCAATGCCTGCTCTGACGATGCGGGTACTCGATAGGGCGCGTCCTTCAATCAGCTCCAGCGCCAGGCCCAAGGCGGTCACGCCGCAGGCGAGCCAGGTGCCGTGTTGCAGCAGGCCGGCTAATAGCAATTCCATCCAACGAGTCTTCTCGCCTTTCGTGTTCATCCTGAAACTCCGAACAGCGTAACGCCGAAAGAATTCAGGAGCATCTGTGCAGCCAACGCAAGTAGCACGATGACGAACAATAGACGAATTTTGTCTTTAGAGATCACCATGAGGATGCGGGCGCCGAATATCGAACCCAGCACGGAACCGAGCGCCACCGGCCCCGCAATGGCGGGGACAATGTTCCCTCTCAGGAAATAGGCGCCGGCGCTGGCGGATGCGGTCACGCCAATCATGAAGTTCGATGTTGCCGAAGAGACTTTGATGGGTAGACGCAGAGCTGTGTCCATGGCGGGGATCTTGAGCACGCCGCTACCGATCCCGAGCAGCGCTGATATCAGACCTGCGCCGTACATCAGCATCATTCCCATCGGCACGCGCTGCACCTCGTATGCCACATTTTGTCCGGAAGCCCGATCGGGGTAACTCGAGTTCAATTGGAGCGTGCTAACCCAGTCCCTGCTGATCGCGGCGGTTAGGCTTCCGGCCAATTCGCGGCGCCGGGCCATCATTTGCTTGGCCGAGACCAGCAAAACAACGGCGAAAAGAAAAAACAGATACGCCACGGGGAACTCCGGCCAACAGTACGCCCGTTAGCGCGCCTAACGTGGTGGCTGTTTCAAGCACCATGGCAAGCCGAATATTGGCCAGCCCGCTTTTAAGAAACGGCGCGGCGCAGCCGCAAGAACTGGCAATCACCGAAACAATGCTCGCGCCGATCGCCTTATCGATATGCCCGAATAGCGTCAACACGGGCACGATAAAAATTCCGCCTGCCATGCCCAGCATGCCGCCGAGAGCGCTCGCACAAACGGACACGACGAACAGCCACGGTCCGAACCAGGCATTCACCGCTAGCGTCTCCGGTTGCCGCCCAGGCGCACGCTGCCCCGGGCCACGCGCGTCACAAACCGGATGAGATCTCCTCGGTAATGAAGCCTTTCATAGTCAATCGGCTGGTTCCCCGCACGATACGAAGTCCGCTCGATCATAAAAATCGCGCTGCCGCTCTCAATGCCCAAGGCCTCCGATACCGCGGGCTCGGCCGCTATCGCCTCCAGCCTGTATTCCGCTTCGATCAGCGGTATCTTGTACTTCTGCTCGAGCAGTGAAAAAATCGGCTCGGCCCTAAGATCATTCGTAATGATCTTCTTTCCGATTTCTAACGGCAGATAGGTTTCATCAAACGAAACCGCGACTCCATCGGCTAGCCGCACACGCCGAATCCTCATTACGCGCGTGCCGACCGTCAACGCAAGCTGGCGGGCCACGATTTCGCTGGCGGCGACAACCTGTTTGTCGATGACGCGGGCAGTTGGGTGGCGTCCCTGTGCCTGCATATCTTCGACGAAGCCGCTGAGCTCTGTCAGTTCCTGCGTAATCTTTGGCTGCGTGACAAAAGTGCCCCTGCCGCGCTGGATTTCGACTAACCCACGAGCGGCCAGATTCTGAATGGCTTTACGAATCGTCGTGCGGCTGACCTCGAAGCGTTCGATCAGGCCGTCCTCGGTCGGCAACTGGCTGCCAGGCGGCAGCGTGCCGTCGGCGAAGTTCGCTGTCAGCACCGCTTCCACTTGGGCATAGAGCGGTGTCGCGCTCGAGGAATTGACGCTGGACATAGGGGCATCATAACATAATGATGTCCCTATGAGTGCAGCGTTCGGTAGATCGCGTGTTAGCGTCCTGTTTTCCGCTCAGCTAAACTTGAACAGTTTCAGCCCACTGCGATGTAGCTAGTAAGTCATAGGTCGGTCATTACTCCCTAGTCCTCCCCGGACAATTTACGCGCTTCCCGCGCAAACTCTAAAGTAACGGGCATGTGCTTCCCCGAGCAAGTGCCCCTCTTCCCATTTACGATCGATCTCGCGGCCGCCGGCCGCGTCAAACAGCGCATTCTCGAAGCGCATCTGGCGCCCGGCACGCTCCGCAATTACCGCTCGAACTGGTTGAGCTTCGAACGCTGGTGCGCCGCTGTGGGCGCCAGAAGCCTTCCTGCCACACCCGCGCTGCTGATCGATCATGCCGCCTGGTGTATCGCGGAGGGGCTGCGGCTCGAGACCGTGCACATGCGCGTGAAAGCGGCCAATTGGATGCATCGCGAGCGCGGCTTGCCGGCTCCGAGCGATGAGAGCGTGCGGTATTTCCTCGGAAACGCGGCGCGCGACCTGGCGGAGCGGCCGCAGGGCAAGCAAGCGCTCACGCCGGCGCAGCTTCGCGCCATGGCTCCTGCGTTTCGCGCGCGCGGGCAGCTCATCGATATCCGGGATTGCGCGATGGTCTTGCTCTGTTTCGCCGGCGGCTGGCGGCGCTCGGAATTGGTCGCGCTCGATTTCGGTGACGTCAAGTGGCTCGATCAGGGTCTCACGCTGTGGCTCGGTAAATCGAAAACCGACCAGACCGGCCGCGGCCGCCTGGTTGGCATTTGCCGGGGCGAGCGGGCGGTCACCTGCCCCTTGCGCGGGCTGGATGCGTGGCTCGCACGACGCGGCCGTGAACCGGGACCTCTCTTTCTTCCCATGCGCGGCCTCGGGCTCGGCAAAGGGCGGCTGCATTCGGACGGAGTGCGCCGCGCTGTACTCCGAGGCCTCCGATTGATAGGGGAAGAGACGGGCCGCTTTGGCGCGCACAGTTTGCGCGCCGGGATGATCACCGCATCAATCGAAGCCGGGGCCACCGAGACCTCCGTCATGCTGAGGACCGGACTGCGCTCGTATCAAACGCTGCGGCGCTACGTGCGTCCGGCGACGATCTTCCGTTCCGACCCGCTCGCCGGCGTGCTGTAATTCGCGGCTACACCTGAAACAGCGGGGCCTGGCGCGGCGTGGGCTCGATGACGCACAGCTCCAGTTGTTCGGGCGCCTCCGGATGCAGCTCGTGCCACA
>DASYAX010000188.1:0-4653 GCA_036501045.1 Bryobacteraceae bacterium
GCGATCAGGCGGCCCACCATCAATGCCAGGAAATACCACGCCAGCCCGCCAATCGCCCACACCGGGTTCACACCTAGCCGGTGAATCAACAATAGCGGCAGCCAGCCCGCCAGTACCCATTCGTTGCCGAACTGAATGAACAACAACAGGCTGAAGAGAATCGTCGCGATGCTCCGCAGATCCTTAAGCATCTCGCGCATCGCATCTTCCTTCGGTGCGTGTGTTGGGCTCAGCGCCGGCGAATACCGGTTACGCAGATAAATCGCGAAATAGACCAGCGGAAAAGCCGCCAGTAGCCCCGTTTCCATCTGCACCGAGCCGGCAAAGTAAGTCGCGCCGGTCACGAGCGTGGCCACCAGGCAGCCGCAGCCGAAAAGTGCCCCCGCCAAATTTACTGCCGCCGCCCGCGACGCCGCAAAATAGGGTTCCGAGACATAAAGCAGGCCAGTGGCCAGTCCCCCGGCCGACGCCCCCACCATGCCCAGGTCTGCAATGCGCCACCAAACCGCCGCCGGCGGGGCGGCCAACGCCAACGCCACTAGGCTTAGACAAGCCGCTGCGCACGAGATCAAAGCCACTTTTCGCAGCGATACTCTTCGCACGTATCGCTGCGCCACCGTCGCCGCAATCACGTATCCGGCGTTCAGCGCCAGAAAATGCAGCCCGATCAGCCGCGGCTCTACATCAATGTGGTATTGCCAGCCGATCAGCAATGATCCCAGCAGCCCTAATAGAAGTCCCAGGAGTAAGAAGCCGCTCAACCACGCCGTGGACCGCACCGGCGTCCTTTTTTCGATTACCGCAACGGGATTCGTTGACACATTCGTAGCGTACTTATAGAATTAAATCATCACTGAAAAAGGAGGTGGTCCAGTCTAATATGAATTCCGGTAGTGACTGTAGCATACAATCCACGCGCGAGGTGGCCGACTCTTAAAGTCGCCGTTCGTACGTTCAGGTTTCGTTTCAGTGACGAGGCCGCTGTTCCTGTGGACCGGCCGCCGCGTCGCGCGTAACGTAGCTAGAGTATATTTGCAAAGCCCCGTATCCCCGCGCTTGCGAGCGCGCGGCCGGGGCTTTTGCTTTTGCGTGCTAACCTAAAACTTACCCCCATTTTTGAAAGGAATCCAAAGTTCATGAAAGCTGGGATTCATCCCGCCTACGAGGAAGTCCGAGTCATTTGCGCCTGTGGCTCGACCTTTCCTACGCGCTCTACTCATAAGGGAGACCTGCGCGTCGAAATCTGCTCGAGTTGCCACCCGTTCTTCACCGGCAAACAAAAGCTAATCGACACCGAAGGCCGTGTCGACCGGTTCCAGAAGAAATTTGCCAAGGCGCGCGAAATGCAGGCTCAGAAAAAGGCCGCCGACGACGCCAAGAACGCCAGAAAGACCGTTCACTAATCGAGTCTTTACTGCGGCGCCACCAGCCCCTTCCGGATCGCGAATAATACCAACTCCGCCGTCCGGTGAATATTCATCTTTTCCATCAGATTCGCGCGGTGCACCGACACCGTATTGACGCTCAACTCCAGAAGGCTGGCGATTTCCTTGTTCGATTTGCCTTGGGCAATCAATTGCAGTACCTGCCTCTCGCGCGCCGTCAGCTTGCTGATCTCATCGTCCTGTTGCTGAGCGACATATTTCAGCCCGCTTCCCATGAAGCGCTTTCCTTCCGCCACCGAACGAATCGCTCCCACCAGGTCCACGTCAATCGCTGATTTCAGCAGGTAACCTTTCGCCCCGGCATCCAGTGCGTTCCGAACGTAATTATCGTCGGCGTGCATGCTCAAAACCAGCACTTCCGTGCCGGGAAGGTGCTTGACGATCTCCTTCGTCGCCTGCACTCCATCGAGCTCGGGCATCGAAAGATCCATCACCACCACTTTGGGCTTCAATTCATACGCCATGCGGATCGCTTCCACGCCGTTGGCCGCTTCGCCCACCACCCTCATTCCTTCGTCGTCCTCCAAAATGCGCCGGAAGCCGCGCCGCACCAGGCTGTGGTCGTCTGCTAACAGGACAGTTATTTCTTCAGTCATAACAGTTGTTTCTTCACTCATAATTTTTCCTCAAGATATGGAACTGACCGCCTCTTCCATGTTTTCGTCCTCGTTGGTGTCGAACACCCGATGCTCCTGTCCTAGCGGCATCACCAGCGAGACCGTGGTTCCTTCACCCGGCGTCGAGTGGATGTTCAACTTACCGCCCAGTAGCTCGGCGCGCTCGCGCATGGCGATCATCCCCAGCCCCCGCTTGGCGGGCTTCTTGCTTTGCAGCCCGCTGCCGGAATCTTTCACCTTCACAATCAAAGTCTCCGGAGAAAAAATCATCTCCACCTGGGCCTTCAATGTGCCGGAATGCTTGGCGGCGTTATTCAACGCTTCCTGCACAATGCGGAACGAATGCGTGGCCGGCTGCCCCGTAATGCGCACCGGCTCGCCTCGCACAATGGCCTTAGTCGCAATGCCAGTCTGCTTCTCGAACACACGGACATACCACTCGATGCCCTTTACCAGCCCATAATCGTCAATCACTGCCGGATGCAGCATCTGGGACAGGCTGCGCATTTTTTCGAGCGTATTGTGCGTAATCTCGCGAACCTCGGTCAATTCCGTGCGCAGCGGCGAATCCGGCGGCACGCCTTTCTTCTCCGCCCGCGCCAGCATGGCGCTCACAGCCGTAAGAATCTGACCGAATTCATCGTGCAATTCACGCGATACCGAGCGCAGTACTTCTTCCTGGACCGCGATTAGTCTGGCCGCCAGAATGCGCCGCTGCCGCGACAACGATTCCATCTTGGCGAAAAGCTGCCGGTTCGAATAGATCGAGTAAAGGCTGGTAATCAGAATCGCCACGATTGTGGCCGCTAGAAACGCGTAAATATCCCGCTCTACGCCGTCGTAAATAGACGCCACCTTCTGGTCGGCTCGTTCCTCTGCCTCGTTATTGCGCTCCAGTAATTGCGCCACCCGTGCAGCGAGCGCCGCCTGCTGCGCGAAAAGATTGGTCGACGCAAGCGCCCGCGCTGCCGCTTCGTGCCCGGCCTTTCCGGCGGCGAATATCTCGTCCGAGCTCTCCCAAAATTCCTGCAGCGCGAGCGCTAATTCCTCGTGCATGTTCGAGCGCCGCGTCACTGGAGCCAGCTTCTCTTCCTCTTCGATTGCCTCCTGCAAGTCCATTCGCAGCGATTCGAATTCACCTTTGAATTTGGCGATGGTGCGCGATCGCGGCGTCCGTATCATGTCTCGCAACCGTAGCCCGATCGTGTCCAGATCGCTGTCCACCCGCAGCAGCAGCAGCGAATCGTGCCGGTTGGTGTCGATCGTATCGGTTTGCAGCTTCCGTAGGCCGTCCAACTGGTAAAGCGTATAGGAAGAAAAGCCCGCTACCGCCGCCAGCGTGATCAACAGACCAAGCAAAAGGCGAAGAGTAGGCGATTTTTTCATTCCAAACGAACTTTGCCGGCTATAAATGCCGTGGCATTCGACCGCTTAATAATAGAATGACGATAGAGAGAGCCGATTTGTTGCTGGATTGAACGGGATAATGAAAAACGGTTTGGGCCTGGGCCTTTCCATAGCGCTTGCCTCCCTTCTCAGCGCCGCGCAGCCGTGGGATAAAAAGCCCGCCGATTGGACCGCCGCTGATATTGACCATCTGCTCACCACTTCGCCCTGGGTGCAACCCACTGCCGCCACCGTGACGGATCCGCAAGATGAACCGGAACAGCCCGCTCCCGGGCCGTTACCTGGCGCCAAAGAAGCCGGTCTGCCGGGCGCTCCCCACGGCGCGCCCTGGGACGGCGGCCCCGGCCGCAATCGTATGGGCAGCTTGCCCACCATTCCCGTGGTCGTCCGCTGGGATAGTGCCATGCCCATCCAACAAGCGCTGAAGCGCTCCACCGCCCAATCAACCGCCACGCCCGACGCGTACCCGCATGATTACCACATCACCGTCCTCGGTCTGATCCCGGCCGGCCGTTATCGCGCCGCCGGTCAGCCTCAAACCACCTCCAGCAGCGACAATGCCGTCGACGCGCGCAACCCGGAAGAGCTACTCGAAGCCTTCATGTCCTCCTCCCGCCTCCTGCCCAGAAATGGCGTCGAAATTCATCCCGAAAATGTCCAGCTCGATCCCTCCACCGGCGCGGTGCACATCTTCTTCCCACGCACCCATCCCATCGAGCTCAAACAGAAGGAAGTGCTCTTCGTTACCCACTTCGGCAGCCTGAACGTAAGGACAAAGTTCCGGCTGACCGCCATGAAGGTTCAAGGCAAACTCGAACTTTAATGAAAAATCTCCCGTTATTCCTGGCGCTGGCCGTCTCTCTGTCTGCTCAATCCGTTCAATATCGCCTGCGCTTCCCGAACGCGGTTCACCATGAGGCGGAAATCCGCGCTACCTTTACCGGTGTCACCCAGCCGGTGCTCGAAGTCTGCATGAGCCGCTCCTCGCCCGGCCGTTACGCCCTCCACGAATTCGCCAAAAACGTTTACAATTTCCGCGCCACCGACCAGCAGGGCCATCCTTTGCCCGTCACGCGCCCGAGCCCCTACGGCTGGAACATCTCTGAACACCACGGCGTCGTCATCGTCGATTACACGCTCTACGGTGATCGCGCCGACGGCACCTACGCCGCCATTGACCGCAC
>DASYAX010000189.1:0-10096 GCA_036501045.1 Bryobacteraceae bacterium
TACGTGCGGATCGGTGTGACTGGTGATACCGATGAAGCGAGTCATCTTCTGGTCGCGCAGCTTCATGACCTGCTCGAGCACCCCACCCTTGCTTTCGATCCGGGCCAAGTCTTCGGCGGAGCCGAGCGAATGGATGTGAAGCAGATCCACCTGATCCACGTCCAGCGCCTTCAGACTTGCTTCGACGGTGCGCTCCGCGTCGTCGCCATTGCGATTGCTCAGTTTCGTGGCCAGAAAGATGCCGCTGCGACGGCCTTTCAACACCTTGCCGATGCGCCGCTCGCTGAGATGATTATTGCCGTAATCGTCCGAGGTGTCGATGTAGGTGATTCCCAGATCGAGCGCCTTCCGGGCCGCTTCGAGGGCCTGATCTTCGTCCCGGTACATGAGGTAGCGGCTGCCGCCACCCATGGCGAGTATCGATACGCGCGCTCCCGTCTTGCCGAGCACACGGGTCGGAATTTCGGTTGTTGCCGCTGCCAGTAACGGGCCCACGCCGAGGCTGCCGGCCGCGGTCGCTTGCAAGAAGTCGCGTCTCGAAATACTCATCTTTTGTCCCTCTCCATCAACCGTATCATCGCTCGCTGCGATTGTGAAATAATGCGAGTTGTCCACGTGAGTATGAAACGCCGGAATTTCGTTCAATCCCTTCTTTTGGCGCCCGCCGCGCCGGTCGCGTTGACGGCCCAGAAGCCTGCGCCTGCGCCTGCGCCTGTACCTGCAACTCTAGGCCGCCAGTTTTCCCGGCAGCCGCACGATGTCCCCGAACTGAAGGTGACCCAGGTTGACATCGCCGCTGAAACCACTCAGCGCTTCTTTACTGCCGAACAGTTTGCCACTCTCGAAAAGCTCGGCAGCGTCCTGGTTCCACCGCTCGGCGGCAACCCCGGGGCGCTAGACGCAAAAGCGCCGCAATTTCTCGATTTCCTGTTGAGCGTGTCTCCGGCGGACCGCCAGACTCTCTATCAAAACGGTCTTGACAGCGTGAATGCCCAGGCCCAGAAGCAGTTTGACAAACCGTTCGCCGAGTTGGAGACGACGCAAGCGGACGCGATTCTGCGGCCGCTGATGGCGATCCGGCTGTGGGAGGAAGATTTTCCAAGCGATCCTCTGCAGAGTTTCATCGCACACGTACATCAGGACCTGCGAACCGCCACCACGAACTCACGCGAGGCGGCCGAAGCGGCGGCAGCCGCCGGCCACGTCTTCACGCGGGGACGCGGTACGGCGGGATTCTATTGGAAACCGATTGATCCGATAACAGAAGTCTAGATTTCATGGCTATCAAAGAATACGACGTCCTGATCGTTGGCTCAGGGCATTCCGGCGGCATGGCCGCGAATATACTCACGCAAAAAGGCATCTCGTGCCTGATGTTGAATGCCGGTCCGGAAGCGGATTACCAGCATGATCGCACCTTTAAGAACGCCTACGAACTGCCCTATCGCGGCTTCGACAAGCCGGGACGTTTGCCGCATGTCTTCCAGGCGAACGAATTCAATGCGAATCAATGGGTAGACGAAAAAGAAGTCCCGTACACGTACGCGCCCGACGCTCCTTATAACTGGGTGCGCGTCCGGCTTCTCGGGGGCCGCTCGTTGTTTTGGGCGCGCCAGTCGTTCCGGCTGAGCAACTTCGAATTCAAGGCGAGAGACATCGATGGCGCCGGCGACAACTGGCCGATCAGCCTTGAAGACCTTGCGCCGTTTTACTCGCGGGTCGAGACGATCTTTCGCGTCACCGGCCGGAAGGAAGGCTGGCCGCAGTTCCCCGACGGCAACTTTGTCGAAGAAACTTATCCTCCGGACAGCGAGACCATCAAGCGCGTCACCGAACTGGCGAACAAACGGGGCATCCAAGTCTCGAAGTGGCGCTCGGCGCTTGGCAAGGATGGCCTCGCGAGTTCGATTAACTTGCTGCTGCCCGATGCGCTCGCCACGGAAAAGCTGGACATCGTCCAAAACGCGATCGTCCGCGAAATCAGCGTCGACAAGAACACGGGTCTGGCGAACGGGGCGCATTTCGTCGACCGGCATAGCAGCCGCGAAATGCATGTCAAGGCGCGGGTCGTCGTCTTGGCTGCCGGCTGCCTCGAGAGCACGCGTCTGCTGCTCAACTCAAACCTGGCCAATTCGAGCGGCGTGATGGGCCACTATCTGATTGACCAGATGTACGGAGTCGAAGTGGTGGCATCAGTGCCCGAGGCGCGCGACGGCAAGGCCAAGCCGGGACTGATGGGCGGCGCCGCTTTCATTCCACGATTCCGGAATCTCAGCAAGAGCGACAAACGGAACTTCATCAAGGGCTATTGCGTCCACATTGGCAGCGGCGGCGGAGCCAACCCGAATTTCTTTCCGCTCTACGGCGAGGAGCTCCAGAAGAAGCTGGATAGCTATGCCGGCTCCTGCGTATCGGGCGGCATCTTCGGGGAACGGGTGGCGCATTACGAGAACCACGTGCGAATCGATAAGAACGTAACCGACAAGTGGGGCGTCCCGGTGCTCCACATCGAGGCGCGCGACGGCGAGAATGAAGCCAACCTGCGGAAAGACGCCGCCGACACCATCGACGAGATGTTTCACGAGGCCGGCTGGGAAACGATCTGCAAGACCGATAAAGTCAACCCTCCCGGCTACAGCATCCATGAAGTGGGTACTTGCCGCATGGGCGACGATCCAAAGACCAGCGTGTTGAATAAGTGGTGCCAAAGCCACGACGTCAAGAACTTGTTCGTGGTGGATGGCGCCAGCTTTGTCACCTGCGGCTGGCAGAACCCAACTATGACGATCCTCGCGCTATCGATGCGCGCTTCCGAGTATCTTGCCGGGCAAATGTCCCAGCGCAGTATTTAGACTAAAAATCGAGAGGATCGCCCCAGTGCGTGCCGAAAACGATTTCGCGGAGCGGTTTGCGCTCCCGTTTCGCCAACTCGCGCTTGCGGAGGTTCTCGGGCAAGTCATCCGGCGAACCTAAGTAACCGAGCGCGACGGCGGCTCCTACTTCAAAACCCTCGGGGATCGCCAATTCGGTGCGAGCCCTCTCGATATCGAAGCCTCCCATGCCGTGCGCAGACAGGCCAAGCGCAGTAGCCTGCAGAAAAAGGAAAGCAAGAGCGGCTCCGGTGTCATGCAGCGCATAGCGGTTGGGCTGATCGTTTTGCGTGAACGTTCGCTTTCCGGCGGTGATCATCAGCACCGGCGCGCTTTTGGCCCAGACCTGATTGGACGGTACCAGCAGGCTGAGGATCTTCTGATACGAGGCACCGTCCGTTTTTCGAGCTACGAGAAACCGCCAAGGCTGCTCGTTGCCGGAAGAAGCGGCCCAATGGGCGGCGTCCAGGACGGTTTTAAGATCTTCGCTCGAGACATCGCGATCCGCGAACGAGCGGGGACTCCAGCGCTCACGGATGAGTGGATGAACGCCCGGCAGGGTGTTGGCGTATTTCTCAGCGGGATTCACTTGGCGAGAAGCGAACTTGAATCCTGCGGCTGATCGCCCTCTACCGTGGGCTCGGCTTCGACCTCGGCTTTCGGCTGGCCGTCCGAGTCGTAAGAGTAGTAGTCGTGATAGTAACTATATTTGCTGTAGAGTTCACCGCGGCGCGCGCCGTTCACGACAATGCCGATCACGTTGTTTTCGCAAAGCGACTGTAAGGCGCGATTCACGGAATCGAAGGTGGTGGTGCCAATGCGCACGACCAGAACCGTGCCATCGCACATGGTAGCCAGCAGGTTTCCGTCGGCTGCGAACAGCAGCGGAGGGCTATCGAGGATCACCCAATCGAAATGATTTCTAAGCTGGTCGATGAGATCGACGCACTCCTTGAGATTCAGCAGCTCCAAAGGGTTCGATACGGCGTCGCCGGCCGTGATGATGTAGAGATTCGAATCGCCGAGCCGGGTGATTACTTCGCCAAAAGATGCCTTCCCCTGCAGGTAATTCGTCATACCGGGACTGACCGGAATCTGAAATGTTTTGTCGACGGTGGGTCTGCGAAAATCAAAATCCGCCAGCAGTATGCGTTTGTTGGCCAACTGCGCCTGGGTCAAAGCCAGATTGACGGCGGTAAACGATTTACCCTCGGCCGGAGAGGCGCTGGTCACGACCAAAGTATGCAGAGGCTGGAGCGTTTGCAGATGATTCAGCCGGGTGCGCAACGTACGAAATTCTTCGGCGGGTGCTTCGCGAGGTTTGTCTGGGTTAACCAACAGTGCGTCGCTTAGGGGGTGGAACGTCACTTGGCGGGCGTTCTTGATGCACTCCTCCATATTTCCGGGGCCACTCTCGCCCGGAGCGGTAGAGGCATCGGCGAGGATGACGGTTTCCCGGGCATAGACGGCTATTGCCGATGGAGGCGATGCCAGATCCAATCCAGCCTCGGATGGGATCCGGGGTAGGCGTGGAGCAGCGGCCTTGGAGGGCAGCGGATTATCCTGGGTCGCCTTGCGCAGCGCATCATGGACACGGCTCATATTGTTTATGCCTTCGTTACGTCCTATTTATGTAGTAATGGGCCACCGAGCCGGCTACGACAGCCAAGCCGACAATCGTGGCGGTTGCCCAACCGACCCACATCACCTGTTTCCGACGCTGGACCACCACATCGTTTTCAAGGAGCGGAACACTGCCAAGAATGGAAAGCTGCGTATACAGCCGGGCGTCTTTCAGGTTTTTTAGGGACGTATCCCGGACTTCGCGCAGGCCGACGAGTATGGCCCCGAGCAGCAAGCCACCGAACAATCCAATGGGGACAATCAGAGCGCGCTGCGGTTTGGTGGGATCGGTCGGGAGTGAAGCCGATTCCAGCAATTCGAGCGTTTCGCCCTCCTTGCGGCGCTCCAGATCCATGGACATGCGCGACTTGTTCAAATTGACTTCGAGATTGTCGTACTTTTGGCGCGCAAGATTGCTGTCGCGGATCAGATCGGCGTAGTCTTTTTCGCCGGACGGCGTGCTTTCAATTCGGGCCTGATAGTTGCGCAAGGATCCATTGACCGCCTGTAGTTGGCGGTTGATCGTCTGATCCTCCATCGTCGCGGCCTTGATTTGCGTCTCAATTCCTTCGACGGAGGCCTGGGCGTCCATGCGTTCGCGCGTAGCCATAGGGGTGTCCGAGTTGGAGTCATTTTTGCCGGAATTTTTCACCGCATCATCGTGCTGGCGCTTTAGCACCGCCAAGCGATCGCGCGCCGATTGGAGATCGGGGTAGTCGTCGGTATAGCGATCTTTCATCGACGCAATAGTGGATTCGAGATCGAGGATCTGGCGGTCCAGCTCATTGGCTTTGTCGTTGCGCGCCTGCGCTTGCGGGGTCAGGCTTTTCACGTTTGCTAAACGGTCTTTGGCCATGCGCAAGGAAGCTTCGAGCAACATCCGTCTTTCGCTGTTTCGCGTGCTCGAGTCCGACAGCGAATTCAGGCGCTGTTCGAGCGCATTCATCTCCGTCATGTTGGTTTGCAGTTGATCCGGAAGACGGCCGGCATTCTTCGTCCGATAGTCTTCGAGCCTTTGGTTGGCGGCATCCAAATCGCGCTTGGCGCGGTCAAATTCGTCGGTAATGAACTGATGAGCCGAAGTTTGCGATTCGAGCGATCCTTCGTTGCTGGCATTCATGAAACGCGTCACGATATCGGCGCAGACCTTGTTCGCGAGAACGCGATTGCGGTAGGAAAAGGTGATCTGCAAGGCCGGCAAACTCCGTGTCTGCTGGACATTGGTGACGCCGGCGGTGGCATTGACGCCGATGGCGGCCTTCATCTTGGCGATGACATCTTCCATGGGCTCGCTTTTCAGCTCACTCTTATAAAGACCGTAAGTATTGATGAGATTGGTCAACGTGCCCCGGCTCAGGATTTGCTGCGCCATACCGTTGATCCGGTCGGCGACATCCTGCGTATTGGTGTTTTTGACGTAATCTTCTGAAATTTGCTGGGGCACGATGCGGATGAGCGCCTTTGAGACAAAGGTGTCCTCCATCAGATAGGCCACCACGGTGGAAATGACGAGGCCGGCAAATGCCGGACCAACGATCCAGCGAATATTCCGGCGAATGATATCGACGTAGTCTTCGAAATCCAACGCCCGCCGGGGAATGGAAAGCCTGTCTAACATGAGTGAATCATCCTACCTGACCGGTTGCTAGGGAACGACAACATGATCTCCGGACTGGAGCTGAATGTTCTGCTCCATGTGTTTGCCGCGAAGAACATCCTTGAAATTGAACGGCAGCTTCTCGGTACCGCGCAGCACATAGATCTTTTTGGCATTGGCGAAATCCTGCAGGCCGCCGGCCTTGCTGATGGCTTCCAAAATCGTGGTGGGAACGCTGAGCGTATATTCGCCGGGATGATTGGCCAGGCCGTCGAGGTAGTATTTTTTGCTTCCCACCTCCTGCACGGTGACCGTCACCAGCGGTTTTGTTACGTATTTGGTTAAGCTTTTGGCAACGGCGTCCTGAATCTCGACCGGAGTCATGCCGCTGGTATTTATATCGCCAACCAACGGCAAGGTAATGCCGCCATTTTGCTGCACGGTCACGGGACCGGAGAACTTGTCCTCGTCCCAGACCTTGATGTTCAAAACGTCGCCCGGACCGACCTTATAACTGTGCGCATCCACCGAGGCTGCCCCTTCGGATTTAGGTTCGGCGCCTGGATTTTTATTGGCAGGCGGGGTTTGGCGGTGTTCGGGTACTGCGGGTGGGGCAATGGGAGCCTGTTGTGCTCCCGCCAGGAAAGAGAAAGCCAACATCAGGGCTACGCCAACCGCAGACGAATTCCGCGCCGAAACTAAAGTACTCATGGGTTTTCGCTGAACGATGTCCATGGACTGGACTTCCTTGATTTTACACACTTTTCTGGCCAATTTCAGCTCGAATCACCGGATCTCAGAGTGCTTTTCGCCGCCAAGTACCGATGCTGCGGAAACTACCGGCTCCGAGCGGGCGAGCGGCACCCATACTTCCATAGGAGTTGGTTCCCGGTTCGCTATGGCGTAATAGGGGATGAACGTCAATGTGATCAAGCGTTTAGGGCGACTCATCGAAATCGGCAACGGCTGGTAGAGCGGCTCCTCGCTGACTGACCTTTCGGCGGCTTGCCCGGAAACCTTTAAGACGGTGATTCCGCCCAAAAGGTCTCGCCTGGTGTCGGTCTGAACGGCACCATTGGGCCTAACAAACACATCGGCGAGCGCGGCTCCAGCTTGATCGATCTGTTCCAAAGCGTACACCAGAGGGCCGCGCTGCATGGCGGTCCGGCCGTAGTCGTCGGTCACGCGGGGGTTCGAGGCCATCATCACGGGCTGCATGGGGAAGCTCAGGGTGACGACATCGCCCGGCTTCCAGGTACGCGCCACGGCCAGATAGCTGCCGCGGTGTGCATTGGCGGTAGAAACGGCTTCTCCGTTTACCTGCATGCTAGCGGAGGGCGCCCAGCCGGGCCACCGTACATATAAGGTGAACTCGGCGGCATGCGCGGGATTCAGCGTCAACTTGACGTCACCGCTCCACGGATAGTTGGTGACCTGCGAAATTCCGATTCCGGTACCATCCTCCAAGTGCCAGTTCAATTCCGAATTGTGGTAGAGCGTCACATACACGCCGTCGCGGCTCATGGCATAGAAGTAACCGGGCAGCGATTCGAAGAGGCGCTCGATATTCGGCGGACAGCAGGTGGTGTCGTACCAAGGGTTGCGCAATTTTTCGCCGTTCGAAGCAAGCGGATTGCGGTAACAATACATGTTTCCGGAAAGAGACATGCCGGAGTTGACGCCGTTATAGAGGGCGCGCTCCATCACATCGGCATAGCGCGCATCGGCGGTCAGCGCCAGCATGCGGAAATTCCACATGACGTTGGCAATGGCGGCGCAGGTCTCGGCGTAGGCTTGCTCGCTAGGCAGCTCGTACGGATCGCCGAAGCTTTCGCCATTCGAGCGCGAGCCCACGCCACCGGTGATGTACATTTTGCGCATGGTGAGGTCGGCCCAGAGCAGATCGAGGGTCTTTTTGTAGGCCGGATCGCCGGCTTCGGTGAAGTAGTCAGTGGCGCCCGATACGGCGTACAGCGCACGCACGGCGTGTCCTTCGAACTCGGTATGTGAGACGAATGGCTTGCCGCTGAACATGTAGCGCATGTCGGCGTCTTTCAGCTTCAGGCGATCCTTCTCCACGCCGCTATAGAGGTAACGCGCGAAATCCAGATATTTCGTCTGACCGGTGGTGCGGTAGAGCTCGACCAGCGCCATTTCGAGCTCTGGATGTCCGGTGACGAACGGGCGCTTGGAGGGGCCGAAATTATCCACGATGTAATCCGCGAAACGAACCCCGGCATCGAGCAGCCGGCGGCTGCCGGTGGCCCGATAGTAAGCGATTCCGGCCTGTAACAGGTGCCCCAGGCAGTAGCCTTCGTGGGAGCGAGTCAGTTCGGTGAAACGAAGATGCGCTTTGTCGCCAACATAATAGGTATTCAAATAGCCGCTGGGCTCTTGGGCGGCCAGAATGTGGGTGGTGAGCGATTCGATGTCGCCGCGCAGCTTTTGCTTGTCGGCGTCGGAGGTTTCGTTCGAAGCGAGGGCCCAGGCGGCGCCTTCGATCCATTTATAAAGGTCGGAATCGGTGTAGAGGGGGCCCTTGCGCGGCAGATCCGGACGTCCGGCGAGGCGCCGGAAATTGTCCACCACGCCGTGCTCTTCGAGCAGGTCGAGCAACGTCGGCAGGCTGCGCTCCGTCGTGACTTTACGGCGGGCGCTCCAGAAGCCGTCGCCTAAGCGGACGGCCTCGACCGGCACCGGGTGCTGGCGTGCATTCAAGGAATGGTCGAGATAGATGACGCCCTCTTGCTTCCATTCCTGGGGCTGCCGGGGAAAGTCCTGAGCGCTCAAGAGCAACAACAGCAAAACGGCGGCAACCACCCCAATCCAAAACTGCTTCGCAGCGGCCCCAACCCAAAACTGCTTCGCAGCAGCCCCAACCCAAAACTGCTTCATAGATTTCTCAGACGCCGGTAGACCAGAGACACCGGCAGCCCTACAACGTTGTGATAGCACCCTTCAATCGACGACACGAACTTGGCGGCACGGCCCTGTATGGCATAAGCTCCAGCTTTGTCGCGTGGCTCCCCGCTCCGAGTGTACTCCGCGATTTCGTCCTCCGTCAGCTTCTCGAAGGAGACTTTGGTACCGGCGACGTCCGTCACGGCGCGGCCGTTCGATAGCAGGCAGATACCGGTGTAGACCCAATGATCGCGCGCCGACAGCAGCCGCAACATTCTTTGCGCGTCGTGGTCGTCGGCCGGTTTTCCGAGAACATGACGATCGAGACACACGACGGTATCCGCACCGAGGACAATGTCTCCGGCGGCGCAGTCAACGGCGCGCGCTTTGGCTTCGGCCAGGCGTTCGACGAAGGCCGTTGGCGATTCGCCGGGATGGCGGTCTTCGGGCACCGCGGCCGGACGCACGATATGCTCGATGCCGGCCGCCAATAACAACTCGTGACGCCGCGGCGAGGCCGAAGCCAATATCAGCATGCCCTCACGAAGATATTGGAAGGTTATCGATGCACGGCAATGTTGGCGGCCGCCACGTCGTAGCCTTCGTCTTTGGCGGTATTTTCGGCCGCGGTCCGCAGGGTCTGGTCATCGGCGCCCTTGGGGTTGCCGGCGTGCCGGCGGATGACTTCCGCGCCGACCTCGATGCGAACCAGCCACTTATTCTTTTCTGCGTCCCAGGAAACTTCAACACGATCAGCGTTCATACAGGAAAGGATCGCAGATTCTTACGATGGCGGCTAGCGTCTTCTTGCGGCGGTCCCAGGCGGCTTTAGAGGTCGCTGACGGCTTCGAGCTTGCGGGCTGTCTTGTCGATAAAGGCGTGGGCGGCGACGGATTGTCCGACTCCGGGCGGATGAGTGTTCAAATTGGCGATCATTTGCTGGTCAACGCGGGCTTCGGCGAGCAAAACATCGAATTCGTAGCAGCGCTTCTTCATCGCGTGCTTGTCTTCCTTACGACTTTCCTCGGCCTCTTTGCGCTTTTGCGATTCGAAGCCAATTTGCTCTTTGCGCTTTTCGGCTCTTAGCTTTAGCAGATCATTGAAG
>DASYAX010000190.1:0-5245 GCA_036501045.1 Bryobacteraceae bacterium
ACCTGGTACAAATTCTTCCGCCAGGTCGATGACGGTCCATTCGCTAGCGCCGAAGAGCGCTTCAAATACGGCTCCATCGACGCCGAAGCGACCGGCGGTCTTCCCTATTGGATCTGGGTCGTGTTGCCGCGCATCTTCCCCGACAAGCTTCCCGGCTCCGGCCAGGGCGGTTATTACTCGTTTGGTCTCGCTTGGGAACAAGGCCATGAAATGCCCGTCGGATTCACCAAGAAAATCGTGGGCTTTCCGCGTGTCGCGAACAACTGCGCCATCTGTCATGTCACCACCTATCGCCTCACGTCGAATGAAACACCAACGATCGTGCCGGCCGGTCCCGATCACACCGTTCAAATCCAGTTACTGCTGCGCTTCCTGACCGATTGCGCCAACGATCCGCGCTTCAACGCCGACACGTTGCTCCCCGAGATTGAAAAGAACACCAAATTCTCGCTCCTCGATCGTGTTGCCTGGCGCTATGTTGTGATTCCCCAGACGAAGAAAGCGCTCATCGCGCGTGGCGGTCAGCTTGCCTGGATGAATCGCAGTGGGGTGCCCGCTTGGGGTCCTGGCCGCGACGATCCCATGAACCTGACCAAGTACTTCATGACCACCCTTCCCGTCGACAACACGGTGGGCCAAGCCGACATGCCCTCCATCTGGAATCTCGGGCTGCGCGAAGGAAAAGCGCTCAATTGGGGTGGCGAAACGCCGTCGCCGCGATCCGTCATCATCGATTCCGCTCTCGGCTTGCAAGCCGATCCCAAAACCGTCTCCGATAACGCCGCCTGGATCGAAGCCTATCTCGTCAAGAAGCGCCCGCCCAAATATCCTTTCCCCATCAATCAGCAGCTCGCTGACAAGGGAAAGGCCGTTTTCGATGCCAATTGCAATTCGTGTCACGGCCTCGGCTCTGGCACGCGCGTCGGTCAGATCATCGACATTCACGAGGTCGCGACCGATGATAATCGTCTGGTCACCTGGACCGCCGAAGCCGCCAAAATAGCGAACGAAGCCGTCGCGAAGCTCGGTGTCAGCCGTATTCCCATCACCAAGCCCGCCATCAATGGCTATCAAGCCGTGCCGCTCGATGGCATCTGGTTGCGCGCCCCGTACCTCCACAACGGTTCAGTGCCCAATCTGCGCGAACTGCTGAAGCCTGCTGCCGAGCGCGCCAAAACCTTCTATCGCGGCTATGACGTCTATGATCCAGTGAACGTCGGCTTCGACACGCAATCGGCCGCCGCGCGTCAGGCCGGCTTTCTTTATGATGCTTCCTTGAAAGGAAATGGAAACGGTGGACATCTCTACGGCACTACTCTCCAGCCCCCCGACAAAGACGCGTTAGTCGAGTACATGAAAACGTTAGGACCGAGCGAGGGACAATGAAACACCCAACGCTGTTATTCTTTGCTACAGCCGCCCTGCTGAGCGCTGCGAACGTGCCGTCGAGCAACTTCACCGGCAGTCAGTGCGACGATCCGAAGCTGACTCCGGCGCAGCACGCGGGCTGCCTGATCTGGTTTAACGCCACTGCTGGGAACGCCCGCTTTCATACCTATGTTTTGCCGCAGCGCCTCCCGGTTCTGCTCGATTGGTACCGCGTTCTCAATTCCAAGGAGCGGCCCGATCGCTTCCGCGCTTGGGGAATCATCAACGATCCCGGCTGCTGCACGCCCGGCGCGCCCAACTGTCCCAAGAAAAGCCTGTCGGAAACCTACGGCATGGATTACTGCCCGGGCGACGATCAACTCTTACAGTACGTCGGCAAACGCGGCTATCGCGATCCGGCCTGCGATCTCCAGGACGCGCCCGCCGATCCAAGCGATCCGCATCATGGCCAGCGCCAGTCCGCCTGCGATCTCGAATTCGGCACCTCTTCCGGCGCGCTCGGCATCCGCAAATTCCCCAATCCGCGCTTCGATGCCGAAAAGTGGCGCGCCGTAAACAAAGGCAAAGACGATTGGAGCGGCTTCACCGCGCTCGTTTCGCCCGCTACCTTTCACTCGAAGCTACGCGATGCCTCGATTGAGCCGCCCTTCTATTTCGGCATGGCCTGTGGCGCCTGTCACATCGCCTTCGATCCGCTGAATCCTCCCAAAGATCCCGCCCACCCGAAGTCCGAAAACATCAAAGGCGCGATCGGAAATCAGTACACCAATATCACCGCCATCATGGCTTCGGGCGAATCGACCAATAGCCCGCTGTGGCGCATCTTCAATTACGTGCGCGCCGGAACTGTCGATACCTCCGCGTTTCCGCACGATTTCACCGGTAATCCCGGCACGCCGAACACCATTTCCAACTTCGATAAGCGTCCCGATTTTCCCAACGAAGAAGTTCTGAAATGGTGGAAGACCGATCACTGCGCCGCTGGCGCGAGCGAAGACAGTTGCTGGTGTGAGCCCGGAGCCAACGGGAAATGCTGGGAGCGGCGGCTCAAGAAAGCGTCCGATCCGATGGACCCGAACGACCCCATCAAGCACATATTGAAGGGCGGCGAAGACAGCATTGGCCTGTTTGAGGCGATCCAGCGCGTCTACATCAACATCGGTTCCTGTTCGGAAGCCTGTTGGGCCAATCATCTGACTAACTTTTTTGTGGTGGATCCCACGCAGCGCGGCTTCTATCAAACGCCCGTCGATATCGGCCAGTGCCGGCGCGATTGCCCCAATTTCCGCGCCATCGAAGACCGTCTGTCTGAGACCGCTGCCTTTCTGTTATCGCAGCGGCCTACCGATCTATATGTAGCGCGCAAGTTGAAAAGCGAGGACGAGCTCGAACATCAACTCGATCATGACTTCGGCGCGGGCGCTGTGAAGCACGGACAGCAGTTATTTGCCGCCAATTGCGCGCGCTGCCATTCGAGTCAGAAGCCCGACGCCACCGGCAGTTTCGCCAACGTCGATTTTCGCGCCACCGACTCGAACGGCGTCCGCATCGATTTTCTGAGTAACGATCAGGCTCAGCTTGCGGTCAGTGAAATCGGCACCAATCGTTCGCGCGCGCTCCATTCGAACCATATGGTCGGTCATGTCTGGGAGCAATTCGGCTCCGTCACGCTTCACAATCGTCCGGCCGATCCGAATGATCCCGACCCCTCTGACGGTGGCCGCGGCTATTACCGCAACACGACGTTGCTAAGCGCCTGGGCCACCGCGCCGTTTCTCCACAACAACGCCATCGGCCCCGAGATCTGCGGCAAGCCGGCGGATAAAACCAACGATTTTTATTACTCGCCCTACGTAGACGCTTCCGACAAGGCGATTGCGAATCCACCGCCCTGCTGGGCTTATGATCCAAGCGTGGAGGGCCGCTTCAAGCTGTATCGCGCCTCCATGGATCAGTTGCTGACGCCGCCCGCGCAGCGCCCGCGCAAAGTTACGCTGCTGAACGAGTCGATCGTTATCGAAGCGGGCCCGAAATTTTACGACCCGGTTCATCGTCAGTGGGTCTTGATCCGGTTGATGATCCCGGCCGGCACGCCGCAAGCCATGGTCGGCAATCTCTTGTATAAGCAATTGCTCGACGACATGACTCTGTCGGTGACCGATATGAACCAACTCAAAGCGAAGTTGAAGGACGATCGCGCCGCCAACGAAGTGAGAGGCATGCTCGACGAATTTCTCGCCAATTTAGGTACGCCGCTGAACGTCATCGAAAAACACCAGCAGTTGGTAAAGAAATACTACATGACGAGCACCGATTTTTGGGAGAACTCGGGTCATCCCTTCGGCACCGGCCTGTCCGTACCTGAAAAGAACGCGCTCATCGCGTTCGTGGCCACACTCTAGAGGTTGAACAATGTCTATCAGTCGGATCGTCATCGCCGTGGTCGTAATCGCCGCCGCTGCCGGCCTCGGCATCTGGTGGAAGAATCGCCCGCCCGGCATTCCCTTCGCCGCCTATAGCGAGTCGTATCAAAGCAAGCCGGATTTCGCGCTGGTCGAGCATCGTTATCCACTCTCCCCCGCCGAGCGGATGAAGCTGACGCCCAAAAATATTCAGCACTTCGATCAGGAGCAAGTGGATCAAACCTACGCCCGCCTGACGGCCGGTCCCATTCCCGACGGTTCGCATGACGGCAACCTGTTCTTTCCGAAAGGGGGTTCCGGCAAGCTGCGCGTAGCTGAGATCCTCGGCGGAGCGAAAGGCTTCGCCGCTGGATTGGAAACGGAAAAGCTCACCCTGCTCGGACGCGCGTTATGGCAAGGAAAAGTCTTCTATCGCGATCAGCATATTTTGCGCAATCGTATCGATCATCTTGAGCTTCTGCAGGATTTCTTTTCGAATCCGTCGGAAGAGGCGCAGGTGCGCACGCTCGCGACGAATGGCAAGACCGATCAACTTTATTTTCCGGCCAAGCTCTATTGCGGCCAGAGTCTGCTCGACAGCCGCCGCGAATCCATCATCATCGACTATGCTTTTACCGACGAATTACCCGGCTATCATGAAATTCCCGACAAACTCGCCGGCCGCGAGGGCCTGTTGATCCGCGACGAAATCCGCATGGTTCGTCCGGGCTTTTATCTCGGCCGCGCCTACATGGGCGACTCGTTCTTACTGAATTTCACCGTTTTCAATCAAGCCGCGGCCGACGCCGGTTCGGACGACTTTCTCAAGACCGGCCATGTCGCCGAAGATTGCTGGACCGGCACGCAGGCTCTCGTCTCGTCCCGTTGAAGATGCGCGCGGTCGTCTTCCTTTCTTGCGTCTTGATTGCTCAAAGCAGTGTCAAAGGCGCAGATTGGGTGATCGATCCAAAAGCGCCTGGACCCGATCGGCCATCGAGCGGACAATCGCTCTTCGATTCGCTCGTGCCCACGCCGGTTCCCTTCCCCTTTTCGAAATTGCTGGAGCGGATCGGAGGTCACCCGCAAAAAGTGCTGATTCCGCTGAGCCGCTCGCTGCAGCGCTTTACGGCCGCGCCCCTGTTCTTTCGATTTCCGCGAGCCGTCGCGGCCTACGATGAATTATTTCTCGCCTATCAGGAAAAGGGCGCGATCATCGAAGTCCTGAGCTATAACGAACAAGCCGGGCGTTTCGAGTTCGAGCTGGTGAAAAACTACCGTCCGGGCGCCGTTCCGTATGTCGAGCATCCGCATCGCTCCACCTGCGCCGCCTGCCATCAGAATCAAGCGCCGCTGTTCCCGCGCCAGCTTTGGGATGAAACGAATGCCAATCCCGTCATCGCGCGCCTCCTCACGGAAGAAAGCAAAAACTTCTATGGATTCCCGGTCGCAATCAC
>DASYAX010000191.1:0-18364 GCA_036501045.1 Bryobacteraceae bacterium
GGCTTTGTTCGTCTGGCCGCCGTCAATCCCGGCTTTCATACCGCCCACATCCTTACCGCAACCGTGCCGCCGGGCCACGCCGCGCATCTCTCTCGTGCGCTATTGATTCAAAGATACGGCGAGATTCTTCGTGTGGCGCGAAACATTCCCGGCGTCGAGCAAGCCGCGCTGACCAGCTATCTGCCCCTGGGAAAAATCCACGTCCAACTTCGCATTCATTTGCCAAGCCTGTCTTCCGATCCCTATCAAATCGATTTTCATGCTGTCAGCGCGGATTATTTCACCGTCATGGGAATCCCTGTGCTGCAAGGCCGATCCTTCAACGAAGCCAACCCGAAAATGGACCAAGGCGTCGTCGTAATCAATCGAGCCATGGCCCGCAAGTACTGGCCAGGTCAAAATGCAATCGGTCAACGCCTCAGCGGCCGGCCCGCGCCCGCGCCTCCCGATCTAACCGTCATCGGAGTCGTCGGCGACACGCACGCCCGTTCCTTAGGTGGAGAGCCAGGACCCGAGTTTTATGAACCCTTTCACCAATATCTCGGACCGGCAGTCGGAACCACCTTGGTATTTCGCACGTTGGGCGATCCCAATTCCGTGGCCTCATCGGTTCGGCAGGCCATTCACCGCTTCGATCCGGAACAAGTGATCGAATACGAACGGCCGCTCGAAACGACGGTCGAGCAAACCATCGCCGCGCCGCGCTTTTACACGGTTTTGCTTGCCGTTTTCGCGCTGCTGGCTCTCTTGCTCACCCTGGTTGGCGTTTACGGAGTGGCGTCTTATGGAGTCAGCTTGCGCACACGCGAATTCGGCATTCGCATGGCCTTAGGTGCCGAGCGCCATCAACTGATCGGCATGATCGTCCGGCAAGGTCTGCTCCGGGCAGTCTCGGGTGTTGTTGCGGGCGCGGCCGGCGCCTGGGCGCTCGCGCGATTCATGTCGGGTTTGGTTTATGGAATCCCGGTCAAAGATCCCGTCTCATTGGCCGTCGCGGGCGTCGTACTCGTCGCGGGAGCCTTGACGGCTTACTATCTGCCGGCCCGCCGCAGCACCAGAATTGATCCTGCTCAAGTTCTCAGGCAGGAATAACGAACCTGCTCAGCCGTTCTCCGCCTTCATCCCCGGCACTCTGCTCTTCAGCAAGCTGATCTGTCCGGTGTGATGCGATTCGTGCTCGCACACGTGGAACCATTTACACAAATTGTCCGTCGGCCCCCAAGGCCAACTCTCATCCACAGTCAGCAGCCATTTGTCGTCGCGCCTGCGAAATTCAGCCAGCGTCTTCTCGCGCCCTTCCTTGAGCAGATTCAGATAGTAATCAAGATCGTGACCCTTGATCGCCTCGCGCCCAGGCTCGCCCAGGTTCATCGGCACCGCCCAGTCCTTGAACGCCGGAGTCTTTTCTAAATCGTCCGCCTTCACCCCATCGAAGGTGGCGAGCTGAAACAGCTTTTCGGTGGCAGCCAGGTGTAGCAGCAGCGCGCCAATGCGATTCGCTTTGTTATCGAGCAAGAAATCGAGCTGCGGCTGCGTCATGTCTTTCGATGCCCTGAGCACCGCGCCGCGCATCCAGGTCATTTCCGAAACCAACGTGCCCAGGTGCGGCGAATAGCCATCGCGCGGCCCCAGCACATTGGGCCGCGCATCCACCGCCCCGCTGCTGGGCGTCAGCATCAAACCGGACGCGCCGGCCGCGAGCAAAAAACGCCTCCGGCTCGCTCCCGATTGCGCCCACTGCTCGAGGAATCGCATGACCGATTGTATTCGATTTTTTACTCGGTTCGCAGCGCCGCGTAGGGGTCGATCCGGGCGGCGTTCCAGGCCGGCACAAATCCCGCCAAAAGCGCTACCGCCAGCAACAGCGCTGCAGCCGCCAGCCAAACCACTGGATCGCCGGACCGTACGCCATAGAGCGCCGACCGGATGTATGCCGTCGTCGCAAGCACGCAGGGAATCGCGCCAAGTACGCCTGCCAGGCCGAGCCACGCCGATTCTTTCAGCACACCTACGAGAACGCCTCCGGGTGTCGCGCCGATCGCCATCCGGATGCCCAACTCACGGTAACGGCGAGTAACCGAATAAGACATGACGCCATATAGCCCCACGATCGCCAATAATGTCGCCAGCAGCGCAAACGCAATCGAAAGAAAGCCGAGGCTACGTTCCACAAAAAGCGATTCATCGATGACCGCGGTCATGGACGAAAGCCCGTTTACCGGAAGCTTCGCGTCAACCCGGTGGACCAGGCCGCGAATGGCGGGCATCGCCGCCCGTTCATCCGATCGGACCCTGACATAAAAGATAAGCTCCGAAAGACGATCGTCCGCCAAATAGGGTAAATAAACAAAGGGCGTGACCTTGGACCGTATGCCCTCATGCCGGCTGTCGGCGGCCACGCCGATAATCATGTAATCCAATGCCACATTCCCGGAGCCAAATCCGAAATGCATTCCCAACGGATTCTTGCCTGGAAGAAAGTGCTTCACAAACGTTTCGTTCACGATCCCGACCTTCGACGAGGGCAGCGATTCGGAATCCCGGAACTGCCGCCCCGCGAGGATGGGAATCTCCATCGTTGAAAAATATCCCGGACTCACCAGGTTCTTCAGATAAAAATTGCCCGTGTCTTCGTCGCCGCTTGCGGGCGCCATGGATTCCACCGTAACCCCGCCGCCCTCGTCGTCGCCCTCGAGCACCGGCACTGTCGCGATCGCCGCACTTTCGACGCCTGGTAGCCTAACCAGCGCCTGCCGCAGCTCTTCGCCCAAACTCTTGATGCGCGCCTGCGAATAGCCCGCCTGCAGCGGGTTCACTCCGAATTTCACCAGCCGCGCCGTATTGAACCCGACGTTGACGTTTTTCAGATTCTGCAAGCTACGCGTGAACAGGATGGCCGCGATCACCAACACGAACGATAACGCCACCTGCCCCACCACCAACCCGCGCCGCAGCCAGACCGAGTGCCCGCGAGGCCCGAGGCTCCCCTCCGCTTTCAGTGCCGAAGCGACATCCGTGCGCGCCGATTGCCACGCCGGAAGCAGACCGAAGCCCACGCCGGCCCCGAGCGTCACCACCGCCGCCAACAGCAGCACGTGCCAATCCGGGCGCGCCGAAATGCTCGCCGCGCTCAAATCGAAACTAAGCATGTGAAGCAGCGCCGGCGTACATCCATAAGCGACCGCCGCGCCCAGCGTTCCGCCTGCCAGTGCCAGCACCAGGCTCTCGATCATGAGTTGCCGCGTCAGGATCGCCTTGCCCGCGCCCACCGAAAGCCGGATCGCCATCTCCCGTTGCCGCGCCGCTCCGCGCGCCACCAGCAAATTGGCCACGTTCACTATGGTGATCAGCAGCACAATGCCAACCATGGCCATCAGGATTTTGAGCGGGCTGCTCAACGATTGTCGAAGCTCGGCATAGCCCTTGCCGCCCGCGCTCAACTCGATCTTCTTCTTCGAGAACGCGTTTTTGAAAGATGACGTGGGCGACTTCATGTGGGCAAGGTCCTGGTCGCGCAGCGCCGGGTAAATGGTGCGCAAGGCCGCCGCTGCCTGCTCCACCGTCACTCCCGGACGCAACCGGCCCATCAGGCTGCACCAGTGGTCCAGCCGGTCCATCAGCGGACGCGGCCCTGGCGACAAGTCGGCTTTCATTGAAATTGGCACAAATAAGTCGCGGCGCGAGCTCACGTCAATCCCGTAAAACTGCGGCGGCGCAATCCCAACCACCAGGTAGGGATGCTGATTCAAAAGAATCGTCCGGTTCACAATGTCCGGATCGCCGCCGAAACTTCGCTTCCACAGACCATATCCAAGTACCGCTACCGCATCGACCCCGGGCTTTCGATCGTCCGCAGGCGTAAGTAGCCGGCCCCGCCACGCCCTCACGTCAAGTACTCGAAAGAAATTTCCCGAAACCAAGTCGCCGCGAACGGTCTCGGTCGCTTCCCGTCCCGCAAGGCTTAGGTCCATCGACCGGAATGCCAGAATTCCTTCGAAGATGCCCGAAGTAGCCGCATTCAAATCCTGATAAAGCGGATAAGAAAAACTGCTCGCCATCCCGTTGCTTTCCGTGTGCCCAGCTTCGGGATCATGGCTATGCAAAATGACCAGCCTGTCTGGTTGGGGCACCGGCAGGTAGTCCAGTACCACCTGCTTCATCAGTGTGAACACCACCGTATTCGCGCCGATTCCGAGCGCCAGCGAAATCACCGCGACGGACGTCACCGTCGGCGCGCGCCGCAGCATGCGCAACGCTAGGGTAACATCGCGTTTCACGGACTCGAGCCACACAATCACATCCGATTCGGCGGTATCTTCTTCCAATAACCCCGCATTGCCCAGTTGCTTTCGAGCCGCCAAACGAGCCTCTTCGAGCGGCATGCCTTGCTCGGCAAATTCGCGCGTCCGCTGCTCCAGGTGCCAGGCCAGTTCGTCAGCGGCGTCTCGATCGATCGACTCGCGGTGGAATGTATTCTTCAGTTTGGCTAGAAACCCCATAGCCGCCTCCTTTACGCGAAGTTCAGAACCTTGGCGACCGCCTTGGTCACCTGCTTCCAGTCCTTTTCCTCCGCCGCAAGCTGCTGCTTCCCCTTGGCGCTCAGCTTGTAATAGCGCACGCGCCGGTTGGTATCGGACATGGCCCACTCCGACGCAATCCATCACTCCTGCTCCATCCGGTGCAGCGCCGGATAAAGGGATCCCTCTTCCACCTGCAAAACCTCACCCGAGATTTGCTGGATATGGTTGGTGATGCCGTAGCCATGCAGCGGCCCCCGGCTGAGCGTCTTCAAAATGAGCAGGCTCAGCGAGCCCTGCAGAGGCTTGGAAAGTAAGCGCGGCATATGACCGCCATAATAGCATCCCGTTTCTAGGGATAGATATCTATGTATACAGCCCGTGACGTCTCATGCCGGGAAGGTTTTGCTCGATACACACGTAGTCGTGGATGCCGCCACTACGGCCGGATTTGAGGCGATGCCCCTGAAAGTACGCCTCCAAGATCCGGACGCCGAGCTGTTGTTTAGCGTGGCATCGAAATCGAAGTGGCGATCAAGAGCCGGATTGGCAAGCTCGACTTAAAGAAAGACGAGTTCGTGGCCATTTGCGCCAGTGCCGCAAACCCTTCTTATCCGCTTCGCCGGCATCACGCTTATCCAACCGGATGGCTACCGAAAGGGTTCATCACCCGCAAGCTTCCATACTCCTGTCCATCATTCAGGTCCTCGGAATAAACGGTGTGGCATCCCAAAGCCCGTGCCGCCGACAGAATGGCCGCGTCCCAATACGAAATCATATAACGCGCCGAGTGCTCAATGGCAATACGCACCAATCGATGGTCGATCGCCTGACAGGGGAACGCCGTGAGCTGCTCGATCCACGCGAGTGCCTTCTCGGCCGAAAGCGGACGATCTGCCTTCTTGACTACGGTTACAAAAAATTCTTGCAGGACTTGCGCCGAAATGCCAAATTCTTCCGATTCAATCAGGGCAAGCGCGCGCTGCCGCTTGCGCTCATCCATGCCGGTCCCGATGGCTGCATAGACCAAAACATTCGTATCGAGAAAGACCTTAGCGGTCATGAAGATCGTCGCGGGTCCAGGTTTTCTTACCCAGCCGGCCCGTCGCTCCAGCGCTCAATTCACGCAATCGCGCACGGGCATGCTTCACCTGGTCCTCTTGCGCAGCGAGATTCGTCAAGTAATCGCGAACCAAGGCGTTGACGCTGGAATTCCGCTCTGCGGCGTACCGGCGGACGATGGCCAGAACCGTTTCATCCACGCTGAGCGTGATATTCCTCATGAACACAGTATACGTGGAACTGTGGACCGGGACACCGAATCATGTCCCCCGAATCAGGTCCCCCGCACAAAAAATAAGCCGGATTGTCCGCAGGCTCCTCCGATGCCTACCGAAATCCGGCTCGCTACAACCATGTAACTATTACTTGGTCAATTTTACAAGTCCATGTAGTACTAACCGAGTGAATTTTTTTCAGCTACCGGCCGAAACGGTCTACTGTTGTGGCGGAAGCGTAGGCGGCAGCGCCGGAGTGGCCGGAACGGTCGTCGTGGTATTACCCGAATTATTCCCGGAATTGCTCGTCGACGAATTACTGTTCGTCGAGAAAATGCTGCTGTTTGCGCCAAATCCCGTCTGATTCGTGCTGTTTGGATTCGCTGCCGCCGGGTTGCCGTTTTGTCGCAATGCGTTATTGGCCGCGGCGTTCGCTTCCTTGCTCAGGTCGTAATAAAACTCCCACAGGGAAAAATCGTCCTGATCGTTGACCAGCTTGATGCTGTGTCCTTTGGCGATGCTCGCCACCCCCGCAATGCCGCCACCGCTCGTGATAGTACCGTTGGTGCTTTTCCCGAATTGCGTGGACTGCCCGGCCTGCTGCTGCGCCACCGGATTCTGAGCGTTGCCCAATAATGACTTCAACACCGCCTGTGGATCCGACCCATTTACCGGGCTGTTTCCCGCACCGCTCGCAGTTGCGTTGCCGCCTACGCCGCCTCCCTCACTAGCTGTGTTGCCTCCATTGCCGGCCGTTTCTCCCCCCGCGTCCGCCACGCCCGGAAGCGGCGCAACGCTAGGAACCAACGAATCGCCCGGTAGTGCTCCGTTATCGCCCGGCGCCTTACCCGTCTCGATCGCAGCGTTATTTCCATTCGCCGCCACGGCCGGCGCCCGCTGCCGGATCGGTTTGACCGTAGCCTGCCCATCGTCTCCGGTAGCCGGGGCAAAACTGTTCGAAAAGCCAACGAACGTCGGATTTTCCGTACTGTTCCCCTTACCGGCCTTCGTCGTATTCGACGCCGCCTTCGTATCCGTGCCGCTGCTGTTGCCGTTCAGCGTATTGGTATTCGTCTTCACCTTCGAATCGAGGATCACGCCGCCCGGACCCGCGTGTAAAAATCGCCAATCGTCCTTGCCGGTAAACGGATCGGTAAACTTATGCCGCAAAAAACGCATCCGGTTGGTATCTTCAAGCGCCTCAATCCCGCTCGGAAACGTGCCGAATTTTCGAACATAAAGCCGGATGGCGTGCTTGTACTCGTTGCCGCGATCGATCAGCAACTGTTCCTTCTGCCGCTGCGCCTCAAACGCCACCACTGGCATCTCCTTGTAAAGCATGATCGCGATAATCGCCGCAAACACGAAAACAATGAGTAACGCCGATCCGCGTTGATTTCCCCTAGCCCTCATTGCGGGTTCGCCTCCGGAGTCACCGGCAAATCCTGCCCCTGCTTCACCTGGGTATCTTCCACTCGCGCTTTCGTCGGACTCAGCGTGACTATCAGATAGCGCCGGTCCAACACATCGCCTTCCGTCGCGACCAGAATATTGTCGCCTTCCATGAAGAATCCGCGATCGCTGTCGCCTTTCGTCCCCGGCTTCACAAAACCGTAGTACTTGAAAGGAATATTCACCGCCGGCAGCATCATCGCATTGGCGGGTCCGACCGGCACCGGAGGCAGTGCCCTGGGAATAATCGGCGCTACCTTCGGCATGGCCGGCAAATTTGCTGCCGCCACGGCCCCCGCCTCAAAGAGATTGCGCGACCCGGGAATTAGCTTCACCGCCTTCAGCCGCTCGAGCAAACCCAGCCGCAAGGTTGGGTCGATGTCGCCGCGGCTCGCATCCACCGGCCGTACACGTAATTCCCCGCGCTCATTCGCCGCATTGTTCAAGCGCCGCAAAATGGTCGCGTGATTTGCCGCGGCCGCTGGTGCCGTATACGCCGGACGCGCCGCCGCCGTCGGCCCATGATCGTCATCGCTCCCGTGCATGTTGTACCAGAACAGCACCGCCGCTAGGCCGATCATTCCGCCCACTAGAATCCGCGGGTCCACCCCCACCCGCACGCCGAAAATTTTGGTCTGCCCGGCCATCTGTGGTGCTGCGCTCATTGTCGCGCTCCCGCCGCCGCGCTGCCCGCCTCTTCCCGCACAATCGCCTGAAAACGGATCGAGGCGTTGATCTGACCGCTCTTTTGCTGTGGCGCCGCCTGCAGCGCATCGAGCATCAACAGCATCGGCGAATGGTCCGCTTCGTTGACGAACTGCATCAGGCTCGCATACGATCCCGCATAGTTGGCCGTCATGTTCAGCAGCCTTAAGTCCGCTGTACCTTCAATCGGCTCGTCCGACCACACTCCGTCGCGCTCCTGCAGGTTCGACGCCTTGGCCATGCGCTGAATCTCTTCCACCACCTTCAGGTACGCCTCCCGCTTGGGCAGAAAATACTTCGCCTCGAAGCTTCCCGATTCCTTGCTTCCCGCCTCCACTTTCCCCGCCGTCGTGGCCAGCCGCCCCGTTTGCGCCCGCGCCGCCGCTATCTGGCCGCGCAACTGCGAAATCTGCTGCGTCAGCTCCGCGCGCGATCCGCCCGGCGGGAAAAAATACAGGAACAAGCCGATGCCGTTCAGCAGCGCCAGCGCCCCTGCCGCCATTTTCAGCCGCCACTGAACCTTGCCGCCCGCCTTTAGCGGCAATGGCGCGCCGTGGCTCACGGGCAGCAGCGCCGTGCTCGCTTCAGAGCTTTTGAGCATACTCTACCGTCACTCGATATTTGTAAAGCGGGTCGTTCTGCGTAGGAGGGCTTTGATTCATCATCGCCGCCGCCCCGAATAAGCTCGATTGCTGCAGCCGCTTCAGCAGCGTGATGACGGCCTCCGGTTGCGTGGTTCCCACCTGCATGTCGAGCTGCACCCGGTTCGCCCCATTTGCGTCGCCCGGCCCGGTCTGCGGCAGCCGTATCGCCATGAGCCGCATGTTGTCGGGCATCACTGTTTCCAGATCCCGGAACACCCGCGTCCAGCTCACGCCCCGCCGCGCTATCAGTTCGTTCAGAAAAACGCTCATAGCGAAGGTATCGGCGTTCTCCGGCTTCCCAAGAACGGCCGAAAATCGCCCCTGCGCCATTTGCAAAGACTGTAATGTCGCCGTCTCTTTCTCAATCTGCCGCCGCAGGCCACCCGCGTCCGAGCGCTCATGCAGAATCAGGCCGCCGAGCACCAGCAGCCCGCACGCGAGCAGCGCGCACACCGCCGCCAAGCCTGCCAATTCCGCGCGTTCCCTCCGGAACGGCTGCGAAGCCAGGTTGATGGCTGCCGGAGCAAGCGCCCTCATGCCGCGTATTGCTCCAATAACCCGAGCAAGCCGGCGTTCTCCGCGAGCGTGGGACCATAGCGTGAGCGCACCGGCGCGTGCGCGATCCCGAAGGCCTGTCCGATCTGCTCTCCCAAAAACTCCGTTTCCTTTCCAAACCCGCACAGCAGCGCCCGGCTTACCGGCTGCCCCAGTTGATCCTCGGCAAACGCCAGCATTTGCTGCATCGGCAGCAGAATCTGCTCCAGCCGCCCCGTCTCCGCGGCCTCATCGTTCGTCAGATCGAGACAGCGCACCAGCCGCACCCGGCGTTGTTCGAGCAACACCATCGATAGCGTGGGCCCGGCCGATTTCACCAGCAGCGTGAGGCCTTTCGTGCCGTCGTTGCAAAATGGCAAAGCCGCGATCACCGACGGCGTCACCACGCCTACCCGGTAGCCCGCGTCCACAAGGATACTTTCATATTCCTCTAAAATCGGCCGCGCGATCGCCACCACCAACAGCTCGATGCGCCCGGCTTGCTCTACTTGCACGGCGTAGGACAACTGCGCCTCATCAATAGGAAAAGGAACCGTCTTGCGAAGCCGGAATCGCACCAGCGAGGCGCGCTCCTGTTCGCCCGCCGGAAATTCTTCGAAATCGATGATGGCCATCCGCACGGCATAATCGGGAATGACCAGCGCGGCCGATCCGCGCTTCGTTCCATTCGCCGCCGAAACCCGCCGCAGCGCTTCGCGATACAACTGCGGCTGGCTGAAATTGGGCATGATCGGCGACGCCGTCAGTCCGCGCTCCGCCAGCCGCTCCCGCCTTTGCTCCTGCGGCGCCCGCGGCGACACGGCCGCCAGTGAGTGATCCGCAATCTCGAAAAGCTGGTCTGGCGGCGGATCCGATAGCCAGCGTTGTACCTGGTCAATAAACGGCAGATGGAAACCCTTTACCCCTCGATGAAAGTGACCTTGTTTGCCTCGCGCAGCGTGGTGATCCCTTGCCGCACGCGGTCGAGCGCCGAATGCCGCAGAAAGGTCATCCCATCTTCCCGCGCGATGCGCTTGATTTCCGAAGCCGGCCGCCGCTCCAGAATCATTTCGCGAATCTTTTCCGTTAAATCCAGCAACTCGTGGATCGCCGTCCGCCCGCGGAAGCCGGTGCCGCTGCACTCCATACAGCCGCGCCCTTCGCTGAACTCGAACGATCGCCATTCCTTCATGTCCAATGCGCTCTCGCGCAGATAGTCGTCGTCGTACTGCACCCGCTGCCGGCAATGCGGGCAGATGATCCGTACCAACCGCTGCGCCAGAATGCAGTTCAACGAAGAAACGAAGTTGTACGGCTCGACTCCCATGTTCAGAAACCGCCCCAGCACATCCAGCACGTTGTTGGCGTGCACCGTCGTGAAAACCAGGTGACCGGTCAGCGCCGCGTTGATGGCAATCTGCGCCGTTTCCTGGTCGCGGATTTCGCCCACCAGAATCTTGTCCGGATCGTGCCGCAAAATCGACCGTAAGCCGCGCGCAAAGGTCAGCCCCTTCTTTTCGTTCACCGGAATCTGCGTGATTCCCTTGATCTGGTATTCCACCGGATCTTCAATCGTGATGATCTTGTCTTCGTCGTTCTTGATCTCGCTCAACGCCGCATAGAGCGTCGTCGTTTTTCCCGAGCCGGTCGGTCCCGTCACCAGCACCATCCCATACGGCTCTTTGATGTAGCGCCGGAATTTCGTGATGTCCTGGTCCGAAAAGCCCACCACATCGAGCGAAAGCTTCGAAAACTTCTCGCTCATCGATTCTTTATCGAGCACGCGCAGCACGGCGTCCTCGCCATGGATCGTCGGCATGATCGAAACGCGAAAGTCGATCAAACGCCCCTTGTAGCGCACCCGGAAGCGTCCGTCCTGCGGCACGCGCCGCTCCGCGATGTCGAGTTCGCTCATCACCTTGATGCGCGAAATCACCGACGAATACCATTCCTTCGCGATCGGACTCATCGCGTATTGCAGCACGCCGTCAATCCGGTACTTGATAGCCAGTTGTTGATCGCGCGTCTCGATGTGGATATCGCTCGCCCGCCGCTCCAGTGCGTTGAAGATCGTCGTGTCCACCAGCTTAATCACCGGCGCGATGTTGCCTTCATCCGAAGCCAGCCTGTCGATCGACAGGTTTTCATCGGCGTTTTCTTCGTCGCCCACCACATCGAGCGTGAAGCCTTCGGTCACTTCCTCGAGCACCCGCTGCGATTGCTCGGTCTTCTTGAGCAGGTCTGAAATCTGCGAATGTGTCGCGACCTTGACCTTCAGCTTCTTGGCGAGCAGCACCGACAATTCATCGATCAGAATGATCTGCCGCGGATCGGCCAGCGCAATTTCGAGTGTTCCGTTCTGCGCCTGCAGCGGCACGAAATGGTACCGGAACATCAGATCCACCGGCACCGTGCGGAACAGCTCGTGGTCGATCTTGGCCGTCTTCAGATCCACAAACTCGCAGCAGTAGCGTTGCGCGATCGAGAGCGCTTGCTCGGCTTCGCTCCCCGGATCCTTCAATTTGCTGAGAGTTTCGGTTGCCATATTTATCGAATCGTGTCTGCCAGGGAAAAGATGGGTAGATACAGCGCCACCAATACAAAGGCGACGAAGATGCCCATAAAAATCATAATCATCGGCTCAATGAGCGAAAGCAGCGCTGTCATGCGCGTCGCAACGTCTTCTTCGTAGAATTCCGCCACGCTCGAGAGCATTTGCGGCAGCGCGCCGGTCGATTCGCCCACTTCCATCATGTCGATGGCGAGCGTCGGAATGATGCCGGTAGTCTTCAGCGACTCGGAAAGCGTCCGTCCTTCCCGCACCAGCGTCGCGGTCCGGTCGAGTGCTTTTTTCAGCAGCACCGTTCCGAGCGAGCGGCCCGTGGTCTCGAGCGCCTGCACCAGCGGAATGCCGCCCACCAGCAAGGTTCCCAGCACGCGCGACAATTGCGCCACCTGGTATTTCGTCCAGATCTCGCCGAGCACCGGCGTCTTCATCTTCCAACGATCCAGAATCTCCTGCGAGCCGGGCCGTTTCGACCAGAAATACGCCGCTGCTGCTCCGAAAACCACCGCGCCGAACCCCACCAGCACATAACTCCGGGCCGTCGTGCCGATGGCGATCAGCATCTGCGTGGCGAATGGCAGGCGTGCTTCCATGCTGTTGTAAAGCACCGCGAAGTTCGGCACCACGTAGGTAATCAAAAACACCATCAACGCCACCACCAGCACGATCAGCACGCACGGATACAGCAGCGATACCAGCAGCTTCTTCCGCACCGCGAGTGTCAGCTTCTGGTAGCTGATGTAGCGGTCGAGCACCTCCGTCAGCGCGCCGCTTTTCTCGCCCGCGAGCACTGACGTCACATAAATCGGCGGAAATACGTTGTGATGCGCGAAGGCATCCGATAAGGCGCTGCCCGTCTTCACTTCGTCGCGCACGGCCTGGATGTGCCGTCCTAATTTTTCGTCGGTGAGCCGGTCGGCCAGCAGATCGAGGCTCTTCAGGATCGGCAGGCCGGCGCGTACCAGCGTGACGAACTGCTGATTGAAGATCAAAAACTTTTCGAGGTTGACCGTCTTCTGCCGCCCGGTCATCCCTCCCAGCCGCGCGCTCAAATCCTTCGGCCGGACCGAATAAACCAGATAACCCTGCTGCGTCAGCCGCTCACGGGCCTCCCGCTCGTTCGTGGCATCGGCCACCTGCTCGTGCATTTGGCCCCGCGGATCGGCGTAGCGCAGCAGAAAGTCAGCCACTAGCGCTCCTCAATTCCATCGACTACTTCGGTGCCCGCGGGAATCGTGAAATGGAAGAAATCTTCCGGCACCGCCGGGTTTAGCCGCTCATTCCGGAATTGAAAATCGAGCAGCGACTCGTCGCGGCCGACCACCTTCAATTGCTGCACCGAACCGTTCGCTGCGATCAGCATCTCCACTCGTTCGTACGGCAAACGATCCGTCTTGGCGGTCGCGTCCAGCCAGCTTCCGCCCTCGCCCGCGTGGGCCGTGAAATCCCGAAACTCCTTCTTCATGTCCAAGCGGCCCAACAGAAAGGCCAGCGGTGCTCGCATATCTTCAGTGTCTTTTAATGGCACTTTTTCTACCCTGTTATCCCGCGCACTATATAGATATACGGTTTTTCCGTCCGAGACGAATAGCTTTCCCGCCGGCTTGCTGTAATCCCAACGCATTTTTCCCTGCTTGCGCAGCGTCAGCGTCCCTTCTTCCGGTGGCCGGGAATGCCCTTCGATGCTGTAACTTTCCCTGAACCCCACCGCCAGCGTGCGCGCCTCGTTGTAGCGCTGCTGAATCTGCTTAATGAGCTCATCGGCCGTGCAGACACTAAGGACACAGAGACAGAGCAGCCAGGGCATAATATGTAGTGACGCATTTACGGCGATAAGCGCTCAACCACCCAGCCATCTTCGCCGTTTATTTGATACCGGATCCGGTCATGCAGGCGGTTGGTTCGACCTTGCCAGAACTCGATCGTCTCGGGCCGCACCGCGTAGCCGCCCCAGCGCTCCGGGACCGGAATATCGTCGCTTCCCAGGTACTGGACTTCAAGCTCCGCCAGGCGTCGTTCGAGCGGCTCGCGGCTCGGCAAAACCGCGCTTTGCCGCGAGACCAGCGCACCCAGCCGGCTCCCCCTCGGCCGGGTCCGGAAGTATGCCGCTGTCTTTTCCCGCGAAACCGCCTCGGCCCGGCCTTCCACCCGCACCTGCCGCTCCAGTTCCGCCCAGTAAAAAGTCAGCGCGCACCATGGGTTCGTTTTAATTTCTTGCCCTTTGCGGCTCTCATAGTTAGTGTAAAAAACGAACCCAAGCTCCCCCACCTCCTTCAACAAAACGACCCGATTGGAGGGTCTTCCGTCCGTCGTGGCGGTCGCCAGACACATGGCATTGGGTTCTTTTAAATCAGCAACTTGCGCCTCAATAAACCACTTCTCGAATTGCTCGATTGGGTTCGTTTCGCAATGCGCCTCATCGAGCTCCGCCCGCCGGTAATCGGCTCGCAGGGCGTCGAGCGAAGTTCGTTTCGCAAAATCCGTCATGGCCGGTATTTGGGTCCGAATCGTACATATAGCGGATCGATTAAGCGTAAATGGATTGGCAGAATAATCCAACCCACCACGCATGCCACGACCGACGCGACTACCTGGGGTAGCGGGTTCCGGTAGCGCAGCTTCCTCAGCACGAACTTGATGGCCGCGAGCGCCGCCGCAATGACCGCGAGTCCGAGCAGCCACTTGCCCACCGTTCCCGGAATACCGTGGTTCCAGAACCTCCAGCATCCGTAGCCGCCGAGCGCCAACAGCAGGAAAGCCACCACCACCGCCCCAGCCTTCAAAGCCTTAGATGCGTAATAGGCCTTCCCCCACAGTTTGGCCGCAATGGTTAAAGCGTCCTTGAGCTTGGGAAGATCCGGGCTGAGCTTTTCCGTACCGGCAATCGGCTGGATGGAGAGAAAGCGCCAAGCCGGCGCGGGCTCCTCGCTCACCGGAAAATGCTCGATGGAGGCGCCAAACTCGCTGCGCGTCATCAAATAACCGCTCAGCATCAATGCATCAGCCTCGCAGTCGGAGAATGCATCGAGATCGGTACGAATCCCGGCGAGCAGCATCTGCACATCGCGCCGCATGCCATATCCCGTGACCTCCTCCACTTTAGGCCGCGGCGCCAGGTCCGGACTGCCTAGCCAATCCACCGGTTCGCCCTCAAGCTCCTTCTTCAGATGGACATACATCAGTCCAAGGAGCGCCCGCGAATCGCGCAGCGCGGTCAAATATTGATACTGCGCCTCGCGCACCCGCGCCATCAGAATATTGTTCGCCCGCCCGACCACATCGAAACGGGCGTCTTTCGGTTCGAGCGACACGCCCGTCTGTCCGCTCGCATCGCTGACCAGCAAAACCGTAGCATTCTGCTCGAGCAGACTCGCCACGCCCTGGTTATCGTAGACTCCGCCATCCACCAATCGGGTACCGTACGCTTGCTCCGTGTCGTCTTTAGTGCCGTACAGTCTATCGAGCGAAAGCGGGTCGAAAAATCCGGGCACGCACGCCGAAGCAGCCACCGCTTCGCTGAGCGTGATCTTCGAAACCGGCCCTTCTTTGTATTCTGGCGGAGCGTCTTCATAGTACAAGCGGCGCAAACGGTCGTTGGCCTCGATTTCAGCCTCGCTCGCCCGCGCGGGCGGCTCGCCCATAAAGCTGGCAGTGAATTGCCAGTTGTGGCAGGTGTTCAGCGTGGTCGCATTCAGAACCAGGATCGGCACCTTGTTCTTACGGTCCCAATTGTGGTATTTCGGATTGAAATTGACGGACCCTTTCGGCTCGATGAGGATGTCCGAGATGCTGCGCCGCTTGCCCTGAAACTCGTCTCCTACCAGGTCGTACAACTCGCGATCGTAAAACTCCGCCAGCCGCTCCGTCATCGACGACCGCCGCGAGGTCAGCACCCGCCCGTTCGTTTTGAAGCCCAGGAACAGACGCATGCGGATGTTCTTCTGCACGCCACGGAGGAAATTCTCTTCGATGCGTTTGACAATCGCCAGGTAATCCTCCCGTTCAATTTCCTGATCGGGCTTGTCGCGCAACACCTTTCGCAATTCGAGATAATAGAACGCCCCGAGAATCGATCCGCCCGACACGCACGAAATGACCTCCACATGCCGCAGCATGTCGAGCTCCGCCAGCCGCGCCAGCACTCCGATGTGAAATAACGAAGCGCGAAAGCCACCGCCCGATAACGCGAGGCCAACCTTGCCCAGGATGAACGACCGCGCCGCATCCGGATTGCCTCCGACGAGCGCTCGCACCACGTGCCAAGGGTCCGAATCCGCCAGCGCGCGTGGGCCGATCCCTTGTTCGGCTGCCATCAAACTCGCCAGCTTCGCGCTTTGCCGCGCAGTTGATTCCAACTGCCACGGCGCTGGCAGATGCTTTGCCGCCCTCTCCATCGAGTCGATGGCCTCGGGAAACTGACGCAACCCCAGATAGGCTTCTCCGAGCGTCGCCAAAAACCAAAAATCTTCCCCGAGCGCCGGCTTCGCTTTTACTATTCCGAGCAGCGTATCCCGCACCTGCTCGCGAATCCGTTTCGCTTCCGCTTGCAGGCCTTGCTTGCCGCTGGTATCCGCTCCTACCGACGCGAGCAAATCCAGTACGAAAGCGGCATTGATCGCCGTATAGCCCTGATCCCGTTCGACGCCCAGACGCATGCCGTCGCGATAGAAGCCGAGCGATTTCTCTAGATCGTCGCGCAAGCCATAAGAGCTCCAACGCACTTTGTAAATGGCGCCCGCGATGCCGAGCATGTCCTGCCTGCGTCCCAGGTCGCGGTCATTAGCGGCGTCCGCTAAACCAGACAGTGTTTCGTTGACGATCGCCATCGCCTTGTCCAATCGGCTGTCGAGCGGCTGATCGGGGCTCTTATAGGTCGCGACCGCCAGATCGTGCAAGATCGGGTAACGCGCCTCGAACGGAGCGTCTGTTACCGCCGTCCGCGCTACATCGAGCACGCGCCGCGCGTACTCGATGTTGTTGTCCAGATCGCGAAGCCCTTTCGCCAAAGCGAGCAGCTTCGCCGGATCCTCCACCGCTCGCGACGAGAAAACAATCCGCGCTTCCTTTTCCCGGTCGGACGGAGCTTCTCTCATTCAACGCTCTTTCCGCACACGCGCATAAAATCCAAAGCCCACCAGTGCGAGAAATCCCAAGCCCCACACTTCGAAACCGAAATCGCCCAGCGAAGCCACCCAACTTTCCGGCCAGATCTGTTTAATGACGAGCCAGCACACGCCTGCGCCGACTCCCAGGCCGAGCCAAGCAAGCAGCAGCACCAACAACGGCGCGCGCTGCCAGAGATGCTGTACGCGCAGCGGTAGTTCTTCCTGCAGCACACCCAAGCTCCGCCGCGCCAATCCCGGCTCGCCGTCCTCGCCGCGCTCACTCTTTGCCGATAATCGCGTTCCCGGAAGGCCCGGCACCTGCTCTTCGGTGATAACCGTCGCGCCCCAATATGCCGATTGAACCGCGTCCGCCAAATCGGCGCTTCGCAAATAGTTCCCATAGCCGCCGGCGGCGAATAGTCCGTGCGCCACCTGCAAAACTGTCTCGGGCCTCGTTTCCCATTGCGGCATCTTCTCTCCGGCGGCCGCTTCCACGGTGTGGTCCGCCTGCGTCAGCTTGACGTCCGCATCGATCATGGCGGCGTTCGTCAGCCGATTCACCAATAGGTCTACTTCGGTTCGAATCGGCTCCAGCTCCGGCCTCGCGGAAAGTTCTTCCGCCTGCTTCGGAGCAAGCGCCGCCGCTTCCGCCAGGTGTCCCACCGCTTCTTCGATTTTTCCTTCCGCTACCTCGCGCCCCGCCTGCTGCAGCACATGATCCAGTTGCACCGCGTGCTCCGGCAGCGGTTCCGGCTGCACGATCTGCATCAATTTGGGCAAATCGGCCGGCGCCAGTTCGTGGAACACCGCCACATCGACGCCGCCGATCTGCTGGGGCACCGGGTGAGTCGTTGTCGGAGCCGGCGAATGTGCCGGCGCGGGCAACGGCGCGACTTCCGGTAGGAGTTTCGCCAAACCCGCCTCGATGAGCGCTACTTCCGCTCCTGCCGGGCCCCCGCCAGTGGGCGTGATATGCATCTATTGCTTCGTATCGAGCGGATGTCCCGATTCTTCAAAGAACTCGCGCTGCAACGCCAGACTCCGCTGGTCCGCTTTGATGGCGCGAATCGCATTCACTACATCGTCCGTCCAGGCCTTCATATCGAACTCGCCCAATTCCTTGGTGGCCGCCGACCCATCGCCGGCGTAGTGGTTGGGGAACTTTGCGTACCACCAAATCCCGGTGTATACGCCCGTGGGCAAATCCAAGCGGTTCTGGTCCGCTCCCGATTCGCTCGCCGCACGATCCAGATGAACGAGGTCCGGCCGCGAGATCAGAGTGTGCGACGTCTCCGATTCGCCGGCGTGTTCATCCACTTTGGTCTTCAGCGCCGGCCGGCCCGCCGGATACGTACCGCGCAGATACACGTACACGACGTAATCGTGCGGCTTCGCTAGCTGCGCCTGCGCAAAAAAAGGCAATAGGTGATTGTTCCCGCCATGCCCGTTCACAATCAAAATTTTCTTGCACCCGTTGCGCGCCATTTCGTCGGTGGTCGCCTGCAACAACTCCAATTGCAGCGCGGCACTGTACGCCAACGTGCCCGGCTGGTGCCTGGCTTCA
>DASYAX010000192.1:0-12242 GCA_036501045.1 Bryobacteraceae bacterium
AATGCTCGCGCCGCCGTTGGCCTCGCGCCAGACTCCGAAGAAACGCGCTAGCCGCTCGCTCAGACGATAGCTTTCCGGCTGTTCCGCCTGAATCGCTAATCCAATTGCGGTGGCGGAGCGGGTGTAGGCCGACCGCCGGACGCGGCGGCCAAAGCGCTCGCGCAATACCCGCGCCACCAACGGCAGTTCGCTACCACCGCCGGTTACGTAGAGCGCTTCGAATTCTCCATCGTGTTTAGAGAGCAGGTCTTCGGCGACGGCAATGGTTTCTTCCACAAGCGGACGCGCCAGCTCATAAAAGTCCGCGACGGGAATCTGCACGCTACCCCAAGCCGGTTCGATTAGCTCCAAATCGACCGCGACTCGCCGCGAGTTGGGGTTCAGTGATTCCTTTTTCGCGCGGCATTCTTCCAGAAGACGGAACCATGCCCCGGCAGAGATCTCATCGCGGGCATCGCCGCTGACTCCGGCAGCTTCGAGCGCCAAATCGGCCAGGATGTGATCGAAATCGTCGCCGCCGATGGTCGCAATACCCTCGGAGGCAATCACGTGATGAACGTTTTCGTCGAGGGTGACCAGCGAGGCATCAAACGTGCCGCCGCCCAAATCGTAAACCAAAATCGTTTCCTGGTTAGACTTGTTTTGGCGCTGGCGATGGCCGAATTCGATGCTCGCGGCGCTTGGCTCGTTCAGCACGCCGAGCACTTCAAAACCGGCCGCGCGAAAAGCCTCCATGGTCAGAAAGCGCTGATTGCTCGTGGCGTGTGCCGGAACGCCCAACACCGCCTGCAGCCTTTCATCCTGCTTCAGCGCTAGGTTGGAGTCTTTTCGCAATGCCGTATGGAGCGCGGCGGCTAGCCCGTTTAATAGGCCGATCAGCGAGAATTGACCCTGGCCGAGGTTCAGTAAGGTGCGCGGGCCCGCGTCTTCGAGCAGACGCTTGACGGAGCGCAGGACGGTCCAGGATTCGTCCCCTTGCGCCTCCCAGGCCTGCCAACCATAAAGCCGCTCTTCGCCGCGGAAGGCGATCAACGATGGAAACCAATCCGGACTCGCTCCGTCCGGCCCCTCAAAAGAGACGAGCGGATAATTGCCGCGGTCGGCGGCCGCTACCACGATCCGGTTCGTCCCGAAGTCGATACCCAATTTCATGCTTTTTTCAGTGTAGCGATGGTTCGACGCCAGGCGTCCCGTTACTAAAGGTGCTTGACATGGGCCGCCGACTTTGAAACCCTCAAGGAATCTATTAGTCCAGGCGAAGGAGCTTCTTAATGGCACTCACGGCGAAAACACGACGGGTTGGGAATGTGGCGATTGTGGACCTCAACGGCAGAATCACGCTGGGCGAGAATACCGGGATCCTGCGGGACGAATTGAAAAGTCTGCTAGCGCAAGGAAGTAAGAATATCGTCTTGAACATGGCCGGCGTGTCTTACGTGGATAGTGCCGGTTTAGGCGAGTTGGTGGGAGCTTACACCACCGCTACGAACCAGGCGGGCTCTGTGAAGCTGTTGCATATGCAGGGGAAGATGAAAGACCTGATGCAGGTTACCAAACTTCACACGGTGTTCCCGTCATTTGAAGACGAGAAAGAAGCTGTAGACAGTTTCGGGGCCAGCGCCACTGCCTAACGAACGCGCGAGCTAGTTGCGGTGCGGCCGAACGCGAAAGTCGGCCACGCTTGGCATGCGAATTACCCGGCACATTTCAAATAAGCGGGAGCGCGCACGCTCACCAACGCGATCTTCGAGCGTCGTGCGATAGCTTTTGCCGCCAGGCAGCGCGGATTTGTCGAGTAATGCACCGCCCATATCGGGATCGGGAAGATTCGTCGTGGCAATCAGCGGCTTCTTGTGGTTATAGCGGTAGGTGACGATGGCTGTTACGGTATCTTCCACCCAATCGGTCACGCGATGCGCCCCCAGATCGTCTAGCAGCAGAATTTCGGTTTCGAGCGCGACCCGGTACGCTTCGCGATTACTGGTACCCAGCGTTTCGCTGTAACCGGAACGGATGCGCTCCAGCAGGTTTTGATAATCGAAAAAGATCCCTTCATGACCACGCGCTAAAAGCAGACGCAGGGCGGCCACAGCCAGATGCGTTTTGCCGGTGCCTGGCTCGCCCGCCAGCAGTAATCCGGGTTTCGGATTGTTGGGATAGGAACGGGTAAACGCCGCTACCGCCAGCATCACATCGGCCAAACCACGTTGCGCGGTGGGATTATCCTGCGGTAAATGAAAGGTCTCAAACGAAGCTTGCCGGTAATTCTCCGGGATGTGCGCCTGCCCTTCCAAGGCCTCGGCGCGAGCTTCCGCCACGCAGGTGCAACGGTCCGCCGCCGATACGCCGTCTTTTTCGCTGACCAGCCAGCCGGTGCCCCCGCAATTTTTGCAATCCAATCTTGCCATACGAAAAATTCTGTGTTACTCCACTACGATTAACGTTTCCCCGGCCGCGACGGCCGTTCCCTCCGTCACGTGAATCTTCGAGACCCGGCCGGTCCGGATTGCCTTCATCTCATTCTGCATCTTCATAGCTTCGACAACGATCAGGCCTTGTCCGGCTTCCACCTCGGCGCCCAACTCGACAAGCAGCTTGACCACTCTTCCCGGCATTTGGGCGCGCACGTCGACCGGTCCCCCAATCGACGCGTTCGCGGATTTCGCCGAGCGATCGCGGCTGTCCGCCACCCAGACAACGTGGCGTTGGCTGCCGGCCCACACTTCCAACTCGTCCCCACCTGAACCAGCACGCGGGCCAACATATACCGTAAAACTGCGTGCGCCCAACAGAACGGAAAACACGCCGGGCATGACCTCGCTGATCGACGCGCTGCCCGAGGAATCTGCCGCGCCGCTCAGAGTGAACTCCCATTGCGCGCCATTGGGGCGGCATTCGAGTAAATAGCTTTCGCCATCCACATCGATACTAAGCTTCAACGCAGGAGTCCTCTCCTTCCTTCGGCGCGCCATCCGTTAACGCTTCCATTGTTTTCGAGAGCCACGGGCTGACGCTGCGGGACCGTTTGCGCCGCGGCCAGGACTGTAGCGACCAGAGCTAGCGATTCCGGCTCGGTAGGACCAGCGCGGCTCATGAAATCATCTAAAAACCCAGTATGAAGGTCGCCTTTTTGCCAGCGCTCGTCGGCCATGAGTTGCGCAAACAGGCGCAAGTTCGTAATAATGCCCAGAACTCGATATTCCTCAACGGCGCGGCGCATGCGCTCGATTGCAGAGATACGTGTGTCGCTCCAGACCGAGAGCTTGGCGAGCAAAGGGTCGTACTCGATCGGCACGGTCCAGCCGGCATAGACCCCGCCGTCGACGCGGACGCCCGGGCCGGCCGGCTCAACATAGTGAGAAATACGGCCGGGGCTGGGAAAGAAATTATTTTGCGGATCTTCGGCATAAATGCGGCACTCAATTGCCGAGCCGTTCCAACTGATGTCCTGCTGGCGCAGCGTGAGTGGCTCGCCCGCGGCGATACGGATCTGCCAGCGGACCAGATCGATCCCGGTAACCCATTCGGTGACGGGATGCTCGACCTGCAGCCGCGTATTCATTTCAAGGAAGTAAAAGGCGCCGTGCTCGTCCGCCAGAAATTCGAGCGTGCCGGCGTTTGCGTAGTTCACTGCCCGGGCGATGCGCAGCGCCGCTTCGCCAATTTTCTCACGCAACTCTGGCTGGGCAAGAACCAGCGGAGACGGGCACTCTTCGACCACTTTTTGATGACGCCGCTGGATGGAACACTCACGTTCGCCGAGATGGATAAGCCGGCCATACTCATCGCCGAGAATCTGAACTTCGATGTGACGCGGCCGCTCGATCAGCTTCTCGAGATAGATCTCGCCCGAGCCGAAAGCGCGTTCCGCTTCCCCCGCGGCGCCGCGCATGGCGGCTTGGAGCTCGATTTCTTTTTCCACGCGCCGCATGCCCTTACCGCCTCCGCCAGCCGACGCTTTCAATAGCACGGGGTAACCAATTTGTGCGGCGATGTTCCGGGCTTGGTCGTAATCGGCGATTCCCTGCTCCGTTCCCGGAACAACCGGCGCTCCCGCCTGGATCGCCAGACGGCGGGCAGCAGTCTTGGAACCCATCTGCGCGATGGCTTGCCAGGATGGGCCGATGAACTTGATACCAGCCTCTCCACAGGATTTAGCAAAGGAAGCATTTTCGCTCAAGAAGCCGTAGCCCGGATGAATGGCTTCGGCGCCAGCGGTGCGCGCTGCATCAATGATCCGGTCACCCGCGAGATAGCTTTGCGAAGAAGCGGGCGGGCCAACGCATATCGCTTCGTCCGCCATCTGCACATGCAGGGCGCCGCGATCCGCTTCGGAGAAGACAGCGACACTTGCGATTCGCATTTCACGGAGAGCGCGGATGACGCGAACAGCAATCTCCCCGCGATTGGCGACTAAGACTTTGTGGAACAAACGGTTGTCGTTCAAATGACTATCATGAATGATATGGATGCTGCTTCCCAGAGCGTCTCTCTGAAGATTATCTGAAGCGCCATTTTTTTCCTTCGCGCTGATACCCGAATAGAAACGCTATAAACTGCTGGCATGCTTTCACAATCGACCAGGCGCTCATTTCTAGCAGGCTCCGGGACAGCCGTCGTTGCCGCCTCACAGATTTCAGATCGGGGAGGGCCGATCCGCTTCGGTGGTCCGATCTTTCTCAAGTCGGACGATCCCGAAGAGCTGGCCCGTGAGCACAGGCGATTGGGTTATAGCGCGGCCTATTGCCCGCAGGCGAGTGTGTCCGAGACCGATCGCGTGCGGGTGATCGAAAAAGCCTTCTCAGACGCGAAGGTGGTGATCGCCGAGGTGGGAGCGTGGAAGAACATGCTGGATCCCGATTCCGCCAAGAGCGCGGCGAACCTGGCGTACGTCACCGAGCGATGCGCGCTTGCCGAAGAGGTGGGGGCTCGGTGTTGCGTCGACATTGCCGGGTCCTACAACCCGACTGTCTGGTATGGCCCAAACCCGAAAAATTTGTCGCCGGAGTTCTTCGACGCTACGGTCGAGAATTGCCGTCACATCCTCGACACGGTAAAGCCCAAGCGGACGAAATTCACGATTGAAATGATGGGTTGGAACATTCCGGACGGACCCGACTCCTATTTGCGGCTGATTCGCGCGGTCGATCGCCCGCGATTCGGGGTGCACATGGATGTCTGCAACGGCGTGAATTGCCCAGCGAGGTTCTACGGAAACAGCGAATTTATCGGCGAATGTTTTTCGAAATTAGGGCTTTGGATCACTTCTTGCCATGCCAAAGACCTCCAATGGATTGTCGAGCTGAATGTTCATTTCTTAGAGGTTGTGCCCGGCCGGGGACAGATGGATTACGGCCGCTACCTGGGCGAGTTGAGCAAGCTTCGCGACGTTCCGCTCATGATGGAGCATCTGAAAACCGCCGAAGAATATCAGGAAGCGGCTCAATATATCCGCGGCGTAGGCGCTCAAAAAGGACTGAGCTTTATTTAAGCGCCAGTTGTTTGACAACGGCGTTGTCGTATTCGTCGAAGACGCGAACCGTTACGAACTGGCCTTCTTTAGCTTCGATCCGATACTCGAGCGATTGCGAATCGGTGACCTTGTTTACCGGCTCAAGGATCGTCCATTCGCCCCCGTTTACCGAATACTCAGCTTTATCGATCCAGCTCAGCGCATCTTTGGCCGTGAACGTGGCGGAATGAGGAGTGACTGAATTCACGATAATTTCCGGCGGCGTGTTATCGATGACGAAGCTATCGCTCGCGAGGGAGGACGTTAGCGTTGCGGCCGGCGTATTCCCGGGCGCGTCGCTCGCGGTCACCCGCACAATGTAGCTGCCATCTGGAAACGCCGCGCTATCGAAGGCATAGTGACGGTCCTGCAGTTTGTCTTTCAGAAGGCGCCACAGGTTGTCGTTCTTGCCCCGGATCTCTACTTTGTAAATCAGCGGATCGCTATTCGAGTCGCTGGCATTCCAGCGCACAGTCACGTATCCCTTGTTGTATTGGAGCGTGGATCCGGTATTGAGTTCCAGACCTGGCGTGAGACCGGCGGCTCTCTTCTGCCCCACCGCAGGTAACGTCAGGGTCGAGGGCGAACCGGATGGCTCGACGGATCTCTCCAGGCTTTGGTTGCTCGGAGCCTGCCGGTAGTTGACCGGCGCGATCTCAATCTGCAGCACCTTCGGCGCAATGTTCTTGGGCAGGTAAGCAATATCGACAGTGCTCAAATCGGGCGATTCGCCGGCTGGCGATTTCGTCAGGCGCAGACGGTACTGCAAGAAGCGCGCCGGCGGCGAGTGGACTTGGCCGCCCAGCTCGGAAAGAGCAACTTCGCTCCAAGAGCTCCAATTTTTTTCCGGATGATTTAGATTGCCGCTACGGGTATCGAGTGACAAAGTTCCACCGTGCGGCGTGGACGTAAGATGAACTTTGCCCCAATAAACGAAATCGTCTGCGTCCAGAACTTCGCTGACCAGAGTGCCGCTTTTCTCGAGGCCGGGACCAATGGAATAAAGATTGCCGACGTTTCCGGTCGCGGCGTAAACCATTCCGTTCTTGCCTTGCAGGAAAGCCGTCACTTGCGTCGGCGGAGCGTTGAGGAGTTCGGTAGAAAGCTGATCGGAATCGACGCGGTAAATGATTCCCTTGTTGCCGGTTCCCAACAGCGGCGTTCCCGCGGCATCAAATGCGATGGCGTAAACAATGTCATTTGCCGAGCTCCAAATGCGCTCTGCGAATCCATCTTTCTGAATGCGATAAACTTCCGATCCGCCCGATACCGAGGCCGACAAGGAGCCGACGGGCGGCGCCAGCTTGGGCGGATTGGTACCGGCGCGAGAGGCCCCGGTTGCCGTGACGGCAGGTGGATTTGTTGGAAGAACGGGGACTGACCCGGTCACCGACACACTCAACGGCTTATTGCCGACAGCCGCGGCGTAGACAACGCCATCGCGCGCGGCGACTGCCGTAACTTCGCGCTTATTTGCCTGATACAACACGAAACCTTGGCCCTGGGGGGTGATTCGCAGGATTAAACCGCTTGGCTCCGTGCCGACAATCAGGTTGCCGTCTCGGTCGAGAATCATCGAGCGCGCGTGTGTTTCTTCCGTATCGAAAAACTTCGAGCCTTGGCCGTCCGCAGTCACCTTGTAGATGATGCCGGAATCGCCGGTGGCTACGAAAAGATTGCCTGCATGGTCAAAGACCATGGCCCAGATGTACTTACATTTCGTGTCGTAGAAGAGATCTGGTTTTCCGTGCGCATCGATGCGGTAGATTTTGGCATCCGGCAGGACCGCCGCATAGACACGATCTTGCGAGTCGACCGCGAGTGCGTGAACCTCGAGTCCGGGGACATCGGCGAACGTTTTAGGCTTACCGTTTCTTGGGAGCGCGTAGATCTTGGTAGAAGCGCCGGTAGGCGCGCCCCCCGCATAGTAAAGGGTCCCCTTCGAGTCTTCGGCGACGGCCCAGAGATACGGCGTGTTTGTGCTATCCAGTTCCTTGAACTCCGGCGCCAGGCTGACGTGGCCGTCGCTGCGAATGGAGAGCTTTTGCGGTGTACCACGTGCAAAATCGGCCTGTTCCGATTGTTCCCAGACGTGAGTATCGACGGCCAGGCATAAGACTGGGGCCGCCAGCAGCAAGACTAGGGAGACGGCCCGGCGTGGGCGCGGGTAATTGTTCATGTTTTGACGACGAAAACCCTTCAGTTCACGTATATTTTTAGCGAGTAGCTGCCGGTAACGACCGTGTCGAAGGGAACGGAGGTCTGCTCGTGCGCACTTTCCGGTGCGCTCACAAATTGGTGATTTGTCGCCCGGCCGCTTTGCATGACGTTCAGTACGGAAGCGGGCAGGCTCGGCAATACTTTCTCATCAGAATAGACAGTCGGTTGAGACTCGATGAGCGAGACGTAGAGACGGTTGTTGCTGCGCTCCTGGTTGAGAAGAGCGACGGTCTGCGGAATATCTTCGATGCGATTCAGCGAAGCCGCGATGTTTTGAAAGTGACTGAGCGTTTCCGCATCGCTGAACAGGATTTCGTGCTGACCGCGGGCCAGTCCGGCGGGAATTTTCACCTTCACGGTCCGCTCAATGCGATCACCGCGATAAGGCCGCAGGAAGACCTTTACGGCAACATCAGTGCCGGGCGTAACTTTGTTGTCAGCGATCCAGGCCGATTCGATTTGCGAGATGCGTCGCTCGGGTAGCAGGTCGACATTGATATTGACGGCGTCCAACCGCGGGAGCTTGCTGGAATTGACAAAGAGGCGGTTAAATTTGTCTCCCCACCAGCCGGCCAGAAGCATGGGAGTCGGGATCGGCGCCTCCGTCGGAGCCTGCATGGTGGTCAGTTCAATGGGATGTTGCCCTTCCACTTGCAACTCACCGTGCAGCCGGTAGGAGGCTTCTTCCGAAAAATCGTTCAGGTTAGAGAGCGCATTGAACAAAGTGGCCATCATCAGGTAAGGGGTCCACTTGTGATCAGGAAAGACGTTGAAATGAAAATCGCTGGTTTTGCGGATCGTGTTGTCGGCATTGAAGGAGGTAACGTGCATTTTTACCGGAATCATGCGCGCGGTGGCGCCCAGCTCGCCCTCAATGCCGCTATGCCGATCCTGCCGCAGCGCACCGACTACTTCGGTGGCGTTGCCCATCTTGGTTGGCTGGTAAGAAGAAGCGAGCGTTGTGATAATTTGGTCTTTGGCGATGGGCATATCCACCGGCCCCAAGTTGAACATGGGATGGCCGAAAGCGAGCACGCGTTTGCCATCGTTGTAGGTAACGGTCCCGCCAGCCGTCATCGCCATGTCGCCAGAGACCAGGACGGCGGCAATGCTATCGCCAGGTTGCATGGAGGTGCGCCAATCCTTAGCGGGCGTGGAAGAATCGAGCGCGCCGCCGGCGCCTCCCTGCGAGACAGTGAGCCCAAGCTGGTTGAAAATAGGCGCAAACTCTTTGACGGCGTCATCGCTGAAACCCGACATGGTAATCGGCGTAGTGATGGGCGTCATCATCGGCGTCTCTTGAAAACCGGCATCGGACCCTGCGGCCACGACGCGTGAGAGAAGACCGCTCGGCAGCCGCAGTGCGGCGTCGGAGCGCTGAATTTTGTCGGGAGTACGGCTATCCGTCGGGCGGGTTTGATCGAATTCGTTCACATCCAGCATGAGCTGGATGGGCGTAATCCCGCAGATCGCGTCGGGCGAAAACACACTCAGGCGGAGTGAAATGGCGCCCACCAGTTTGCCGTCGATATAAACCGGGCTGCCGCTCATGCCCCCGGCCACATTGGTGTGCAGCGCTTTGCCCGTCATTTTGGCGACGATGATATCCTGCTTCGGACCCCAGGCGTTCTGCCAGATACCGATGATCTCCACCGGCACCGGTTCGGGCTTATCGCCCTGAAACACCGTCCAGGCGACGGCCTGCATACCGGGCTTTAGCGCGCTTTCCGGGAAGAGCTCGACCTTACCGGCCCTGGGCGGCTGGCTCATGTTCAGCGCGCCGCCGGGAGCGGAGGCGCCGAGCAGGCAGGAAAAAAGCAGCGAACACACAAAGGCTCGTGGGAGCATAGAAATCCTTCTAACGGGATCAGAATCGACCTCAGTACCGGTTCAAACCTGGATCAGTCACTGGATGATCCTCATTATCCCGCAGAGAAAACGAGACCTCCGGAGGGCAGGTACCAACGTACCCCGTACAATCAGATAGACGGCGCTCGGGGAAAGTGAAGTTTCCCTATCGTTAATCTGCATTCATGCGGATGCATTTTCGCCGGAAAGATGTCCATGATAAAAGAGGTTGTAGACTTTAGATTTTGAGAAACCTCAAGGGAGCGAGGGCACGAATTCATGTTTCGCCATAAGTTTCTGTTTGCAAGCACCATCACCCTTTTTGCGTCTTTGGCGCTTGGCTTAGCCGCCGCGCAGAAGGATGGAGGCACGAAGGGAGACGCGGCTAAGGGCAAGGAGACGTTTGAGCAGTGCGCAATTTGCCATAACGTCGACACGGATGAGAAGAAGATGGGACCGTCCCTGAAGGGGCTCTTCAAACACAAGACCTTGGCAAGCGGCAAGCCGGTAACCGACGAGAATGTCCTGGCGCAGATCAACAACGGCGGAAACGGGATGCCGGCCTACGCCGATATGCTCTCGGTCGACGATAAGGCCAATATTTTGGCTTATTTGCACACACTGTAAGGTGCCCCCGGGCGAAGGCTCGGCTAAGATAGAAAGAGTTCGCCGCTTAGCGTCCCCATCGTCTAGCCCGGCCTAGGACACCGCCCTTTCACGGCGATAACAGGGGTTCGAATCCCCTTGGGGACGCCAAACATTCTAAAGGCGTTAGGCGATATTGGCCCGAAGGCTTCCAATGTCCGGTAACGCTAGGCGAATAACTCGGGGGCTTTTTTCGGCTGAGGGCAGAATTCCAGCAAATACCGAGTCGAGCTTCCCCACGGCTTTCGATACGTAATCCGGGCTGAGGTGACTGTAGCGTTTCGTCATTCTTGGCGTCTTGTGCCCAAGGATCTCGCCAATCGCGTATAAATCCACCCCCGACATCGCCAGCCAGAGCAAGTGGTATGCCGCAGGGAATGGAAATTGCCATTGTTTACCCCGATCTTTCGAAACACACGCCTCGTGTAGACGCTCAGCTTCAACGGATCAACCCCAGGGAAGATCAGATCACCCTGAGAACCCACCGGCAGGCTCGCCAGTACATCGAAAGCCAGGTCGTTGAGAACCAGAACACGCAGCTCTCCGTTCTTTGTGTCCCGGAGATAAATGCGCCGGCCGGGAAGGTCCACATCTGGGGCCGCCACGCTGGCTATCGATGGATTGGCTGCGACCGCCATCATGAAGCAGCAATATCTAGCAGCGCTGAGTGGCGGCGAGATCAACAACGGCGCGGTGGTCATTGTGCAGTACGACAGCTCACATTTTGAGATGCAGAGTACGTCGGGCAACGCGGCGACCGGCGGCAGCGGGCAGACCGTCATGATGAGCGTTCCGGTCGTTCCGTTTCCGTTTTCTCAACCTACTTGGTTCATCGGTCTAAGCGGAATCGGCACCACCGGCGCTGTCTACGACTCCACGGAGTCAAACCGCAGGACGCCGATGCCCGTTGGGTGCACCGCTGGAAACTTCACGGCAAGCATAGAGACAGCACAACCATCGGACGGCTCCCTGGTGCTCACAATGCGGCAATGGACCTCTGGGACAGCGGCATCGACACCCTTAGTTCTTACGTTTCCCTCGAGCGCTGCGGCCGGGACAATCGAGTTCGATACGACACATACTTACACCTTCTCGCAGAGGCAATATAACGACATTATGGCGATGAATAACTCTCCTACGGCGCAATCCGCGTACCTTGTTAGCGTGTCATTCACATGTCGTTCTAGAGGGCCACAGGCACCTAATGTGCTTAGACCTGCGATTGGGTATCGTGCAAATTTGCGGACTCGCCTCGCAAAGTTTGCAGACGAAGAGAAGTCTCCGCCCACTGAAAACCCGCACTTACAAATAGATCGGGATTTGGCTTCTTAACTGCAGCGGTCCAGGGGAGCGCTTTCTTCCCGTTCCAAGCCGAATGAAGGAATGAAGCTGCCGAACATCTATGGATGCGGATTTCAAAAATAACCTCGAGATGTTTGACGCGTTCTCGTCGCAATCACGCCTACCAACGCGGCGTAACACGTTACCGTGCGAGACGTGCCGTGTTCTCTCAGACGCGGTCCAGGACGCCGCGAACAGGCTTGCGGCTGTCGCTGAGCGCATTGCCCATATAGCGGGTAAAGGAGAGCCCGCCTCGTTCGCCGCGGCGAGTCGCGATATGCAGTCCCTACAGAACGAGTGCGAAGAGGCCCGGCTGGAACTACAACGGCATCGAGCGGAGCACCAGCCAGCTCCTTAATTGAGTTTTGTCATGGGCGCAGCCCAAGCGTCGATGTCGGACTTGCGGAGGCGCACCTTGCGATCGCCGCGCGTGGCTGGAATCTGACCGGTTCGCATGAGTTTACGCGCAGCCTGCATCGTGCGGCAGATGTATTCCGCGGCCGTCTTCAGGCGAGAGGTGTTTTTCCACTTACGCCCTACTTTTTCAGTGCCAGCCCGGCGATACAACAGCAGCGGCGGCAACTTCTGAACAGATTCGAATCGCGTGCCGATATGCATAGATGATGCCAGGCGAACTTGCCCGACCATTCGAAACCATCGAGTCCGCACTTGAGTT
>DASYAX010000193.1:0-15049 GCA_036501045.1 Bryobacteraceae bacterium
TGCACTTCTAGCGCGTCGGCGCCGGCCGCGGCGGCGGCCAATCCCGCATAAATCTGGCCCGAATGATCCGACAGGCCGACCTTCGCTTGATAGCGTTCCCGGAATAGGGTGAGCAGATTCAGCCCTACCTTCTCGGGTGGACAAGGATAGGCGGTGGTGCATTGCAATACGGTGAGCGGCACGTTCTTACGCGCCAGACGCGCGACTGCCCGGTCGATCTCGGCGAGGCGGCTCATGCCGGTCGAGAGCATCACCGGAAGACCGGTAGCGGCGACAAAATCGAACAACGCCGGGTTGCCGACTTCGCCCGAGGCGATTTTCCAAACCGCCACGCCCACGCGGCGCAGCAACTCGGCCGCTTCGATCGAAAACGGCGAACTGATAAACAGCAGGCCGCGCTCTTCCGCATGCTTCGCTAAACCCGCCCATTGCTCTTCGGAGAATCCGGTACGGCGCCAGTAATCGAGCCGCGTCGCGTCCTGCAGGCTGAACTTCACCCGCCAGGGCTCGTGCGACGTGCTCTCAGCGGCGGCGATATGCGTCTGAAATTTGACGGCATCGGCACCGGCCCGCGCGATGGCGTCGATATAGGCGTGCGCCGCACCGAGACTGCCGTCGTGCGCCTGCGCCACTTCGGCGACGATGAAACACTTCCGCACACTACTCATCTCTTAGACCGTTCTCTTAGACCGTATCGGCGAAGGTTTTCTCCATACGCCGGAAATAGTAAGCGCCGCCGAGCAAAATGACGAGCGAGACCAGCGCCGAGACCAGCATCATGGGGCCCGGCTCGGTTTTCGAGCCCAAGAGCGCCCAGCGGAATCCTTCGACCACGCCCGCCATGGGATTCAAGCCGTAGAGCGTGTGCCAGGGCTCGTGCAGCAGACTGCTCGGATAGGCAATGGGCGTCGCAAACATCCAGAACTGCGTCAGGAAGGGCAGCGTGTACTTGACGTCGCGGAACTTCACGTTCAGGGCGCTCAGCCAGAAGCCCACGCCGAGCGAGGTGCAGAGGGCGAGTAGTACCAGCGGAAACACCCACAGCACATGTCTCGGATGAATGTGGTAGCCGGCGATCATGAAGAGCAAAAGGACGAAAGCGACCAGAAAATCGACCCCTCCGGCAAGTACCGTGGCCAATGGAATCAGCAGCCGCGGGAAATACACTTTGCGAATGAGATTGGCGCTGCCGACCAGGCTGTCGGAGCCCTGCGTGAGGCCGTGCGCAAAAAACGTCCAGGGCACTAAAGCGGCGTAGCTGAAAGCCGGATACGGAATGCCGTCCGAAGGAACTTTGGCCAGCCGGCCGAAAAACAAGCTGAAGATCAGCATGGTGAATAACGGCTGCATCACCGCCCAGGCGGCGCCGAGCGCGGTTTGCTTATAGCGGACTTTGATATCGCGCCAGATGAGAAAATAGAGCAGCTCGCGGTATTCGCTCAACTCCCTGAGCTTGAGCGCGACCCACCCGCTGGTCGCTTCGATGCGCAGCACGCGCTCCGACGCTTTTCCGGCTGGCGGCTCGTATGGCTTTGCGTTTTCAAGGATTACGGTATCGGGTAAGGAAGACAAAATCTCTCTCCAAACTTCACTTCGAAGGGGAATTCGGGACAGTTCTTACGACGCCGCGGCGGCATGCACCTGCGCCGGGTCCATCAGCTCGCGCCAGGCGCCGACGGGCTGATATTCCGGCACGAGTTCCTTGAGATGGGTGAGTATGCCCAGCTCATCCTCGCGGCTAACCAGGGACTGCAGTTCGGTCAGCCATTGATCCATGGCGGCGCAGCTCAGCCGCGAACCGCGGAAGATGCGGATCTTCTCGTGATAAGTGGGCAACATCTCTTCACCGTCGAGGACTAACTCCTCAAACAGCTTTTCCCCGGGACGCGTGCCGGTATAGCGGATTTCGATATCGACATCTGGCTCGTAACCCGAGAGCCGGATCATTTCGCGGGCCAGATTGACGATCGGCACCGGGTCGCCCATATCGAGCACGAAAATCTCGGAGCCATTACACATCGCCGAAGCCTGCAGCACCAACTGCACGGCTTCGGAAATGGTCATGAAGTAGCGGCGCATTTCCGGATGCGTGACGGTCACCGGGCCGCCCGCGGCAATTTGCTCGCGGAACAGCGGCACCACACTGCCATTGCTGCCGAGCACGTTTCCAAAGCGCACCGAGACGAACTTGGTACCCGAGCCTTCATTGGGCAGCGCGGAGACGATCAGCTCGGCTACGCGCTTGGTCAAGCCCATGATGTTGGTGGGATTCACCGCCTTATCGGAAGAAATCATCAGAAACTGGCCTACGCCGTTATAGACCGCGGCATTCACCAGGTTGCGGGTGCCGAGGACGTTATTCTTAATGGCCTCAAGCACGTGATTCTCCATCACCGGAACGTGTTTATAGGCGGCGGCGTGGAAGATGGAGTTGATCTCGTAGCGGCGGATGCAGCGCTCGACGCTCGCGTATTCGCGGATATCGCCGATCACCGGCACGATTTCGACGCCCGCGTAACTGGTGGTCAATTCACGGTGAATGGCGAACAAGTCACTTTCGGCGCGCTCGAAGACCACGAGCCTCGCAGGCCGGAAGGAAGCGAGTTGGCGGCACAATTCCGAGCCGATCGAACCACCACCGCCGGTGACCATCACCGAGGCGCCTTCGACCGAGCGGCGAATCAGTTCTTCGTCGAGGCGCACCGGTTTGCGGCCCAGCAGATCTTCGGCCGAAACGTCGCGGATTTGCGAGATGGAAACGTTGCCGGTCAGCAAAGCGGCCACCCCGGGCAGGGTTTTACACGGCAGGCCGGCGGCGCGGCAGTTGGCGAGCGCTTCGCTCATCTTACGCGCGGTCACCGAAGGCATGGCGATCACGATCTGATCGATACGGATGTTCTTGCGGCGGAAGCGATTCACGATGAGCGAGGCCTGTCGGCCGGAGCCGAGCACGGGAACGCCCATCAGCGTGAGGCCGGCTTTATGCGGACTGTCGTCGAGCAGCCCGCGCACCTGCCAGCCGAGCGCCGGATTCGAACGGATCTCGCGCAGCAGCGCCATGGCGGCGCTGCCCGCGCCGTAGATCAAAATATTGCGGCTGGGCGTCGAGCCGGTGTTATTGGCGAAACTTTCGTGATAGATCCGCACGGCCATGCGCGCGCCCGCGGTCGCGAGAAAACACAGCAGAAAATCGATGCAGTAGACCGAGCGCGGGAAGGCCCAGCCATAGGTCAGCAGCACGGCCACCGTGAAGGCGAGCGAGGCCAACACATTGGCGCTGAGCAGCAGGTACAAATCGGCAATGCCGCTATAGCGCCAGCCGCCGCGATCGCACTTGGCGGCGTAGAAGGCGACCATCTTAATCACCACCGCGATGATGAGCCCGCCCCACAGATTCCGCAGCTCGGACTTCGGAATGGCGTACTCGAAGCGCAGCAGAAAAGCGGTGATCAAAGAACCAACGACGAGCGACGCCAAGAGAACTCTCAGCACCATGCGGCGATGACGCGAACGAAGCTTCAGCATGATAGATGGGTTGCCATTTCGAACGGCATTCGGAAATCAATCGCCTGCGACGGCGAGCGGCTCGCGCGCCACGCGGTGACGCGCAACGATTTGTTTGACCCGCGCCGCCACGTCCGCCACTTGCTCTTCGGAAAGCGCGGGATATAACGGCAGCGACACGATGCGCTCATAAAGCGCCAGCGCGCGCGGGCACTGGTTTTCCGGGAGGTCGCGCCAGCGGGCGAAAAACGGATGCAGCGGAATGGGAATGAAGTGGACGCTCGCGCCGACGCCCTGGCGCTGCAATTCGGCCATGAAGCCGGCGCGGTCGACTGTCAAGCGGTCCAGGTTCAGGCGAATGGCGAATAAGTGCCAGGCATGCCGTCCGTCGGCGCTGTCTTCGGGCAGCTCGATCTCAGGGACGTCGGCAAGTTCCGCTTTGTAGAGATCGACCAACCGGCGGCGCACGGCCGCCGAGCGCTCCAATTTACGCAATTGATGAATGCCGATGGCCGATTGAATGTCGCTTAAGTTGTATTTGAAACCCGATTCGAGCACCTGGTAGAACCACTTCCCTTTTTCGGCGTAACGGTTCCAGGCGTCTTTCGAAATGCCGTGCAGGCAGAGGACGCGCATGCGCTCGGCGAGTGCGGCATCGTTGGTGGCGAGCATACCGCCTTCGCCGGTGGTCAGGTTTTTGGTGGCGTAAAAGCTGAAGGCGACGGCATCGCTAGAAAACGGCGCTTCGCTCGAGGCGAGCGGGAAGTCTTGATACTGCGCTTCGGTGGCGTGCGCGGCGTCTTCAATCACGCGCAGTCCGTGGCGCCGGGCCAGCCGCCAGATGGCGTTCATGTTACACGGCTTGCCCGCCAGATGCACGGGAATAATCGCTTTGGTGCGCGGCGTGATGCGTTCGGCGATGGCATGCGGATTGATATTGCCGTCGCTCCCTACATCGGCGAGCACCGGGGTCGCGCCCACCTGCACGATCACGTTGACGGTGGCGCAGAACGTGAGCGGCGTGGTGATCACCTCGTCGCCCGGGCCGATGTCGGAGGCGGCGAGCGCCAGATGCATGGCCGCGGTCGCCGAATTCACCGCGAGAGCGTGCCGGCAGCCGAGATACGCCCGGAAATCGGTTTCGAATTGAGCGGTCCGCGGGCCGGTGGTAATCCAGCCGGAGCGCAGCGTAGCCACGACCTCGTCGATCTCCTCCTCGCCAATCGAAGGCAGGTGAAACGGAATAAAACTTTTTGTCGTCATCGAGTGTCTTATGGAAGGATCAATTTCTTAAGTTTTTCGGCATCGACGGCGCCCGGCAGCAAGCTATGCCAGGCGGTGAGGGCCAATAGCTTCACGTCTCGCAAGCAGGAGCGGCGTCCGAGGTAGGCGAGGTTCAGCGCCAGTTTAGCGGGCAGCACCGTTTCGCGATAAGCCTTTTCCGGATCGGCGAAGCCAGCGAGAATCCGCTCTTCGTCGCGATACAACAGCGTCGCCACATCGGTAATTCCGGGCCGCACACCGAGCACGGCGCGCCAGACTGCCTGGCTCGTATCGACATAGCGCGGAACCTCGGGCCGCGGTCCAATCAGACTCATTTCGCCGCGCAGAACGTTCCACAATTGAGGCAACTCGTCGATCTTGAACTTTCTCAGAAACCGGCCAGTGCGGGTGACCCGGGGGTCTCCGCTCGCCGTCAGCAGTGCGCCCGCCCGGGCGTCAAGGGGGCGGTTAAACATCGACCGGAACTTAAATAAGACGAAGGGCCGACCGCCGCGTCCCACCCGCGTCTGCCGAAACAAAACCGGACTACCATCGTCAAGCCAAACGGCCAGAGCGACGAGCGCGAGCGCCGGTGAGAGCAGCGCCAGGCTGCAGGCCGCCAGCATACGCCCGGCCGCGAAACGGAACTGGGCAACGCCGGTTGACCGGGCCACCGGCGAATCAATAGGTGTAGGAATTGTAATAGCCGTAGCGCGACTTCTTTCGCAAGTCGTACTCGTTCAGAATCGTGCCGAGCACCGGAATGCCGTCATCAACCAGGCGCTGCTTGGCCGCGCGCGCGGCGTCGCGCGTCGTCTTGCTGGCGCGAATGACCAGGATGGCGCCGTCGGCCAGGCGTCCGAGCACGCGCGCATCGGAGATATAGAGCATGGGGGGCGTATCGATGACGACGATATCGAATTCCGCGCGCAGTTTCTGAAGCAATTCAAAGAGCCGCCGGGAATAGAGCAAGTTCGCGATGCTGAGTGTTCCGGGACCGCTCGGCAGCAGGTGCAGGCCTTCGATGTCGGTCTTGCGGCACAGCCCTTCGACCGGGCTGTTTTCGAGCGAGGATTTTTCGCGCAACAAGTCGCTCAATCCCCAGCTATTCGCAACATTGAAGATGTCGTGCAGATGCGGCTTGCGCATGTCGGCGTCGACCAGCAGCACACGTTGATTGATTTCGGCGAGTGCGATTCCCAGATTGCTGACGATCGAGCTCTTCCCTTCCCCCTTGCCGGCGCTGGTGATCATGATCACCCCGGGCAGTGTGGCGCCGTTGCCGGAAACCATGATCGAAGCAAGCGCGCTGCGGAATGATTCGGCGAGCAGCGACGGATGATCCTGCCAGGTGGAGAGCTCGAATGATTGTCCACCGGGGCGATGGCCGTTCGAGCGGGGACCGCGGCTCTCGGCCGCCTGCGGAAAGTACTTTTGAGACGGGATCACACCCAGCTCCGGTACCTGCAAATGGAACGGGGCCTCGCCTGGCGCGCGCACACTACGATCGATAAATTCGAGGGCGAAGACAAGGCCGAAGGCGCCGAACAGGCCGAACAGAAATCCAAACGAGGCGTTGCGCGCCAGATTCGGCCGACTGGGCCGCGCCGGAACCTCCGCCGGATCGAGTATGCGAGTACCGCTCGCCTGCACTGCCGAGCCGACTTCGACCTGCTTGGTCTTCTGCAGTAACTGATCGTAGATGGAACGGTCGGTATCCACTTCATGCTTGAGGATGTCGTAATAGACCGATTTGCGGTCGGTTTGGAGGAGCCGGTCCATCTGCTTGCCATATTCGGCCGACAGCAGGTCTTCGCGGCGCCGCGCGGCCGCATATTCGTTTTCGATGCGGGTGCGGATGGTCTTGCGCTCGCCGCCGATGGTATTCGTCAGAGCGGTGATCTCGGCCTGCACTTTCATCACTCTGTAGTGGGACGGGGTGTAGAGCGTGAGCAACTCGGCGAGCTCCTGCCGCAACTCGGCCATCTTACGCTGGTACTCGCCCAAGCGCCCGTTGTCGACCACCTCGGGGATGGAATCGACTTGCGAGGAAGCCGCCATTTCCGAAAGCGACTGTTTGGCTATGCGGTCGGCCTTGGCGGTGGCATACTCGGCTTGCAGTTGCTTGAGCGCATCCTCCTCGATGCTCTGTTCGGCGCCGGTATAGACCAGGCCGGAATTCTGACTATATTGCTGGAGGTGATTCTCGGATTGCTGCAAGTTGGTCTTTAACCGATCCAACTGCTTGTTCATCCACTCGGCGGTTTTGTTGGCCGACGCCCAGACGGATTCGAGACTATATTCGATGTATTCTTTCGCCATGGTGTTGGCAAAGGCAGCCGAATACTGCGGATCCGGTGAGTCGCACAGGATCTCGATGATCCGGCTGTTTTCGACGACGCGCGCCGTCACCTCTACCGGAGCGAGCGCCTTGGTGCGCGCTCCGCGCGGCATGGACAGCCCGAAGGCCTTCCGCCAGGCGGTCAGCCGGCCGGGAGCGGCGTAGGCGGTTTTAGGATACTCGTCGCGGACTTTGGCTTCAACGCGCTTCTGCAGCGACATGCTCTGCAATACCTTCACCTGGGTGGTCAGGAAGTTTTCCGACGAAAAACCGTTCCCATCGTGATCTCCCATGCCGGCGGCATCCCCTCCGTTGCTGGCGCTTTGAAACTCCAGATAACTGTGCGCCTCGTAAATCGGCACTTGCAGGAAGCTGATAATACAACCGGCGCCGGTGCCGAGCAGGAGCATTGCGAGCACCAACAGTTTGTGGCCGCGGAGCAGTTCGAAATACTCAAGCATGCCGTTCGAGTCCGCCTCGCTCGTGGGTCGGTTCTGCAGCGGCTCGAGATAGACCATGCCCATGGGCGCGGCGGCGCTTCGATTGGCGACGGTCAGTTCCTGTTCAGATTTGCTTGGCAAGGGAATATGATGTGACACGGCGAGACTTCGTAAATTGTATGCCGCTTTAGAGCCGGCCGAGTATAACGACGCTGGAGGAGATGGCGGTCGAGGTCATAGCCTCGGTGTAGACCGCCAGGCGGTTGGTCGGTACGATCAGAATATCTCCATCCCGCAGCGGTAAATCCTTCTCTTCGCCATCGAGGATGCGATGCGCGTTTACGTGGATCGACGCAACTTCCATGCCGTTCTTGTCGACATGGCGGAGGATGGTCTTTTTGGAGGAGGCCAGGCGCGTGAGGCCGCCCGCCATCGCGAGCGCCTGGCTCAACGAGACCTTGTCCTGGTTTACCAACTCGATCGCTCCGGGCCGGTTCACTTCGCCGGCCACGTAGACCAGCCGCCGCCGTCTGTCGTCTTTCGAAACCGTGATGACGTCGTAAGGCAACACCGCTATGTTGGCGGCTACGCTGTCCTTTTGCGTCACGTCCTTCAACGGCACCTCGGCGACGCTATACGCCCCGTCGGCCGAGGTTTTGGCGTCGGAATAAGAAATAACGCCATAATCGCGGTTTCGGGTCAAGGTCAGGGTGGCGCCGGCGTCTTTCGGTCCGCCGGCATCCACCAACACGTCAAAAAGCGAAGCCGGCCCTTGGAGCTGGACTACTCCCGGTTTTTCGACCGCGCCCGATATGGTGACCGGATGGCCGCGGAATTCGGAAATAAACACCGTCACCTGGGGGTTCCGAACGAACTGTTTCAGGCGGGAGGTCAATTCCTGTTCGAGCTGGTCGACCGTCATGCCGGCGGCATGAATGCGGCCAAGGATCGGCAGACTCAGATCTCCCGAACCGGCCACGCGCCAGGCTTTGCTGATCTCTTCCACGTTTAAAGCTTCAATCGTCACTAGGTCGTCCGGACGGATCAGAGCGGCGGTCTCGGACGGCATCTGGGTGGTCGCGTAAGCGCTCGGGGTAGGCTCCTGCTGGGGCAGTTCGGGCGGAGCGTTCTGCGCGCTGGCGAGCGCGGCGGCCGCGAGTCCCGAGAGGACAAATATTGGAATGGCTCGAAACAACATAGGTGAAGATTCTTCCAGCTATTTAGGCTAATCCCGCCCCAGCCAGAAATCCGCGCCACCATCGGCCTGGACGGGGCGGCCCGGAACCGGGTGAGCGAACTGTGTCAGGCGTTATCCGCCATGGCGCGCCGGTTTTCCCGCTCGTCGCGGCCCGGCGCGGCGGTGATCTCTGTAACGGCGCCAAGCTGGCCGCCGTTCTTCGAAGGTTCCGAGCCAAGCACCCGCGCAATCAGGGCCCGAGCCACCTCGAGGGCAGTTTCCACTTCTTTCAAGCGGCGTGCGATGGTGACCAGGTCGCCTTCGAGCGACGCGTCACCGCACTCGACGCAACTCAAAAGAGTTTGCCGGGCGAAATCGGAAATGCTTCGGGCGCCAATCGTTACACAAGCCTGCTGAACGGACGAATACTCGTCCGGCGCCAACCGGAAGCTAACGAGTCTATTTCTGTTTTTGAGGAGCGGCACTGCCGGATTGAGCGGACTCTTGGGAGAGATTTGTTAGGAGCGCGAGAAGCCACGACCGGAGGTCTGGCGGCGCTCGGGTTTTCACTTCGGCCGGCCGATTTAACCGGAAAGGAGCTGGGATTTAAAGCCGGATTAAAACGAAAATGAGTTTTACTTGCGGTAGAAACGTTTAGAAAATCGCGGCCTCGCTACGATTCTCCACGGGCTGCCGCGCTTTAGGGAGACGCCTCACCCAATGTCGGTCTATTTCGGCGGAAAGCGAACGTTGAAGAAGGCTCACCGACACCACCACCCGGCAACTGCTTTTGATGTTGGTAAGTAGACCTTCTAGGCCTTGCAGCGGGCCTTCCACGATTTCTATCCTTTCCCCGACGGCGAGGAAGGGACAAGGACTTGCAGCGACACCCGAAGCAACCACCTTTTTTAAAGCAGCTATTTCGGCTTCGCTCACCGGAACCGGTACTCTGCCGCTGCCTACAACAAAAGATACGCCGTAAGTTGTCAGGATGGGCAGCCGGTGAGCCGGATCAAACTTACAGAAGACATAGCCGGGAAAAAAGGGAAGATGCACTTCCTTCACCCGGTCCGACCATTTCTTGCGCGAGCGATACAAAGGCAGAAAATTCTCGAAGCCCTTCATACCCAATAACTCGGCTACCGTTTTCTCGTGCGCTACCGTTTTGAGTGCGAACCATTGATAGTTTCCGTTTCGCGAAGTAACTTCAGCTAAATTCATTTCTTCGTCCGGTCGCGCCACAAACACTTATCGCCCCAAATCGTCCTAACAAGAACTTATGGCTTTGCAAGCTCAAAAAGAGACGCTACCGCCACAAAATCCCCATTGGGATAAGCTTTGTATGCAACAGGTATAAATTTTTATACCTTTTGTAGTGAACCAGTGTCAATGTAGACGTACAGGACGAAGTACTAGGACGAAAGAAATCGCGGAATGGGCCACCTTAGTGATACGAAATAGAAAAGTAATAATTTAATCAAAATCGCGAAATGTAACTTAGCCCCGCAGCGCTAGGTTCGACGCGTTTTCGCGGATGGAAGCGATCAACTCCGGCAGATAATGCAGCGGATCGTCGAGGATCCTGGCGGGAAAAACCCGGCCCAGAAGCGTGGTATCGGCGACAAAGCGGGAAACTTCGATTTCGCGCGATGGGGCTAGCTGAAGACGCGAGGCCGACTTAGTATGCGAGATTACTTTTTCCGCCAAGTGGAGCAGTTCGGTGGGCTTGCCGCTGCCTACGTTGACCGGTCCGGCTGGGAAACTGCTGCGGCTGGCCTCAATCAGACACTCGACCACGGTATCGACCCACACAAAATCCAAAATTTGCCTGCCGCCGTAGAGGGTAAGGGGCAAACCGGAGAGCGCCTGGCCGGCAAAGATGGGAATTACCCGATCGAAATCCCGCGGGCCATAGACATTCGCCAGGCGTAAGATGACTGTCTTAAAAGTGGGCGATGCGAGTACCCGGCAGTACATTTCGCCGGCCGCCTTGCTCGCGCCGTAGGCGTTTTTAGGGCAGACCGGGGCGGTTTCGGGTACCGGGATATACTCGGGATCTCCGTAGACCTCCCGCGAGGAGGTGAAGATCAACTGCCGGACACCCGACCGGGCGGCGGCGCGCAAGATCTCGAAGGTGCCCAAGACGTTGGTACTGAACGAGTAATCAAGGTCGGCAACGGCACCCAAGACGTTGGATTGCGCCGCCAGGTGATAGACCACCTCAACCTCCTGCATCGATTGCTCGACGAGCTCCCGGTCGCGAACGTCCCCTTCGACAAAGCGAATCCGGACGAGCGATTGCTCGAGGTTTGTGACCGTACCCCGCCGTAGATTGTCCAGGACAATGACATGATTCTCCGGGTCGCCCGCCAAACAATCGACAAGATGGCTGCCGATGAATCCCGCCCCGCCAGTGACGAGTATCTTTTTCACTCTTTATATATCGGCCGACGCAGCGCATCCCTGACGGACCGCTGGAGGCGTCAGCCAGTTGCTGTTGAACTCGACGGCTACTGAGCGCTCGAGCACCTGGAGCGAGACGATGGCGCGGCGGCTGCCACTTTGCAGAAGGACGGCTTCGGCGCCCGCGAAAGGGCCCTTTTCAATACGAACACGATCACCGATTTGTGGCAAAACATCCAATTCGGGCACAATCGCAAGGGTGCGCGAAGCTTGCTCGGGCATGTGGTTTTCGGTTGTCATTACTAACTCCTCCGTAAAGGTTTCGAAATCGAGACCTTAGATCCATGTAACGTTAAGAGCGGCGGGGAAGTCAATCCAGGTAGTACTGCCCGGGCCGCCTCCGGGCAAGATATTTTGATCGACTTTTCCCGGTATCGCCCTCGGGGGCGAGGCGATTTTTGCCTGATGTTCGCTGATTCTTGGGATAGACTGGACAGTAAGCGCTGAGCAGCTATAGGGACACAATTGATGAGCAATGTTGACGCCGTGAGGCCGATTCTGCGCCTCTGGTCTTACGCCGACGCTCCGCCGGAGTTTCGGCAGGCTTTGGCCGCCGTTAGGAAGGACTGTTGGGTTGCCCACGCCCCCCCGGATCTCATGCAGGAAGACGTACTGGCGCTCTTTCAGGTTTACAACCTGGGCATGGCTACGATTCGAGCGGTGCGTCTACCCGACGGGAGTGGACTATTCGCGGGTCCGTTTCCGGTCCAGGCAGCGGCGCCCCATCAGCGAGCGGCGCAGTCGCGGGCAAGCTTGGGATAGCTCGATAACTCGCCTGCAGACTGGTGAACCAGTTATAGCGTAGTACGTACCACAAGGCGGCAATACCGTCTTTGAGCCCAATTTTTTTTCCTTGTTCGTAGGTCCGGCCGTAATAGCTGATGGGCACTTCATAGGTGGCGCAGCGCAATTTGCACACCTTTGCGGTAACTTCGATCTCAAAGCCGAAGCCGCTCGAGGTGATGACCATGTTGCGGATGATTTCGCCGCGAAAGGCTTTATAGCCGGTTTCAACGTCAGAAAAATTCACGTTGGTCAACATGTTGGAAAAGAAGGTAAGGGCCTTGTTCGCGAGAAAGTGATAGAAGTAGAGCACGCGCGACGCTTTTCGAACCATGAACCTGGATCCGAAGACGACATCCGCCACGCCGTCCAGAATCGGCTGAATTACATCCTTAATTTCCGACGGGTCATATTCGAGATCGGCATCCTGCACGATGACCACCTCGCCGCGCGTGGCGGCAAAGCCGGCCTTCAGGGCTGCCGTTTTGCCGCCGTTGCGCGGCTGCCTGAGGACCTGCACCTGCGGATGCGCGTCCGCCAGTTGGCGCGCAATCCGTGGAGTTCCATCGGTGGAGCAATCGTCCACAATGACGATCTCGAGCAAATGCGGAATGAGGAGAAGCTTGGCGACGACGCGAGCGAGCGTTGCTTCCTCGTTATACGCAGGTACCACGACCGAAAGTCTGGCCGGTAATATTGAATCGCAATTCGTCATTTATTCACAAGCCTTTGTTATTAGCTTTTCCCCGATTGGCTCCTAGCAGCCAATATCAGAGGAATACGGAGCCTCTGTCAAGAGAGTATATTGACGCATGACCCTTTTGTGCCTGGCGCGGGCCGGCCGACAGCAAAAAAATTGGTCGCTTATGGGGTTGGCGGTCTGTTCTCCGCCGCGTGCATCCATGAAACTTTGTATCTTACTCGGCGGTGAAGGCGCCCAGCCAGGCTTTGTAATCCAACCGCGACGCCGTGAAAGACCCTTTTACTTTCAAGCTTCTAAGTGGGTAACACGCGACACGGCGGAGTAACAGTTTGCAGATATCCAGTACCCAGTACCCTGTTGGCGGCGCGGAAAAACATGCTATATTCCCCGCATTCCCTCTAAGGGGCCCGTAAATTCAAACGTTATTCGGAGTAAGCGTGAGATTTAGTTTTCGCAAGGCCGCCCTGGCGGCTGGCATTTTTGGTTTCTGGTGCAGCATGGCGTATGGCCAATCGGCATCCGCGGTGTTTCTGCCGTTAGACAGCGCCACCCAGGGCAATTGGGTAGGGGTCTATGGACACGATGGCTATATCATCGCCAATGACGCGAGTAGTCTACCCAACTACGCAGTGGTATCCACCGCCGCGTCGCCCTACACCTGGTCAAACCCAAGTTCGGATGTGCGCGCGCTACTGAGCAGCCCTTCGAGCGGCACGCGGATCGCCTCTACGTTTTACTCGGATACGAGTTTCAGCTTCGATGTCAATCTGACGGATGGCGCCAGTCACCAGGTAGCGCTCTACTGTCTGGATTTGGAAAGTACCCAGCGCACGGAAACGATTTCGATTCTCGATGCCAGCAGTCACGTAGCGCTCGACACGCGGCCGATTTCGAGCTTCAACAGCGGCGTTTACGTCCGGTGGAACCTGACGGGGCACGTGATCATTCAGGTAACGCATACCGGCAACGGTCTGAGCGCCGTTGTGAGTGGCTTGTTTTTCGCTCCCGCCGTGGGCGTTGGCCCAGCGCCGACCGTCAGCCTCACCAGCCCGACAGCGGGAAGCACTCTCAGCGGAACGGCCACTTTGTCGGCGACGGCCAGCTCGACTCCGGGTCTCGCTTCGGTGCTGTTTCAGGTTGATGGAAACAATATCGGCACGGCCGCAGCCGGGTCGGGCCCGGGGTTCTCGACCACCTGGAATACCGCGAGTGTCGCGAACGGCCCGCACACGTTAACGGCGATTGCAACCGATATTCTAGGACAGACGACTACCTCGGCGGGGGTATCGGTCACCACTTCGAACGTCGGACCGCCGCCCTCGGGCGCCACTTTCGTGAAGGCCGACACCGCGACCCAAGGCACTTGGAAAGGCGTCTACGGGCATGACGGCTACATCATCGTAAACGACTCGAATGTGCAGCCGTCCTATGCCACGGTGACACCGAATGGCGCCGCATACACCTGGAATGCGTCCAGCACCGATCCGCGCGCGCTACAGAAAGGCGCTTCTTCGACCGACCGTATCGCGTCGACGTACTACACGACCGCGACCAGCGGTTCCGGATCCAGCTTCAGCTTCGACGTGAATATCTCCGACGGAGCGACGCACCAAGTCGCGTTGTACTGCCTGGATCTCGATACCAGCGCGCGCGCCGAGACGATTTCGATTCTCGATGCCACCAGTCATGCCGTGCTGAGCACGCAAGCTGTCTCGAACTTCCACAACGGCGTTTACGAAATTTGGAACATTGCCAGCCACGTGACCATTCAGGTGACTTACACGGGCGGTCAGAACGCCGTCGTGAGCGGCCTGTTCTTGGATCCGGTTCCGGTAACCGTTCCTGCGCCTACCGTTAGCATCACCGGCCCGGCGGGTGGAACCAGTCAATCCGGAAGCGTCACCGTCACGGCGACAGCGGCCGCCACCTCTCCGGCCACCTTGGCCTCGGTGCAATTCCAGGTGGATGGCGCCAATTTGGGCACGGCCCAAGGCGGATCCGGGCCGTACTCGGTTTCCTGGAACACGGCCGCCGGTACGAACGGTTCGCACACGCTAACCGCCATTGCCACGGACTCGCTGGGACAGCACACCACCTCCGCCGGTGTTACGGTCACGGTCTCAAATGCCGGACCTCCGGCGCCCACGGTCAGTATTACGAGCCCGACTACCGGTGCGACGGTATCGGCTGCAGTGACTCTGTCGGCTACTGCCAGCGCTTCGTCGCCGGCGACTCTTTCTTCGGTGCAATTCCAACTCGATGGAGCAAATTTGGGTTCGCCGGTTACTTCCGGCTCGCCTTACACCTACCAGTGGTCTCCCACTGCGGCTAGCAACGGTACGCACACGCTAACCGCTATCGCCACCGATTCCATC
>DASYAX010000194.1:0-24931 GCA_036501045.1 Bryobacteraceae bacterium
CTACCGGCGGCGAGAATATCCGCGTTGGGCGTAATGTATTCATAAACCAGAATTGCACCAGGTACGACCTTGGCGGGATCGGCATTGCCGATGATGTGATGATCGGGCCGAATGTGAGCATCATCACGTCGGGCCATCCAATTGAAGGACGTTCCCCCGAATACCCTTGTTGGAGGAAATCCGGCGTGGGTCATTCGTTCGATTGGCGACGACTGAAGGAACATCCGCAAGCGGTCGAAATCGGAACTTCAAAGTGACCACGACCGCTCGTCGAGGGCGCTAAAATGAAACTGGATGCGGTTGACCTTGCGAAACTATCTCGCGCTGCTGGCGCTAGGGGCATTGGCGCTGTTTTCCTCCTGCTCGAGCAGCCCCGCCTCCGCGCAGGCGCGCATCGCAAGCAGCCGGAAACCGGCGGCGGAATTCACCCTTAAAGACGCCAACGGCGCCTCCGTGAAGCTGTCCGACTACCGCGGCAAAGTCGTGTTATTAAATTTCTGGGCCACCTGGTGCGGTCCCTGCGCGCTCGAGATCCCTTGGTTTGTCGAGTTCGAACAGCAATACAAATCGCAAGGATTTGCCGTGCTCGGCGTCTCCATGGACGAAGAAGGCTGGTCCGCTATCAAGCCGTTCGTCGCAGAGCACAAGGTGAATTATCGTGTCCTATTGGGCAATGACACGGTAAGCGATCTTTACGGCGGAGTCGATGCGCTCCCCACCACGTTTATCATTGATCAATATGGAAGGGTTGCTTTCCCGCCGCACATCGGCCTTGTCGACAAAAGCGAATATGTCAGCGAGATTCAGAGTCTCTTGGGTGAGGGCAGCCGTGACCGGCAGACAACTAGCACCTCTCGGGCTTCTTTCCATTCTGTGCCTGCCGCTATGCTCCTGGGCCCAGCAAAATAAGCTCACTGTCGCCCCGGCAGACGAGTTTTCCATCAAGCGTGGCGCCTCAGCCACGCAAACGCTCAAGGTGGCAGTGCTGCCCGGCTTTCACGTCAATAGTGACAAGCCGCGCGACGAATTTTTAATTCCCCTCAAGTTGACCTGGACCGGCGGCCCGCTCGAAGCCACCGCCGTCAGCTATCCCAAACCGGAAGAGATCAAGGTCGGCGGCCAAACGCTGGTGGTCTTCACCGGATCTTTTGTCATCCGTACCGATTTCAAAGCACCCGCAAATGCCGCGCCGGGCGCAGTCAAGGTCATCGGCAAGCTGCATTATCAGGCCTGTAACAGCGACATGTGTTTCCGTCCTGCAACGCTCGAAATTCGCCTGCCCGTGGTCGTCGAATAGCCGCCGCGAATGAAGCGGCTGATTATTCGGCCCGGCGCCATCGGCGATTGCATTCTTTCGCTGCCCGCGCTCGAACATCTCAAAACCGATTACACCGAACTATGGGTGCCGTCGCCCGTTGTGCCCCTGATTCAATTTGCCGACGAAGTGCGCTCCATCTCTGCAACTGGTCTCGATTTATTGGGCATCCACGGCGTCGACGCATCCGCCTGGCTGCGCACCCAAATCGAGAGCTTTGATGAAATCGTGAGTTGGTACGGCTTCGCGCGGCCCGATTTCCGAACGGCCTTAGAGAGCTTTGGCGTGCCGTGCGCTTTTCTTCCCGCGCTCCCTCTAAGCGCAAATCTGCACGCTACCGACTTCTTCGCGCAAAGCGTGGGCGCTTCATCAGGTTTATTGCCGCGCCTGTGTGTGCAGCCTGGGGAGCGGCGCATCCGCGCCGTCATTCATCCCTTCTCCGGAGGTCTACGGAAGAATTGGCCGCGCGAATTTTTTCGGGCCCTTGCTGCGCGTTTGCCGCTTCCGGTCGAGTGGACGGCCGGTCCGGAAGAAACGCTTCCTGGCGCAACGCGTTTTGACAATTTGTTCGAGCTTGCCGGTTGGCTCGCCGGCGCGAAGCTTTACATCGGAAACGACTCCGGCGTCACCCATCTCGCGGCCGCCACCGGCATGCCAACGCTCGCCTTGTTTGGGCCCACCGCACCGCGCCAATGGGCGCCGCGCGGCGGCAACGTTCTGGTCCTGCATCACGAGCCGTTAACTGAACTTCCGGTGGAAAGCGTTCTGGATGCCGCTAATCGGCTGCTTGGCTCGCCGTAGGCCGAGGTTTCCAACGCACGATCGGCTTGCGTGCCGCCGTCACTTCATCTACTTTCGCCGTCCGCGTGGAATGCGGAGCCTTCAGCACCCGCTCGGGCGTCTCGTTCACTTCTTTGGCGATTGAGATCATGGCATCCGCGAAAAGATCCAGCTCGCGCTTGCTCTCCGTTTCGGTCGGCTCAATCATCAGCGCGCCGCGCACGATCAAGGGGAAGCTGACGGTATACGGATGGAAGCCATAGTCGATCAGCCTTTTCGCGATGTCGCCCGTGCGCACTCCCTTCTTCGCCTGGCGGTCATCGCTGAACACGCACTCGTGCATGCTCGGCGCTTTGTAGGCGATTTCGTAGTACGGCTCGAGCAGCGTCCGCAGATAGTTCGCGTTCATCAGCGCATCGAGCGTAGCCTGGCGCAGCCCGTTTCCGCCATGCGCCATGATGTAGGCAAGCGCGCGAACCAACACGCCGAAATTCCCGTAAAACGCGCGCACGCGCCCGATGGATTGCGGCAGATCGTAATTCCATTTCCACTGCCCGCTTGATCCCGCGAGACGCGGGCTTGGCAGAAACGGAGTCAGCGCTTTAGCTACCGCAACCGCCCCGGCGCCCGGTCCACCGCCGCCATGCGGAGTGGAAAACGTCTTATGCAGGTTGAGATGCATGACGTCGATGCCGAAATCTCCCGGCCGCGCCACGCCCACCAGCGCGTTCATGTTGGCGCCGTCCATATACACTAACGCGCCTTTGTCATGCAGCAGGTCGCAAATCTTACGGATATTCGCTTCGAACACTCCTACCGTGTTCGGATTCGTAATCATCAGGCCGGCGACATCTTCCGTTACCGCGCGGCTGAGAACCTCAAGATCCAGCATGCCCCGGTCGTTCGATTTGATGTTCTCGATCGCATAGCCAACCATGCTGGCGGTGGCGGGGTTGGTGCCATGAGCGGAATCCGGAACCAGAATTTTTTTGCGCGCGCCGCCTCTTGATTCAAGCAGCGCCCGAATCATCAGAATGCCGGTAAATTCGCCGTGCGCGCCCGCTGCCGGTTGCAGCGTGACCGCATCCATGCCGGTGATTTCCGCTAACGCCTGTTCCAGCACGGCCACCACTTCCATGCATCCCTGCGCCAGCTCATCCGGTTGATAAGGATGCGCCCAGGCCAGGCCTTCCGTGCGCGCCACCAATTCGTTCACGCGCGGATTGTATTTCATAGTGCACGATCCCAGCGGATACAGGCCCAGATCGATCGCATAGTTCCAGGTAGAGAGCCGCGTGAAATGCCGCAGCGTTTCGAATTCGCTGATCTCCGGAAAGTCTTCGATTTCCGCGCGCACGTTGCCTTCACCGAGCGCCTGCTCGGCATCCACCGCCGGCACATCCAATGCCGGAAGCTGGTAGCCGCGTTTGCCCGGCGAGCTCTGCTCGAACACCAGCAGCTCGTTCTGAACGATATGCTTAGAAACTTTCTTGATCATCGTTAATGCTTCAAAAAGACATTCGCCAGTGCATCCATATCCTGTCGCTTACTCATTTCCGTTGCGCACAGCAGCAAACAGTTTTTGAGTTCGGGATAAAAACGGCCGAGCGGTAAGCCGCCGATGATCTTTTGGCCGGCAAGCTCATGGTTGATCTGTTCTGGCGATTTGCCGTTCGTGCGCGTCACGAATTCGTTGAAGAACGGCCCTTCGAATTCGAGCGGCAGTTTCCCCGCCAGATAATGGGCCTTCGCCAGGTTCTGTTCGGCCAGCTCGCGCAGCCCTTCTTTCCCATAGACCGTCATGAACACCGTTGCCATCAAAGCCAGCAGCGCCTGGTTCGTGCAAATATTCGACGTGGCTTTTTCCCGCCGTATATGCTGTTCGCGCGTTGCCAGCGTCAGGCAAAAAGCCCGGTTGCCATTGGCGTCCGTCGTCTCTCCCACCAGTCTTCCCGGAATCTGCCTGATGTACTTGTCGTGCGTGGCGATGATTCCCGCGTAAGGCCCTCCATAGCTCGGCGAAATCGCAAAGCTCTGCAGCTCGCCCACCACGATATCGGCCTCGCGCGGCGGTTCGATCAGGCCCAGCGCCACCGCCTCGGTAATGACCACCACTAACAGCGCGCCTTTACTCTGTACGAGCGAAGAAATCTCCTTGATTTGCTCAAGGACGCCGAAAAAGTTAGGAGTCTGAACGATCACCGCGGCTATTTCCTCGTTCAGCTTCTTCTTCAAATCGTCGAAATCCAGCCGCCCGTCCTTCGCATACGCCAACTCTTCAACAGGAATGCCCTGGTGTTTGGTGTAAGTTCCTAGCACCTCGCGATATTCCGGATGAACCGTCCGTGCGATCAGCACTTTATCGCGGCGCGTAACGCGCACCGCCATCATGGCCGCTTCCGGTACCGCCGAAGAACCGTCATACATGGAAGCGTTCGCCACATCCATGCCGGTGAGCTGGCACACCATGGTCTGAAATTCGAAAATACTAACCAGCGTTCCCTGCGAAATTTCCGCTTGGTAGGGCGTATACGAAGTTAGGAATTCACCGCGCGAAACAACCGCATCCACCAGCACCGGCCGATAGTGGTTATAAACACCGGCGCCCAGGAAACTCGCGTATCCGTTGGGGTTCTGCGCGGCGAGTTGCTTGAAGTAATCGACGATTTCGTATTCGCTCTTGCCGTCTTCGATATTTAGGTGCTTATCGAAGCGAACATCACCGGGAAGGTACGAAATCAGCTCTTCTTCTGTTCGCAATCCGATCGCGGCGAGCATCTCGCGGCGTTCGGAATCTGATTTAGGTAAGTATCGCAAGCTTATTCGGCGCCCACGTAGCTTTCATATTCATCGGCTGTCATGAGGTCGTTCACTTCGCCCGCATCCGCCAATTTCACTTTGATCAACCACGCCTCGCCGTGTGGATCTTCGTTCAGCTTCTCCGGCGTCTTCGAAAGCAGCTCATTGCCTTCCACCACTTCACCCGAAACCGGAGAATAAATGTCGGACACCGCCTTCACCGATTCCACCGAACCGAAGGTGTGCCCTTTGGTGACCTTGGTTCCCGCCTTCGGCAAATCCACGAAAACGATATCGCCCAATTCGTGCTGCGCGTGGTCGGTAATGCCCACCGTCGCACCGTCGCCGGTAACGTTCACCCACTCGTGCTCTTTGGTGTACCGGTAAGTCTTTGGATAACTCATCCTTTTTCTCTCTTATAGAAAGGCGTTGCCACCGTCGCGGCTTCCACCGGCGTCGCGCGAACCAGAATCTGAATGGCTATACCGGGAATTACATTCTCGGCGGGGAGATAACACAGGCCGATGTTCTTGTTCAACGTGGGCGAAGGGCCGCCGCTCGTAACCCATCCGGCCGGCTCGCCCTGAATCCAGACCTCGTAGCCATCGCGCCCGATGCCCCGCTCCCGCATTTCAAAGCCCGCCAGCTTGCGCGTCACACCATCTTTGAGGGCGCGCTCGAGCGCCCCGCGCCCGATAAAATCGCCTTTGTCCATCTTTACGATCCACGCCAGATCGGCTTCCAATGGATTGATCGAAGCGGTCAGCTCGTGCCCGTACAGCGCCATCTTGGCTTCTAAGCGCAGCGTATTACGCGCGCCCAACCCGCACGGCCTGATCCCGAATTCTTCACCGGCACGTAGCACCTCGCGCCACATGCGCGCTGCCTCGCGCGGCGCAATGTAGATCTCGAAGCCGTTCTCTCCGGTGTAGCCGGTGTGCGCGATGCGCGCGGGCGTTCCCGCTACATTGCCGTCTGCAAACCAATAATATTTGATATCGGAAAGCTTCGTGTCGGTCAGCTTTTGCAGCGTTGCCAGCGCCTTCGGACCCTGGATCGCAATCTGTGCGTACTCGTTGCTCGCGAACTCGACTTTGGTGTCAAAACGGTTGGCCGCGCAAATATGCTCGAAGTCCTTTTCCTGATTGGACGCATTCACGCACAGAAAGAAATGGTCGTCCGCTACTTTGTGCACCAGAATGTCGTCCACGAATCCACCATGCTCATACAGCAGCGCGGAATAATGCGCCTGTCCAATCTTCAGCTTCGCGGCATAATTGGTCGAAACGTAATCCACCAGCTCGGCTGCTTGCGGGCCGCATACCTCGATCTCGCCCATGTGACTGACATCAAAGATCCCGACCGCCTTTCGAACCGCGTTGTGTTCCTCCAGAATGCCCGAATACTGTACCGGCATGTTCCAGCCGCCGAAATCCACCATTTTGGCGCGCGACGCAACATGTACATCGAAGAGTGGCGTTCTCTTCAGTTCGGCGACTGGGGTCATTGGCAGGCGAGAAAACTTCAGGCTAGCATGCGCGGCTGTCGTGGCCTTCGGGGTCACACAGGCCTTGGTAGCGGTAATTGGGAAAACAAAAAGACCGGCGGCCATTGTTCAGGAAAAAGAAAACTTCAACCACGGTCGAGCGGAAAGATATTTTCGCGGAGAAGCGCGGTGAGCTTAGATAGTTCACGGTTGAAAGACGTAATAAATCCTTCCAGCATGTCTTCGCGCTTTACGTTTTCCCATGCGATGTAATATCCATTTTTGTGGGCAAGATGGCTGATAAATTCCCGCTGCGTTCTGCCGTTGCCGTCCCGGAAGGGATGAATTGCGTTCAACTCACCTAAGTAATGCGCCCCGCGAACGCTGAAAGCTTGAAGATCGTTAATACCCGTTAGATGCCGTTCTGCAGCAAGTTCTTCAAAGAGCGACTCTGCCGCCGTCTGAATGTAGTTGTGATGCGCGAACCGATTGCTACCCTTGCTGATGTCTACCGTCCGCAGTTCCCCGGCCCATTCATACACGTCATGGAATAGGTGACGGTGAATAGCCTGTAAATGCGCAAGGTCGAAATTACCTTTGAGGGGTTTCTGCCCGAGTTCAAAGGAACGGATTGCGACGAGAGCGGCTTCGGCCTCTTCAAGTTTCGCCCTGTCCGTGATACCAAGGCGATTTTTTAGAACGCCGGTTGTCGGATCAACGTAGCGGTCGCATACGGAGTCTTCGGTCATTTCCGACCCGACGCTGAACGTTGCGGATAACTTCGTCCGTATCGATTTCACCTCGTGCAACACGCTGGAGGTCGATAACCGTTGCTTCCGGCACCTTCAAACCTTCAAGCTCCTGCTGCGCAACAGCACGGGCCACGCACCGCATGTTGCGCTGAATATCCTGCTGGCTAAGCGTGATCGTTGACATCTCGTACCCCAGACCCTCTTTACTAGCATAATCAATCGTGGCCGTCGACGTACCTTGCTACCCTATGCGCCGCTAGCCTAAACCTCGACCCACTGGCGAAGCAGGTTGTGATAAATACCCGTAAGCTGCACGGCGGCGGGATGATCCGGGTGGTCCCGCGTCAACCGTTGAATGGCGGTATCGAAATCGAACAAAATGGTGCGCCGCCCATCGTCGCGAATCATGCTCTGAATCCAGAAAAAAGACGCCATCCGCGCCCCCCGCGTCACCGGCCTTACGTGATGCAGACTGGTCGAAGGATACAGAATCATATGGCCGGCCGGCAGCTTTACCGAATGCGTGCCGTACGTATCTTCCACCACCAGTTCGCCGCCCTCGTATTCGTCCGGTTGCGCGAAGAACAGTGTAGCCGAAAGATCAGTGCGGATGCGATGCGGCGTGCCGGTCACCTGGCGAATCGCATTGTCTACGTGAGTATGAAAGGACTGCCCCCCGGTGTAGCGATTGAACAACGGCGGAAAAACTCTCTGCGGCAGCGCCGCCGAGATAAATAGCGCGTTTTGCCCCAGCGCGTTAAGGATCAAATCGCCCACCTGCCGCGCTGCCGGATGATCTTCCGGAATCTGCATGTTGTCTTTCACGCGGCGGGATTGAGCGCCCGCCGTTACCCGGCCGTCCACCCAATCGGCCTTGTCGAGAGCTTGCCTCGCTTGTGCCACCTGCTCGGAAGTAAGTACGTCTGGAATCGGTAACAGCACTCTATGACCTTTGCTCGCTCAAAACTTGAAATTGATACCGACTAAAGCGGTGCGGCCTTCGCCGAGCACGATGTGCGCCGGATGCAGTTCGTCGTAATAGTAGCGATTGGTCAGATTGTTGCCGTTGATCTGAACGTCGATGTGTTCATTCATCGGGAATCGCACCATGGCGTTGAATAGCCAATAGCTGGGCGCCTTCTTGATTTCCCCGGTTGTGGGATCGAGCGGCACGGTTGAGCTCGCGCTGCGGCTATCCACGAAGTTCAGGCCGCCGCCAAAGCTTACGTGATGCCAGGGAAGATTGTAAGTGCTCCAAAGATTGGCCGTATTCCTCGGAACGTTGGCCAACGGAAATCCAATGGATGTCGGATAGGCTTTCGAAGAAACTACCCGGCTGGCAAGCAACGCATAGCCGGTCAGAACCTGCCAGCGGTCGGTGAGCCGTCCGGTGATTTCGCCTTCCACGCCGTCCACCCGCTGATTGCCGGCCAGCACATTCAGCAGTGGGTTGTTCGGATCGGGCTCGCGTGCGTTCACCTTGTCCGTACGGAACACCGCCATACGCAGCGAAAGCTTTTGGCTCGCCAAGTCCCACTTGGTACCCATCTCGTAGCTAAAGTTCTTCTCGGGGGGCAAATTGGCCGTGCCGGCGCTCAAAGACAGAGCCTCGGCCGACGGGTTGAACGAATCGCCCGCGGCGAAATAAATATTGCCGTTTGGCTTCGGCGAATACGAAAGGGCCGTGCGCCAGCTTGGCATGTTGTCCACCCGGCTGAAAGCGGATGTGGGTGCGACCGATTGACTGTAATCGGTGCTCATGCGGTCGTACCGAATGCCCGCCACCAATTGCCATTTCTCGCCCAAACGCATCGTATCCAGCGCATACGCGCCTGCCGTGAGAGCCGTAAGGCTGACGCGCGAAGTGATTGGCGCCCCGCCCGTTAATACGTCCGTCGGATCGGGATCCAGTAGGCTGGTCGTCGGAACGCTCGATGCCGGATACGTAGGCCGCGTCGGGTCGCTGGTCTCGCGTATTCCTTCCAAACCGGTAACCACCGTGTGCCGGATAAAGCCTGTCTGGAAGCGGAACGTCAGATCCAATTGTTCATCGAGCGATGTCTCGTCGCTGTACACGCCGATCTCATGGCGATTGATTTGGATCGCGCTCAAAGGAGTGCTTAAACTAGCTCCTGCGGGAATCTGCGGCTCCGTGATGAGCACGTTGCGCACGCCATTGTCGTAGCGTATTTGCTCATGCAGAGTGGCGGAGCCGTTGAAATCATGGTCCAGCCGCAGCGTCCCGATATCGTCGTACGTTCTCAAAAAGTTGCCGTTCGACAAACCGTAGTAGTTCTGGCGGTCGACCGGAGGCGGTCCATTGAAGTACCACGGGAGCCCGTAATCCGGATTATCGTCTTCGTTCTCGTGAAAATAACTGAGCGTCAGGCGCGTGGGAGTACCCAGTCCGAAGCTCAGCGAAGGCGCGATGCCGAAGCGTCGATTCTCGGCCACATTCCGTTCCGCCACGCCGCCAATGTCTCCCATCACATCCAGCCGGAACGCCGCTTTATCGCCGAACGCCGGAATCGGAGTATTGATGTCGAGCGTCGCCCGCCGCGTCGCATCGGTGCCGAATTGAAGACCCGCCGATAGAAAATGACTCAGCACCGGAGTTTTTGTCTCCTGGTTGACAACGCCGCCCGTCGATCCGCGCCCGAATGTCACCGACGAAGGACCTTGCAGCACTTCCACTTCTTCCAAATTGAAGGGATCGCGGTAGTAGCTCGCGAAATCGCGCATTCCATCGAGGAATAGATCGTTTCGCGCAGTGAATCCGCGAATCGTTAAATTGTCTCCCTGCGCGCCGCCCTCGCCCGCCGCCAGGCTAATCCCCGCGAAGTTGCGTAAGGCATCCCGCAGTGTCGTCACGCCTTGCTGCTGCATCACCTGCTTCGAGACCACGTCCACCGATTGCGGCGTCTCGAGCAGCGGCTCGGGATATTTGGCGGATGTGACCTGCTCCATTTGCGCGGTGACCTCGACGGCGGTCGAAACGGTGCTAAGGTGCAGCGCAATGACTCCCGGCGCAGTAAAACGGTAGCTGACACCGCTGCCCGCTAGAAAATGCTGTAGCGCCTGCTCCACGGTGTAAAGGCCCGAGACTCCTGGCGATGCAAGCGTCAAAATGCCGGTTTCCCGAACTTTGACCTGCACGCCCGCGGCTTTCTCAAAAGCCTCGATGACCGTGTCCAACGTTCCGCCGGGGATGTCGAAGCGGCGCACCGCCAATACCTTCGTGGGATCCGCAATCTCGGCCGTTTGCCGCGCTGCCGGCTCGTTCCGTGACTGCGCAACGGCGGCCTTTCCGCTCCCCACCGCCGTGTATGCCGCAAGCGTACCCATCGCCACCCAATAGCGCGGGCCCGATAAGGCCTCACAATTCTTGCGATTCTTCTTGATTCGCTTCGCTGCCATCCATTCCTCTTCGCCGGTTATTGCCGGATTTGAAAATCGGGGCTGGCAAGCTTACAATTGTGAAGTCGCCAGCCTCTGGTTGCCGATTTGCCAAGCCCGGGCGCGCCTCCGCCAAGAGTTTTTGCGCCTGGGTCTTGGTACTACCAATCTCTAGGCCCCCTCGGTTGGACCTTTCCAATCGATATAGGACCGTTCTGGTCTAGGATAGAAACTCTGGCCGTCCGCTGTCAAGATTTTTCAGCGAATAACCGAAGAGGTCGGTCGAATGGGTGTCATCACCGGCAGCGTACGTAGGAATCTTTACGGGCGCCCGGCGTCTAACCTGTACGATGGCGATTTCGAAGCGCAAGAGTTCCCATGCGCCGGGCGGCGGCAAATGGGTGGCTACCGTTAAGACGGACTCAACTCATCCGCCGGAAGGGCTTTTTACAAAGGACGCCTCGACGATAGCCAGAACGCTTGCATCCAAAAGAGTTTCGCCGAAAGGACCGGCGTCGGGTTTGCGAATGTTGACGTATTTCATCAACCGTGGCGGAAAGGGTTTAAGTTCAAGTCGGCGGGCAGAGTTAAAAAAGGCTAAGAGCCTGCTGTCCGCACGTATCAAGCGCAAAGCCTGATTCCGTCGGGCAGGAACCGGGCGATCAAGCTTTTCCGGCTTTGGGCTCGTCCTCTTCCGGAAACACCGCATAACCGCCCGGCGGCGCGTAGAGCGATTTCAACAACGTCAGCCGCTTGCGCAAATACCGGCTGGGCAATTGCCGCGGCCCCGTCTCGACGTCAATATCGCAGCAAATACCATGCAGGTAAAGCGTCAGCGTATCGATGAACGATTGCCGCACGTAATTGGCAAAAGCCGGGCTATCCCGTTTTAAATTCGCTTGCCGCCGCAAAAGTGTCTGCTTCGCCTGCCAGCTATCGTCGTCCACTTCGCCATGCACGCTGGCCATCAGCTCTTCGCGGATTATGCTCTTATAGGCCGCTGCTGCATCCGCCGTCAGCTTGTCCGAAATCAGCGCCGCCAGGCGCCGGTAGAGCCGGTAGTGATACTCGGCTACATCCTGCTCCTTTAACGCAAATACCAGCACCGTCTCGTTTTCGAAGATCACCTGCGAAGCCCAGGATTGCCGCCCCTCGGCAGGCCGCTCTCCCACCACGAAGTCACCGGTCTTCTCGAGTGCGGCGCGCGTCTTACGGCTGGCTTTCGCTAAACCGCGTTCGCCCGAACGCTCCAGATAAGGAACCAACAGAATGGAAATCCGGGGAAGCACCGCCGCAATCTCCGGAGGCAGCGCCGCCACCGGCTCTTCGAGGTATTCTTTCAAAACCTCTTCGCTCATTGGCACCGCGGCACAAAAATAGCCGAACGTATTGCTGAGCGGAATTACTTCAGCGCGAAAGCGTTCCGCGAATTGACCCACGCTGACGCGGGATAGATTCGCTTGCGCAACCGTCGCGGGCGTCGGCTCTCTTTGGCTGGACATCTACAGTTTTCGACCTCGATTCTAGCAGAGAGCCTTCTCTCGAACCCGGCGTTTTCACGCCGCTTCCGCGCGCTAAACTTGAGGCTCAACGTGCAGTTTCTTGTTTCGGCTGGCGAAGCATCCGGCGATCTGTATGCCGCTGGCGTCGTCCATCGCCTGCGCTCCTATCTTCCTTCTGTCAGCTTCTACGGCTGCGCCGGCCCTAAACTTTATGAGGAAGGCGTCGATCCAATCGTTGACGCCGCCGACTTATCCGTCGTGGGGCTCGCGGAAGTCGTCGCTCATTTGCCGAGGATTTATGGCGAGTACCGCAAACTGGTCCGCTACGCCCGCAAGCATCCGCCTGCCGCCGCGCTTCTCACCGATAATCCCGACTTTCACCTGCGCTTGGCTCGTCAGCTCAAACGCCTGAACATACCTGTCTTTTATCTGGTGGCCCCGCAAGTCTGGGCCTGGCGGCAGGGCCGCGTCAAAATCATCCGCGAGCTGGTGGATAAGCTTTTCTGCCTCTTCCCGTTCGAAGAAGCCTGGTTTCGCGAACGCGGCGTCGACGCCACTTATATAGGTCATCCGCTCTCCGCCATCGCCCGTCCGCGTTTTTCCCGCGCCGAGTTTCTCGAGCGCTATCGCTTGCCTGCCGATCGCCGCCTGCTGGTCTTACTTCCCGGCAGCCGCGCCGGTGAAGCCAAACGCCATCTCCCGCTGCTTCTGGACGCCGTCGCCCTCCTCGCGCGCCGCTTTCCCCTCGCGGTAACACTCGCCGTTCCAAAAGGTTTCGCTTCCCGCGGCGTATTTGCAAAATTTCAGGAACGTATCGCCGCCTTAGCCATCAAAGTAATTGAAAACGAGGCTTGGGATTGTATTGGCCATGCCGACCTTGCGCTTGCCGCCAGCGGCACCGTCACCGTGGAAGCGGCCGTCCTCGGCACGCCCATGGTGACCTTTTATAAGGTCACTCCCTTGAGTTGGTGGGCGGGCAGACAGTTAGTCAAGGTTCCCTATTTATCGATGGTCAATTTGATCGCCGAACGGCAAATCGTCCCCGAACTGATTCAAGACGAAATGACTCCTGCGAAACTCGCGGCCGCTGCCGAAGAGCTTCTAAGCTCAGCCGTGCGAGCTGATCGTATGCGCTCGGATCTCGCTATCGTGCGCGCCGCGCTTTCTCCGCAAAGCGATCCGTTCGAGCGCGCCGCCGGAATGCTGGCCGCCCGTTTGGGTAACGCTTGGAATCCTTCGACCGTTTCGCCTGAGACACACGGGAGACAATAGACTGGGGGTTATAGATTAAATGACGCGCGGTTTCAACTGGACCCTCCTCCTTCTCGCCCTGCTCGGCGTCTCGGCCTCGGGCGTCTGGGGGCAGGATTCGCATGCGACGCGCATCGAAGTACAGAAGTACACCATTGAAGCCGCCATCAATCCGCGTACGCAATCGATTGTCGCCACCGCCAAAATCGATTTCACGCCGCTCGACAACGCCAACGACGCCACCTTTCAGCTCAACGATGCGCTCGCCGTCTCCAAAGCCTCGGACGCTCACGGCGGATCGCTACCCACCCAGCGCGGCGCCAGCGGTGACCTGAATCTGAAGGTCATTTTTCCAACCGGGCTTCAGAAAAGTCAGCCCACCGAGATTTCGCTCAGCTACGACGGCAAGCTCACCGGTAACGAAGATTCGCCCGTCTCCGGCATCAAGTTCGCGGCGCTCCATCCGGATTTCGGCTACCTGCTCTACCCAGCCCGCTGGTTTCCCGTCAACGGTTACACCGTCAACCGCTTTGCCGCCGATCTGCGCATCACAACGCCCGCCGGCTATCAGGTAATCGGCAGCGGCGATGTAAAAACGGATAGCGCCAGCGACGGTGGAACCACCTATTCCTTCCACTACGAAAAAGCCAGCTTCCCCGGCAGCATTGCCATCGTCAAAGGCGATCCAGTGCGCGTCAGCTCGCAAGGCATCAGTTCCCAAATCTTCTTTCGCGGCGATCAGGCCTCTGACGCCCAGGCCTATGGCGACGAAACCGGCAAGATTATCTCGTTCTTCACCGGCGAGTACGGTCTCGTGCCGCAAGCCAATCTCACTCTGGTTGAAACCGAGGCGGGTGCGGTGAATGGCTACGCCGCGCCTGGCATCGTGTTTCTGGCCCCCGGTTCCATCACTAAGCCGGTCGATTCGCGCATACTGGCCAATCAACTCTCGCGCCAGTGGTGGGGCATTCTCACTTCGCCCAGCAGCCGCAATCAGCTTTGGCTCGCAAACGGGACAGCCCGCTATTCCGAATTGCTCTACCTCGAACACACCGCCGGTCCCGGCGCCATGGAGACGGCGATGAAGAGCACCTACGTCGAAGCCCTGACCGTCAAAGACCCGCCCGTTCTACAAGCCTCGCGTCTCGACGACTACTCACCCGAATATTGGGCCCTCACCGCCGCCAAGGGCGCGGCCATTCTCAACATGCTCCACAACGTCATTGGCGACGCCGATTTCAAGAAGGGTCTGAAGGCTTTTCTCGACAAATACAGTTGGCTGTCCGCCAATAGCGACGATTTTCGTAAGGTGATGGAGCAAGCGTCCAATCAGGAGCTGCGCTACTTCTTCATTCAATGGCTGGAATCGAGCGGCTCTCCCGAATTCAAGCTGGACTATACCGTACTACGCGTTCAGAACGGCTTTCGGGTCGTCGGCAAGGTCACGCAGGATCTCGATACCTTCCGCATGCCTGTCGACCTCCGCATTGACACCGAAGGCAATCCGGAAGACAAGAAAATCGAGGTGACCGGAACTTCCTCGGAATTCAGCGTAGATACCTTCGGCAAGCCGCGCAAGTTGACTCTCGACCCGAATCACGTCCTCTTGCGGCTCGACCCCAGTGCGGAAATAGCCGTCGCCATCCGCCGCGGCGAGCAATTTGTCGAAATCAATGATTATTCAAGCGCGCTGCGTGAATTTGAAAAGGCTCTCGAAGTCAATCGCAACAGTTCACTCGCGCACTATCGCATCGGCGAGCTTTTCTTTAAGCAGAATAATTTCCAATCCGCCGCTAATGAATTCCGCGCCGCCATCAACGGCGATTTGGAACCTCGCTGGACGGAGGTCTGGTCGCACGTCAACCTCGGCAAGATTTTCGACGTCACCGGACAGCGCGACCGCGCCGTCAACGAGTATAAGCAGGCCATTCGCACACACGATAATACCGGCGGAGCGCAGGAAGAGGCCGCCCGCTACCAGACCAAGCCCTACGAGCAAAAGAATTCCGAAATGGCAAATTAAGCCCTCCAAATGAACTAGGAGTAAATCCTAGGCTACGAATCGGCCGTGTGTAACCACTAGTACTTAGAGCCGTAAAACATTAGTCCTTCAGGCTTTCGGCCAGCGCTTGAACAGTGAAATTCAGGTGATAACCTGAAGGTACCCGGGAAAGGGGAATTTTTTTGGACGATCGACTGAAGGAGCTGATGCAGGAATTGGGGAACGCAATCAACGAATCCCTTTCCGACTCCGACCGTATTGCAGGCGCAATCGGCGAGATCAAGCGTGCCGGCTACGACGTCTTTTTGGTGCTCGAAGCAACCATCGGATTCAATAAACGCGAGGAAGGCGACGGCCAGTCCGGCGAAGACGGAATCGAGGGCGATGCTGAGCATCCGATGCAGTTTGAATCGGCCGGCAAGATCCGGCTCACGTCCCAGGATCAAAAATTCCTCCGCGCTTTGAAGATCTCCGTCGAAGAAGAACAAAAGTAGCCGCCACACGCCGGTAGTGGCCCCGATCCGTATGTTAGGATCGAGCCATGAAAGCGAGGCCGTCTACAGGAGTTCCTACTTGGTCGACTTCCTGAAGGCGTTGATTGCGTCCTTCCAGGAATTTTTACTCCTCGCTGGCCGATCCTTTGCAAATCTCTTTCGCAGTCCCCATTACAATGACGATGTTTTTCTGCAGATGGACATCATCGGCGTGGGAAGCCTGCCCATTGTTCTGCTAACCGGCGCGTTCAGCGGGGCCATCATCGCTTTACAAATGGCGCGCGCGCTGAATACCTACGGCGCCAGTAGCCAGGTCGGCACTATCGTGTCGCTAACCCTCGTCCGCGAGCTGGGGCCCGTTCTGAGCGCCCTGCTGGTCGCCGGCCGCAACGCCTCCGGCATCGCTAGCGAATTGGGCTCCATGAAGGTGACCGAGCAGATTGACGCCATGCGGGCGCTCGGCACTGACCCGGTCCAAAAGCTCGTCGTTCCCCGCTTGATCGCTACTGGGGTCATGCTGCCCTGCCTCACCGTGGTAGCGGACGCCGTCGGCTTGATTGGAGCCTATTTGGTCGCCGTCCCTCTCCTCAATGTTGTTACCGGCGCGCAATACTGGTCGTCGTCCTGGCGCGCGCTCGAATACAACGACTTGACGCAGGGCCTGATCAAGCCCTTTATTTTCGGCATGATCATTGCGCTGGTCGGCTGCTTTTACGGTCTCCGCACCACCGGCGGCACCCAGGGCGTGGGACACGCCACCACCCAGGCCGTTGTTTCGGCCTCCATTTGGATCTTCGTGGTGGCCCTGCTGATTGACAAGATTTTCGTGGGTCTTTAAGCTCTATGTCCAACGATCCCATCCTCGAATTTCAGGACGTAAGCCTTCGCTACGGGGAAAATTGGGCCTTGCGCAATATTTCTCTAACTCTGAATCCCGGCGAGACCAGAATTATTTTCGGATCTGCGGGCAGCGGGAAAACCACCCTGCTGAAAGCCGTAATCGGTTTGGTTTCGGTAGATCAGGGTCAAATTAAGCTGTTCGGCCAGGATGTGACCGCCGCGAAGGAACACGATCTGTTTGGTCTGCGCAGCCGGGCGGGCGTCCTTTTTCAGGAAGGCGGACTCTTCGATTCGCTCTCAGTGGGAGAAAACGTCGAATATCCACTTTTGAACCGGCAAACCAACAATGCTGCTGAATTGTCGGAAGAGGTCACCGAAAAGCGCGTCCGCGACGCCTTGCGCTTCGTCGAATTAGAGCAGAGCTTCGAGAAATTCCCGGACGAAGTCTCGGGCGGCATGCGGCGTCGCGTTGGAATCGCGCGCGCCATCGTAACCGAGCCGCCGCTGGTTCTCTACGACTCGCCGACCGCCGGCTTGGATCCCATTACCGCCAATACCATCATGGCTTTGGTGGCCAAAGAACGCGACGTCCGCAACAGCGCCTCCTTGATCGTCACTCACCGCTATCAGGATGGCGAGATCATGGCGAATTTCCGCTACGATCCCCAGCTCGAAGAGCTTTTACCGCTCAACGATGGCGTCGATCAAGCCAAGCGCGGCCGCACGAAATTTATCGTAATGAAAGAAGGAGAAATCGTCTTCTTCGGCGCGCGCCAGGAACTTGAGCGTTCCACCGACGACTACATTAAAAGGTTCGTAAAACACGAGGATTAGCTATGCCCAGCAAAGAGAAAGTAAATATCGCTCAGCTAAAGGTAGGCATTCTGGGCATTGTTGCCCTGGCTTGCGTGTCACTTCTTATCTTTCTGCTCACCGGCAACACCGAATGGTTCAAAAAGCAGATACCGCTGCACGTTTACACCTCCGACGCCGCCGGACTCAGTCCGGGCTCTCCGGTTCGCATCAACGGTATCCAGGCGGGCAAGGTCGATCAGGTGGCGCTCTCCGGCGACAGCAGTCCGCAGCGCGTCATTCGCGTTGATTTCAAGGTCGATCGCGAGATGATCAAGCAAATTCCGGTGGATTCCGTCGCCTCGATTTCGTCGGACAATCTGCTCGGCAGTACGAAATTCCTCGAGATCAACAAAGGGTCGAGCCATGAGCTGGTACAGCCCGACGGCACCGTCAAATCGGCGGATACGCGCCAGTTCGACGCCTTGATTCAACAAGGCTACAACGTGCTCGATTCCTTGCAGGTGATTCTGGGCAAGGTGCAGGATATCGTCGGCCAGGTTGAGGTCGGTAAGGGCACCATCGGGAAGCTGCTGGTGGATGAGACGCTCTATAACAGCCTGCAGGCCACCGTCAATCAGGTGCAGTTGCTCGCTACTACCTTAAATTCGAAGACCGGAACCATCGGCCACCTGATCAACGACAACGCTTTGTATGAGCAGATTCAGGGTCTGGTAACCAGGATCGATAGCATCACCCAGGGCTTACAGCAAGGCGAAGGGACCGCCGGTAAACTGCTGAAAGATCCAAAGATGTACAACGATCTGGATCAGTCGGTGGCTCAGCTCAACACTGTATTGACTAATCTGAACGCCGGCAAAGGCACCGCCGGCCAGTTGCTGAAAGACGATAAAATCGCTCGCCAGCTTTCGTCCACGCTCGAGAAAGTCAACCTGACCTTGGACAAAGTCAATTCAGGCCAGGGAACCATCGGGCAATTACTGGTGAACCCCGCCCTTTACGATTCCGCCACCGGTACTACGCGCGAATTGAACGGATTGCTCAAAGATTTCCGCGCGAATCCGAAAAAATTCCTGAGCATCAAGCTTCACATCTTTTAAACGTTGAAGCGGCTGGCGATCAATGCCGACGATTTCGGTTTCACGTCTGACGTGAACGCCGGGATTGTTCGCGCTCATCGCGAAGGTGTCCTCACCTCCACAACTTTGATGGCCAACGGCGCGGCGTTCGAGGATGCCGTTCGTCTGGCCTTTGAAACGCCCGCTCTCGATATCGGCTGCCACCTGGTGCTCGTCCAGGGCCGCTCGCTCGCCGATGGCGAGCCGCTGCCCCAAACGCTTCGCGATCTCATTGTTTCCTTGGCTCGAGGAAACTTGGATATCTACCGCGAATTCCGCGCCCAGATCGAAAAAATACTCGCCGCCGGGATTACGCTCACGCATCTCGATTCCCACAAACACACCCATCTGCTTCCCGGCGTTTTCCGCGTGGTCGTGCGCCTGGCGCATGAGTTTTCCATCCCCTACGTCCGCCTGCCGCTCGATTCTACCGTTCGTTTCGCCAAACTGCCTTGCGTGCTAGCCAATCGCTATTACCGTCGTCTCGCGCGCAACACCAATGTGCGGATGACCGATCATTTTATGGGTTTCCGTCTTACCGGCTCGTTGACCGAAGATTCTTTCGCATCGGCGCTCGCATCGCTGCCCGACGGCGCCACCGAATTCATGTGTCATCCGGGCCTTCTCGGCCCGGAACTGAGCCACGCGCCAACCCGGCTAAAGGAATCGCGCGTGCGCGAGTTCGAAGCGCTCACCTCGCCGCGCATTCGCGAGCTCATTGCCGCAGCAGGAGTCCGCTTGTGTCCCTTCTCGCTGTTGACGGAACCGGACCAAATACAATCCGCCCATCGAAGATCGTCATGAAAACTTTCGTATCCGCGATCTTCACCGGATCGATCGAAAAAATGTCATCGGAAAGCACCGCCAGGTCGGCCAACTTGCCCGGCTCGATCGATCCCTTAATCTTTTCGTCGAAACTGGCGTAGGCCGAGCCCATCGTGTAAGCGTGGACCGCCTCGGCAACCGTAATCTTCTGCTCCGGAACCCAGCCGCCGGGATGCTTTCCGTCTAACGTGCGGCGCGTAACGGCGGCATAAATGCCCATTAGGGGAACCATGGGCGCCACGGGCCAATCCGATCCGAAGGCGAGGACCGCGCCCGAATCGAGCAGCGACCGAAAGGCATAGCTCGTTTTGGCCCGCTCCGGCCCGATCCGCTTCTCCGCCCAGCGTCCGTCATCGATGCAATGGTAAGGCTGCATCGACGCGATCACGTGATCGCGCGCAAAACGCGGAATGTCGGAGGCCTGTAGATGCTGCGCGTGCTCGATCCGCAAACGGCGGTCGCGCGGGCCGTGCTCCTTTTCGACGCGCTCATACATCCCGAGAATTATGTAATTCGCCTTGTCGCCGATTGCGTGAATGGCAATCTGCAAGCCCGCCGCATCCGCGTGCTCGATGTTCTTCCACATGCTCTCCGGATCCGCCAGCTCTGCGCTCGCGATGCCGCTTGTGCCCGGCGAATCGAGGTACGGCTTGAAAAGGAGAGCCGTCGTCGAGCCCAGCGAGCCGTCGGCAAACCCCTTCACGCCGCCAACGTGCAGATAGGCGCTGCCGAAATCGGCCAGTATGCCCACATTCGCCAGCCGCTGCCACGCTACCAGCGGCTGATGGCCCGAGATGCGCACCCGTTCTTCGCCATTGTGCAGCATGACTTCATACGCGCGCAGCACGTCCGGGGCCGCCGACATATCCTGCACACTCGTCACACCGTGCTCGCTCGCGTATCGTTCCGCTGCCCGAACCGCCGTGATGATCTGTTCCTCGGAAGGCGGCGGAATCACTCGTTCCACCAGGCTTTGCGCCGCGTCTTTCAGAATCCCGGTGGGATTGCCCTGGGCGTCGCGTACAATCACGCCGCCTGGAACATCTTTCGTCTTGGCGTCGATTCCCGCGAGCTTCAAAGCCAGTGAATTCGCCAGCCCCATGTGCCCGTCCAGCCGGTTGACGAACACCGGCCAGCTTGCCGTGGCGGAATCGATGAGCTGGCGCGTAGGAAGCGTCGCCGGCGACCAGTTCTCGTGATCCCAATTTCCCCCAGTAATCCAGCGGCCCGCCGGCAACTGTTTCGCATAGACACCCAGCGTGTCGCGAAGCTCCTCCTTGCTCTTTGAGTAGCGCAGTTGCGGTCCCGTTAAGTTCGCGCCGCCCGAATAGAAATGCACATGCGCGTCGTTAAACCCGGGCACTACGCGCCGGCCGCCCAGATCGATCGTTTGCGAATCCGGCAGCTTCAGCTTGACTATCTCGGCCGTCGATCCCACCGCGACGATGCGATTTCCGAGCAGCGCCACCGCCTCGGCTTCCGGCTGCTTGGGATTCTCCGTCCAGACCTTGCCATTCACCAGCAGCAGCGCATGCGGAGTTTGCGGCCACATCTGTGGCGTCAGCGCCGAAGCCGCCACCAGCGTTGCAATGGCCGCTCTCATAACACGTCACGCCGTGGCATATTCGAATCCGACATACTGTACCTCCTCCTCCAGCTCAAAGCCGAAGCGATCCTTCACGCGCCGCTTGAGGTCCTGAATGACTTCCACCAGGTCCGCCGCCGTGCCCGCGCCGTCGTTATAAATCAAGTTGGCATGATACGTCGCCACCTGAATGTCGCCGCGCCGGATTCCCTTGACGCCCGCTTGCTCCAAAAACCACGCCGATGGCACTTTCCCTTCGCGCACAAGCTTCACCGGAATTTCAGTCTGCACGCTCGCCGGAAGATCGGCATACATCAGGTTCTTGAAGATGCTCCCGGCGCACTTCATAGTGGGCGGATACTTGGCGTCGCGGATCGTCCGTATGCCCGCAGCCGCGTTCGCCAGCTCAGCAGCGTCCCCTGCCGTGAAACGAAGCTCAGCCGATAAAATCACCCACTCTTTTTGATCTTTGAATATGCTGTCGCGATAACGAAAGCGGCAGTCCTCATTGCGAAATGCCTTGATGCACTCGCCGTTCGTGGCGCTGACGGTTATCACGAGCTCCTGAATGGAATGGCCGTAGGCTCCCGCATTGCCGTACACCGCGCCGCCCAAATATCCGGGAATCCCGGTCATCGTTTCCAAACCTTTCAGGCACCAACTGATGCTCCGATCCACCACATCCTGCAGAACCGCGCCCGCCTGTACTCGCAAAGTGTCGCCCTTCCGCTCGATGCCCGCGCCCGTGTAACGGATTACCACGCCATCGAACCCGGCGTCGGAAACAATCAGATTCGTGCCGGCGCCCATGATCACGCGCGGCAGGCCCATCCGCTCGCTGACCCGTAGAGCTTCGGCACAGCCATCTTCATCCGGCGCATCGCAAAACACCGCCGCCGGCCCGCCAATCCCAAAACGCGTATGGCGCGCAAGCGGTTCCTCAAAAAAAATCTTCAGGTTGGCAATCGCGGCAAGACGATCCGTCACCGCTGCGGACACCGGCATTGTCACGATTATAGGTCCCGAAGGCGTCTATCTTCGCTGTCCAGAGGGCTAGCCAGCTTCTCCAGCTCCGCGCCGCTCACCCGATAAACCGTCCAGTCATCCAACGGCTGCGCACCGAGACTTCGATAGAACTGAATCGCCGGTTCATTCCAATCGAGCACCGCCCACTGCAGCCGCGCCCAGCCGCGCTCCCGCGTCAACTTCGCCAGATAAACAAGCAGCGCCTTGCCGATGCCTTTCGAGCGGAACTTCGGCTCGACAAACAAATCCTCGAGATAAATTCCCGCGCGCCCCGCAAACGTCGAGAAATTAGCAAAGAAAACGGCGAACCCCGCCGGCTCGTCACCCAGGTACGCAATCACGGCCTCGGCCGCCGGTCGCGGCCCAAAAAGCGATTCCCGTAGTAGCGCCTCATCGGCCACCACCTGGTCCGCTAACTTCTCATACTCCGCCAATTTCCGGATGAAACTCAGAATCAGCGGCACCTGGCTTTCCTGGGCCGGAGCAATCCGGATTTCCTCGGGCGTTTGCGGCATCTTCTGATACTATCGGGTAAAGTTTTAATGAAGTTTTTTCTGGATTCAGCCAACCTTAGCGAGCTGAAAGCGGCACTGGCCTGGGGCATCATTGACGGGGTTACCACCAACCCGAGTCTGATCGCCAAAGAAGGCGTGCCCGTCGAAGAGCAGGTCCGCAAGATTTGCGCTCTCATCGATGGCGACGTCAGCGCCGAAGTCGTTTCCACCTCCGCCAAAGAAATGATCGCCGAAGGCCGCGGCCTGGCCAAGATCCATAAAAATATCGTCGTCAAAGTCCCGCTGATTCCCGAAGGCATCAAAGCGGTCTGCGCCCTGAAACAGGAAGGCATCCGCACCAATGTCACGCTCTGTTTCAGCGCCGCGCAAGCTCTGGTCGCGGCCAAGGCGGGAGCCTATATCGTCAGTCCCTTTGTCGGTCGCGTAGACGATATCGGCTGGCCCGGCATCGAGTTGATCTCAGACATCATGACCATCTACTCGAACTACGGTTATCAAACGCAGGTGCTCGCCGCGTCCTGCCGCGGACCGCTGCATGTCATTGAAGCCGCCAAGGCGGGAGCCCACATCGTCACCTTGCCTTACAAGGTGCTCGAACAGTTGTTCCATCATCCGCTCACCGATAAAGGCCTCGAACAATTCCTCAGCGATCACCGCAAAGCGTTCGAGCTAGTCAGCGTTTAGCGCTCGCCCGGCGCAAGCGATCGAGTATTCCCGCCCATTCCACCGTGTCAGCCGGCCGAAGCATCGCGATCCACTCCCAGCCCTGCTGGTCCGCTTCGTGCAACTTGCTGTAAAGCTGGGTGGCATATTCCTTCGCATCCTTCGGCATTTCAATGATGCGCCCTCGTCCCTTCGGCATCGGCACGCCGCGCTCTACCAAATAAAAAGGCGTGCGCGGAGCATAATGCCGCGGCTGCAATCCGGGTGACTCCGCAATGTGCGGAACATCCACCTCGCGATCCCAAGCTAAGCCGGTGGCCTCCTCCAAAGCGTTTTGTGAAATCATGCCGGGACGCAGAATAACCGGCGGATCTCTGCGAAGCGAAGCGACGGTCGATTCGATGCCAACCTCGGTAGCGCCGCCATCGAGGATCATATCTACCCGCTCGCCCAAACTCGCGCGCACATGCTCGGCCGTAGTAGGCGAAATCTCCGAAAAGCGATTCGCGCTCGGCGCGGCAATCGGTACCGCGGCCAACCGAATCAGCGCGAGCGCCAGCGGATGTGCCGGCATCCGCACACCCACCGAATCGAGGCCCGCCGTCACCAGATCCGGAACCGCCGCCGCCTTCTTGAGAATCAGCGTCAGCGGCCCGGGCCAGAACTTTGCCGCCAGCGTCTGCGCCGTGCTTGGCCATTCCGCCGTAACAGCGCGCGCCATGACTTCATCCGCCACGTGCACAATCAGCGGGCTGGCAAAAGGCCGTTCTTTCGCTGCGTAAATCCGCGCCACCGCCGCGGGGTCCAGCGCATTGGCGCCCAAACCGTAAACCGTTTCCGTGGGAAACGCCACCAGTCCGCCACGCCGGATAATCGCGGCCGCGCGCTTCAGTTCTTCCTCTTGCGATGGCACGCCCACTACTCCGGCAGATCCTCGTTGCTGTCGCCGGCTTTTTTACCCGTCTTGCGAAACACCAGGTAAGCGTGGATGAGCGGATCGAAATCGCCTTCGAGCACCTTATCCACATCGCCGATCGCAAGGTTGGTCCGGTGATCCTTAATCAGCCGGTAGGGCGCTAGAACATAACTGCGAATCTGACTGCCGAAATTGATCTGCAGCTTCGAGTCTTCTACCTTCTGATCTTCCACCCGCCGCTTTTCCATCTCATACTCGAAGAGCTTGGCGCGCATTTGCTTCATCGCGCTGGCGCGATTCTTATGCTGCGAGCGCTCATTCTGGCATTGCACCACCAGCCCCGTCGGTAGATGCGTGAATCGTACCGCCGATTCCGTCCGGTTCACATGCTGCCCGCCCGCCCCGCTCGCGCGAAACACGTCGATCTTCAAATCTTCCGGCTTGATGTCGATCTTGATATCGTCGTCAATCTGCGGATACACGAACACTGATGCAAACGAAGTATGCCGCCGCGCATTGGCATCGAACGGCGATATGCGCACCAGCCGGTGCACCCCTACTTCCGATTGCAATTGCCCATAAGCGTTCTCGCCGTTAATCTCAACCGTGGCCGATTTGATGCCCGCCCCTTCACCCTCCAGCCGGTCCGTGAGAATGGCTTCGTATTTATGGCGTTCGGCCCAGCGCAGGTACATGCGCAGCAGCATCTCCGCCCAATCCTGGCTTTCCGTCCCGCCCGCGCCCGGGTGAATCGTGACGATCGCGTTGCGCGCATCGTTTTCACCCGAAAGCAGCATCACGTTTTCCAGCTCTTCGAGCCTGCTCGAAAACGTCCGGATCTCACGCTCCAGCT
>DASYAX010000195.1:0-2414 GCA_036501045.1 Bryobacteraceae bacterium
ACGCCAGGCAACTCCATCGGCGTTCGCGATCTGATTCCGATGAGATTGCGCGAAGGCGCCACTACATGGGCCGTGTCGCCAATGGCAAAGATCTTCGGATGATTCGGCACAGAGAAGTCCGGCTCCACCATGATCTTCCCGAATGCATCCGTGGGTGCGTTCAGCCACTTGGCCGCAGAAGACGCGACTACGCCAGCCCCCCAAATCACAGTCGAGGCGAGAACGCGTCTTCCATCGGAACTGACGCCCTCGCGATCAACGATTGTGACTCGGGAGTTTGTATGAACCTCGACGCCAAGGGATTCAAGATGCCGCTGTGCTCGAAGAGAAAGATGTGGGTGGTACGTGGGAAGAATGCGCGGACCGGCCTCGTAGAGAAGGATGCGTGCCGAACGTGGATCGATATAGCGGAAGTCCCGCTTCAGCGCCATATGAAACATCTCCGCCAATGTGCCGGCCATTTCGACGCCGACGGTTCCGGCGCCCACCAAAACGAAAGTGAGGAGGCGCTGGACCTCCGCAGGAGATGCTTTGCCGGCAGCGGCCATTTCCTCGGCTTTCTCAAATGCCGCGAGCACCTTCGCGCGAATGACTTCGGCGCGCTCAAGCGATTCGAGCGGGATGGCGAACTCACGCCATTCGTCGTGACCGAAGTAGTTGTAATGGATGCCGGTTGAAAGGATGAGGTAGTCATAGGGTATGTCGCGATCGTGCAAGTGGACCATGCTGCTTGCCGCGTCGATACCGACGACTTCGTCCATGAAAACATCTACGTTGCGCTGACGGCTGAAGATGGACCGCAGCGGCATGGCAATTTCATCCTGAGAAAGAAGCCCGCTTGCGACCTGATACAGCATGGGGCGAAAGAGGTGATAGTTTCGTTTGTCGATGAGGGTCACGTGAACCGGAGCGCCATTGAGTTCACGCGCTGCGTACAGACCGCCAAATCCACCACCCACAATGACAACGCGAGACAGGCTCACTATTCCTCTCATTCAGCGTTACTAAGATGCAATTTCGATCAACCCGGTATTGAGCGCGAAATGCCCTGCATAGGGTACGTAGACCTTATCGACACGCAGGAGGTAGGGCGGATTCATTCTACATACACCCGATCCGATTGTGAGAAGGGCTGCTTGCTCGGAGCACATCGGACACGGGCGAACGAAAATCTAATCTTGACGAGCGTACCCGATAAAAGCGGAGGCAAGCTCACGGCGCAAGGGCGGCTTTCAAGTGCGTCGACGAAAAGCTGGGCGACGAGTTCCTGGACCTTGAGGTGACGAATGATTCCGTCCATAGCCGCTCGTTCGCCGAAGTTGGTCGATGTGAGAAATTTGGATTGAATTCTACTCGCCGTTCTTCGATAAGTCTGAGAAGCTGGTGCGGAGCAATGAAGATAGTCTTCACGATCATCCTGGCTTCGTCGTTGTGTTGCCTCATCGCGCCCGTGCAAGCGCAAGGCCATATTGCTGCCAAGGCGCCCAACGGCCCGTCGTCGTCAGCGGCGGACGCGCGGCCCACCGCGCGGGCCGGCTACGTTGGTGACCAGGCCTGTGAATCTTGTCATGCCGATAAGCTTGGCTCCTATCACCAGACCGCGCACTACCTGACGTCCATGGCGCCCGGCTATGAAACCATTCTCGGTAAGTTCACGGCCGGCGATAACGTGCTGAAGACAGCAAACCCGAATCTATACTTCCAGATGAATGAGCATGCCGATGGAAAGGCGGAGGGTTTCTTCCAGACCGCGGTAGCAGGAACGCCGCCCCATACGAACGCGCGCTCGGAACGCATCGGGGTGGTTGTCGGATCCGGGGAGAAAGGTCAGACCTATCTCTACTGGAGCGATGATCAGCTTTTTCAACTTCCGGTGTCATGGTGGAGAAAAATAGGCTGGGTGAACAGCCCCGGCTATCGCGATGGCTTTGCGGACTTCGATCGCGCGATCATCCCGCGCTGTCTGGAGTGTCACGCAACCTACATTCAATCTCTGCAACCCCCGGTTAACCGATACAGCACTGCTGATGTTTCACTCGGCATTCAGTGCGAGAAGTGCCACGGTCCGGGCGAGCAGCACGTCGAGCGCGAGAAATCGAAAGCCGCTGCAACCGCCGGTTCGGGAATCCTGAACCCGGCACGGTTCACACGCGAGCGGCAGATGGATCTTTGTGCGTGGTGTCATGCTGGCCACGGACAGGCCTTGCAACCGGCATTTTCGTATCGTCCCGGCGATCCGCTGGATAGGTACATCCGGATCCCGCCGGCCGATCCGACTGCGCCGCTTGATGTTCATGGCAATCAGGTCGAACTGCTCAAGCAGAGCCGTTGTTATCGCTCTTCAAACATGACCTGTCTTACATGCCATGATGTCCACACTGCGCAGCATGATGCCGCGGAATTCTCCAAACGCT
>DASYAX010000196.1:0-9789 GCA_036501045.1 Bryobacteraceae bacterium
AAGGCGCCGGCGCCGATCTTCTCCGGCTGAAAGACCCCGTTCCGCTGCGGCTGACTCTCGCGAACGGCAACACCTATCCAAAAACCGGTCACATTTTGTTTGCGGACCGCAGCGTCGACGCGCAGACCGGCACAATCCGCATTGTCGGAGCATTCGCCAACCCGGGTAATATTCTTCGTCCTGGGCAATTCGGACGCATTACCGCTCTTACCTCGCGTCAGCAAAACGCGCTCGTCGTGCCCCAGCGCGCTGTCTCGGAATTGCAAGGCCGCTATCAGATCGCGCTAATCGGGCCGGATAACAAAATCAGCGTTCGTACGGTGCAGCTTGGAAACAAGACAGGCGAGAAGTGGGTGGTGCTCAGCGGTCTCAAGCCAGGGGATCGCGTGGTCTCTCAAGGAAGCTCGAAAGTAAGAGACGGAGAACAGGTTACCCCTCAACCTGACAAGCTCAACGCGGTCTCCCCCTATGCATCGGAAGGAGACGCCAAGTAGCATGTCGAAATTTTTTATCAACCGCCCGATCGTCGCCATCGTCATTGCCATTCTGATGGTCCTCGTGGGCTTGATTTCCATGCTGCGCCTTCCCATCGCGCAGTTCCCTTCCATCGTGCCGCCCGAAATTCTGGTCCAGGCCATTTTCCCGGGAGCCAACGCGCAAACCCTCGAACAGTCCGTGGCAACGCCGCTCGAAGAGCAGATCAGCGGCGTCGACAACATGAACTACATGTATTCGATCAACGGAAGCAACGGGCAGACGCAGATCACCGTCGATTTCGATGTCAGTACGGATCCTAATACAGATCAAGTTCTCACCCAGTTGCGCACTTCCCAGGCGCAGCCCCAATTACCCGCCCAAGTGACCACCGCTGGGCTGACGGTGATCAAGTCGCTTTCGTCGCCGTTGATGCTGGTGGCTTTATATTCACCGCATGGCTCATACAACAGCATCTTTCTTGCGAACTACGGCTATATCAATCTTGTCGATCAATTGACACGTACGCCAGGTATTGCGCGCGTTCAGGTTTTTGGCGCCGGCCAATATGCCATGCGCTGTTGGGTGGATCCCGACAAGCTCGCCAAGTTGCAAGTCACCGTCCCGCAAATCGTTTCCGCGCTGCAAGCGCAGAACACCGTCAATCCCGCCGGGCAAATCGGCGCCGAACCCGCTCCCAACGGCCAGCAATTCACCTATAGCGTGCAAGCACAAGGCCGCTTGACCACTCCCGAGGAGTTCGGCAACATTATTCTGCGCGCCAATCCGGACGGGTCGAATCTCCGGCTGAAGGATGTCGCGCGGCTCGAGCTCGGCGCGCAGACCTATAACCTGACCGGCCGCTACAACGGCAAGCCATCCGCGATTCTCGCCGTTTATCAGTTGCCTGGCTCGAATGCCGTCCAGGCTGCCGAAAACCTCAGAGCCGCAATGGCCAAACTGGCCACCAGATTTCCCCAGGATCTTGCTTATCAGGTCAGTCTCGATACGACTCTGGCCGTGACCGCCGGCATGCGGGAGATTCTCTACACTCTGCTCGAAGCCCTGGCGCTCGTCGTGCTCGTCGTGTACATCTTTTTGCAGGGATGGCGTGCGACCATCATCCCCCTGGCCGCGGTTCCGGTCTCGCTCATTGGAACTTTCGTCGTCTTCCCGATTCTTGGCTTCTCCATCAATACGCTTTCCCTGTTTGGCCTCGTGCTGGCGATTGGCTTGGTCGTTGACGACGCGATTGTAGTGGTTGAGGCGGTCGAGCGCCACATCGACGAGGGCATGCATCCGCGCGATGCAGCGCTGCAAGCCATGAAAGAGGTTTCCGGTCCCGTCATCGCCACCGCTCTCATTCTTACGGCCGTCTTCGTTCCTACTATTTTTATTCCCGGAATCACCGGCCGTTTATACCAGCAGTTCGCCGTTACCATAGCCATCTCGGTCATCTTCTCGGCTTTCAATGCTCTCTCGCTCAGCCCGGCGCTCGCGGCGCTCCTGCTGCGGCCGAAAAAGAAATCGCGTGGACTGCTCCGACGCTTTTTTGATTGGTTTAATCGAATGTTTGGGCATGTCACCGAAGGCTATGTGCGCGTGTCGGGCGCGCTCATCAGGAAAGTGGCATTCAGCCTGTTACTCCTCGCGGCCGCTGCCGTCATAGCCGTCTTTATCGGAACAAAACTGCCCACATCTTTTCTTCCGGAAGAAGATCAGGGCTATGTCTTTGTCGCCCTGCAATTGCCGAATGCAGCTTCTCTACAGCGCACTTCCGCCGCGGCCAGACAAGTGGAAGACATCATTCTCCATACGCCCGGCGTGCAAGGTTGTACCTCGGTAATCGGCTTTAGCCTCCTGAGCAGAGTGCAGGACACTTACAGTGCCTTTTTCTTCGTAACGGAGAAGCCTTGGGACGAGCGCAATAGCGACACCGAGAGCTATACGTCGATACGCAACCACATCGCAGGCCGGCTCGCAAATGTGCAGGACGGTATCGCATTCTCGTTCACGCCGCCGTCGATTCCGGGCGTCGGTACGGCCGGCGGCGTCCAGATGGTTCTCGAAGATCGCTCCGGCGGCGATTTGACGGCCCTCACCCAAAACGTGGACAAATTCGTTGCGGCTGCTCGCAAACGCAAGGAACTGGCCGGGCTGAATACCACCTATCTCCCCGCCGTTCCCCAACAGTACGTCGATGTAGACCGTGCAAAGGTCGAGCGCCAGGGAATCGCTGTCGGAGATGTCTATGAAACGCTGCAAGCCTTCATGGGTGGCTATCTCGTAAACTATTTCAACCGCTTCGGGCGTCAATGGCAGGTCTACGTCGAGGCCGAAGGCAGCTTCCGCAATGCTACCGATAACCTGCGCCGCTTTTATGTGGCCAACCGGGGCGGAAGCATGGTGCCGCTGACATCCGTCAGCACGATCAAGCCGATCAATGGTCCCGAGTTCACCATCCGTTACAACGAATACGAGGCGGCGCAAATTAATGTCGCCGCGGCGCCCGGCTACAGCAGCGGTCAGGCCATGCAAGCGCTGCAGGAGGTGTTCGCGCAGACGATGCCGTCCACCATGGGTTATGACTACACCGGCATGTCATTTCAGGAACAGAAAGCCGCCGAGGGTGTTCCAGCCAGCTTTATCTTTGCGCTTTCGCTTTTGTTTGTGTTTCTCATTCTCGCCGCGCAATACGAAAGTTGGTCGCTTCCTTTTAGCGTCTTGTTGAGTACGCCCGTGGCCGTCTTCGGAGCCTATCTCTTTCTGTGGTCGCGGCATTTCGATAACGATGTCTACGCCCAGATCGGATTGATCATGTTGATCGGCTTGGCCGCGAAAAACGCCATCCTCATCGTCGAATTCGCCAAGCGCGAGTACGAGGAGCACGGCAAGAGCATCGATGAGGCGGCGCTCATCGGAGCCCGTATCCGTCTCCGTCCCATCCTCATGACTGCCTTCGCGTTCATTCTGGGGTGCGTCCCGCTTTGGACTGCGGTTGGTTCCGGCGCAGTTTCCAGACGAATTCTTGGAACGGCCGTGATTGGCGGAATGCTTTGCGCGTCGCTGCTGGCCATTTTCCTCATTCCCGCGATGTTCGCAATTGTCGAGAAGCTCTCGCATCGCATAGGCGGAAAAAAGTCGGCATCGACGCCTCAACCCGCAGACGGCCATGGGGAACCGGCATGATCCGCCAACTGCCTGCCACTCTAATAGTTTTTCTGCTGCTGCTCTTGCTTGCCGGCTGCACGGTTGGCCCGAACTATCAGCGGCCCAAGGTGAACGTTCCCGCAACCTATCGCAGCGCGACGCCGGAGCAAACCGCCTCCGCCTCTCTGGCAGATCAAAAGTGGTGGGCGGTGTTTCAGGATCCTGTTCTGCAGAGTCTCGTTCGCACCGCGCTCCGCGAGAATTACGATGTACGCATCGCCTCCACCCGTATCCTTCAGGCTCAGGCGCAAGTCGTTATGGCTCGCGCAAATCAATTCCCAACCGCTAATGCTTCTGGCGGTTTTTCGGGAGTCCGTTCTCCATCCATCCCGGGAGTCTTCAACGCTTACTCCTACGCGGCCGACCAACTTGCATTGGCGGGTTCCTGGAATCTCGATTTTTGGGGCCAATATCGCCGCGCCACGGAAGCGGCTCGTGCCCGGCTTCGCGAAACCGAATGGGGCCGCCGCGCGGTTTTCAGCACCTTGGTCGAAAATTTGGCGACTGCCTATTTTCAACTTCGTGAGTACGATCTCGAGTTAGACATTGTCAAAGGTACGCTCGCCTCCCGGCAGCAGTCTCTGAAACTCACCGAGATGCTCGAGCAGGGCGGCGCAACATCGTTGGTCGATGTGCGTCAGGCGCAGCAGCTTGTCGAAGAGGCGGCAGAAGCCATTCCGCAAATTGAACAGGAGATCGCCCAGGAAGAAAATCAAATCAGCACGCTGATGGGCGAAAATCCCACTGGTATTCCGCGCGGCCGCCCACTCACCGAACAACCTCTTCCCACTGCGATTCCCGCCGGCTTGCCCTCACAACTTCTCGAGCGCCGTCCTGACATCCGCGAATCGGAAGAGTCGTTGATCGCCGCCAATGCGGAAATCGGCGTCGCTCGTGCCCAGCTTTTTCCGCAAATCTCGCTGACAGGAAATGGCGGCTTGGAAAGTATCGGTCTGGGTAATTTGTTCAACTGGGCTACCCGAACCTGGAACTGGAGCGCCACGGCGACGCAGCCCATCTTCGACGCCGGCAGCCTTCGCGCCAACGTCCGCCTGGCGCGGGCAGAGCAGCAACAAGCCCTCTTCACGTACGAGCAAACAGTACAGACGGCCTTTCGGGAAGTGGCCGATTCACTAAGCGCCTATCAAAAACTTCGGCAATATCGCGAACACCAGGCGGCGCTGACTACCGCCGCTCAAGATGCGGCGCATCTCTCCGATATTCGGTATCGGGGCGGCGCGACAAGCTATCTCGAAGTACTGACCAGCCAAACAACCTTCTTCACCGCGGAGCTGAATCTCGCACGGGCGCGCTTAAATGAGCGGCTCGCGCTCGTCCAGATCTACAACGCCCTCGGTGGCGGTTGGCAGCAATAATTGCTCCAAATGACGCCCAGCCTCACGAACTGGCCGGCGGCAGCTTCAGCTCTGGTATGCGATCGGCAACCGCAGGCAGAGCCGGAAAATCCGTGAACGGTTCGGATTGATACCAATAGCAAGCCGAGTAGAAACAATCGCCGCGATCGTTGGCGTGGCCATGTTCCATGGTGTGCTTCAGAGACTTTCGAAAAGTGACCGGATTATCGGCATGCCAGCGATACAGACAATAGCGGCCGCCTTCTCGTTCGGGGGAGGCAATCAAAGGCGCGCCATTATATAAATGAGCGAACGGTATCGCGCCGTCGCGGCCTCCGAAATCCCAGGCGCCGCAGAAGTAATCTTCCGTGCCTGTTCCATTGATGATCGGCTTGGCGTTGTCATCGACAAAGATCATCTCGTCTCCCTCGCCCATCCAGTTTTCGGCATTCTGGATGACGCCAAGCGTTACTCCCATAAGGTGTCCCGAGCCTTTCGCCTCACCGTACACATAGTTGTCTTGGCCGTTAGGATTCAACTGGCTCGCTTTCGATGCGTACTTCACGGCCCGGTTGGGCGTGGCCTGCCGGTACTGTGCATGAAAGTACAAGCTATTCGCGGGCAGCGCAACAAGCTGGTAATCGATGTTGGAATAAAAACTATTCACCCGACGGCTGCCCTCATTCGTCGCCGTAATGCGCGCGAATTTCTGGAAAGGCATCGCGAAATAACAGTTCAACGCTTTGATGGACGAGCAGTTCAAAAACGCTGATTGATACACCACGTATTGCCCGAGATTCAAGCCAAAGAAGTCGCCGACGGGCGCTTCCACGCTGGGCTTGGCATTCTCATCCCAATACATACGAAGGATAATTTCTTTCAGGTGATAGGTAGAAGGGGCCGCAATAGTAAACCAGATATGAGTGATCACCCCGGGACCCGGTGAATTAAATACCTCATGCGTTTCCCCGGGGCCGATGGGCCAGGCGTCGGCATTACCGCCGGTTCGATCGTAACTGGACTGCTTAAAAGACCGGTACGGTTGCGCGAGCGCGTACTCGGGCAGCCGGTAGCCGGCTTCGGCTGGCGGCCGGGCTTCTTTCACGCTCTGCGCCGCGGCCGTACCGCCCAGACAGAAGGCTGCGGCGCGCCCAAGAAAGTTTCGCCGAAAAGGTTTATTCTGGTTCATAGTGGACAAGTTTACATTCTCCAAATTCCAGATGGCGGCGGCGCTAGGACTCCTTGCCGCCGCGGGCATCGCTTCAGCCGGGGTGAATGGAACCGTGGACCTTCACGGAAAAGCGGAAGATCCATTTGCCAGCACGGCGCGCGCGCGCGTCTTTATCTATGTGCGGACGGATTGTCCGTTGACGGACCGTTATGCCCCGGAGTTAACGCGGATCGCCTCGGAATTTGCTGCCCGCCACGTGCAGTTTTGGCTGGTTTATCCCGATCCGGCGGAGACAGTAAGCGGTATTGAGACTCAGCTCTCGCAGTACAAGCTGCCGGGCACTCCGCTGCGTGACCCCCATCACCAGCTAGTCAGTCTAGGACAGGCGACGGTGTCGCCGGAGGCTGCCGTTTTCAACCAGGCGGGCCAGTTGGTTTACTCGGGCCGGATCGATGACCGCTATGTAGACTTCGGTAGAGCCCGGGCGGAGGCGCGAACGCACGATCTCGAGAACGCCATTACCGCCACCCTCGATGGCAAGCCGGTAGCCGAGTCCAAGACACGGGCCATCGGCTGTTATTTGGCGGACGTCAAGTAGCTCTCTTCGGCGACGAGCGCAGCATCGCGAGGACAGCAGCCACAAAACCAAGCGTGTGTGCCATCCCCGCATGCCAGGGAGCCGCGCAACTCATCTGTGGCGTGTGGTCCGGGATCACGACTCCCGTGAAACCGTTCCGGTGGAGAATGGACAGGATGCGGATCATGTCCACATCGCCCTCGTCGATAAACGTCTCGCGATAATTCGGTACTTTCCCTTTGACGTTCCGCAAATGGATGTAGGCGATTTTCCGCTGCTTACTGTAGCGGTCGATCGCATCGTAGATATTGCCTTCCGTCATTTCCGCCAGCGTGCCTACGCACACTTCCAGCGCGTTGCTTTCACTCGGCACCAGATCGATCAGCCATTGGTACATGAACGGCTGGTAAACGAGCCTCGGCTGCTGCCGCACGGTCTCCATCGGAGGATCGTCCGGATGCGCGGCCAAGCGTACGCCCGCTTCTTCGGCTACCGGCGTCACCTCTTCCAGGAAGCGCACCAGCCTGCTCCATAATTCATCCTGAGTGATGGGCGCGAGCGTGCCCGATGGAGCCGCCGGATCGTAAATCATGTTCCAGATCGTCCCGTTCGGAATCGGCTCGTCCACCGCGCCATCCATGCCCACCGTGACCGCGCCGCCGCGTCCCCACGGTCCGCTGACGCGTCCGCTTACGCCGGCAAGACTAAAGTTGTAGCCGAGCACCGGAATCCGCGCCTCGCCCATATTCCGGATCAACGTTTTCACGTTTTCAATGTGCTGCGCGCGCTTCGGCCCATCCAGCAAAATGTCATGCCAATGAGCCGGATCGATATTCTCGATGGCCTCCCACACAAGACCGGCATCTTCCACTTGCCGGCGGATTTCCTTCAGCTCCTCAACCGTCCAGAGCTTCTCCGGATTGCCGGCAACGCCCCACGCTTCGTTTTTCCCGCCGGTCGGTTGATTGTCGCGTGAATTCGAGGCGCCCTGGTTGAAATAATCCACCAGATGGACCACGACATGAGTGCAACCCGCCTGGCGCGCGAAAGCAAAATTTTCCGGCGTCAACATATGCCGGTACAGTCCAAGCCCTAACTTCAAAGAGCCTCCCTGAAAGTTATTGTGCGCCCTGCCCGCGCAGAACCCGTCCCGGCAGCGCGTCCGTCATCTTGCCTTGATCGATCACAGGCACGCCGTTCACCATCACGTACATCATGCCTTCTGACAACTGATTCGGATTTTGAAAAGTGGCCGCATCGTGTATCGTCGCGGGATCGAACACTACAACATCGGCCCACATGCCTTTCTTAAGCACCCCGCGATCGGTCAGACACATGCGCTGGGCGGGCAGGGCGCTGAATTTGCGAATCGCGTCGGGCAAGCTCAGCAACTTTTCTTCGCGGACGTATTTGCGCAAGATGCGCGGAAATGTGCCGTAAGCGCGCGGATGAGGATGCTCGCGTCCCAGCAGCCCGGTAGGCGCCGTTCCCTGCGAATCGTTGTCAACCGCAACCCATGGCTGCTTTAGCGCCAGCGCAACATCGGCTTCGGACATACCGGAAACCGCCACCGACATGCCGGGATCGTCGATCAGCAAATCGAAGATCGTATCGATCGGATCTTTGCCCCGCATTTTCGCAATCTCAGCGATCGTCTTTCCTTGCAGAGGCAGCAGCTTGGGATTCTGCACGACGCTGACGAGAATCGCTTCAGGTCCCGGAATCTCCTGCCACTCGTTGTCCCAGCCGGACGTGTCGGTCTCCATCTCTTTGCGGATGCGCGTGCGTAGGGCGGGATCTTTCAACCGTTCGACAAACTTGGCGTCGCCGCCGTCATGCGCCCAAGGCGGAATAAAAGCCGAGAAGCTGTTGAACCAGGCGGTATACGCATAGGTGTCTGCGGCAACGTCTATACCGGAGGCGCGCGCCTGATCGATGCGAGCTACGATCGCCGGCATGCGTCCCCAATTACGTTTACCGGCCGCTTTGAGGTGCCAGATCTCGACTGGAATTTTCGCCTCGCGGCCAATGCGGAACGTCTCATCGAGAGCGGCATCGATAGCGTCTCCCTCGCTGCGCATGTGAGTGGCATAAATTCCGCCGAATTTCGCTGCCTCGCTCGCGAGCGCAATCAACTCGTCGGTCTTGGCGTAAGGCGCGGGCGCATATTGCAGTGCGGTCGAAAGCCCTACCGCACCCTGCTGCATGGCAGTGCGCACCAACGCCTTCATCCGCTCGAGTTCAGCCGCCGTGGGAGTTCGATCGCCGTCGCCCAGCACTACCCGCCGTACCTGCGTCGCGCCTACGTAACTCGCCAGATTGATCCCGAGACCCTGTTTTTCGAGGCGCGCAAAGTACCCCTGAAAATCCATCCAGTCGGGCTTAACGTGGTAGTGTTCGTAGCCTCCTATGTCGGCCTTGAGAAGTTGCGGAGTCTGCGGCGCAATAGAGCCGCCCTCGCCCGTAATTTCGGTGGTGATGCCCTGAAAGATCTTAGACGGAAGATAGGGATTTACCAGGATCGACAACTCCGATTGCCCCAGCATATCGATGAAGCCGGGAGCAACCACCATGCCATGAGCGTCGATCACGCGCCGGGCAGAGTGATCCGCGAAATGCCCAATCTGCGCGATGTGCCCCTTCGTAATAGCGACATCGCCTGAATACCACGGCGAACCGGTGCCGTCGATGATATGCCCGTTCCGGATCACGATGTCGTACGACTGTGCCCAGGCCGTGAGGGCCAGAAGCGCAAGGGCGAGTAGTTTCATCAAACGCGTTACGCCTTTTCCATGATCTGACGAATGTACATCAAATTGCGCCTCATGTCGGATTCGAGCATACCCGGGTGGGCGTCGGTCTCGAGATTCGCGTAGCCGGAAAAGCCAATGTCCCGAATGGCGTGCATCACCGGCATAAATTGGATACTGCCTTCGCCGAGGTAATGCGGATTGTCCTTCAGGTGAAACTGGCAAATGCGATCTTTGCCGAGCCAGCGGATT
>DASYAX010000197.1:0-15862 GCA_036501045.1 Bryobacteraceae bacterium
ATTCACCAGGTCACCGTCGGCGCATTCTGGATGCAGACTCACGAAATCACCTGGGATGAATATCGCTTGTTCATGTTCGCCAACCAGGCTGGCGAAACTACGCATAAAGACAATGTGGTCGATGCCATTAGCAGACCCACCCGGCCTTACGTCGAGATGAGTTTCGGCATGGGCATCAACGGCTTTCCCGCCATCAGCATGACCCAGCATGCGGCCAATAAATACGCCGAATGGCTCAGCGCCAAAACTAGCGAGTTCTATCGTTTGCCGACCGAAGCGGAATGGGAGTACGCCTGTCGCGCCGGAACTGCGCCCCCAACGCCGCTCTCCGATTCCGCCTGGGACGCCGCCGATAGCAACGGCACCTATCACAAAGTAGCCACTAAAAAACCCAATGCCTGGGGATTGTTTGACATGCTCGGCAATGTCATGGAATGGACCCTCGATCAATACGCGCCCTATCCTTCGACGCCGCAAGTCAACCCGTGGGTGAAGCCTACCAAGCCCTATCCCATCGCAGTCCGCGGCGGCTCCTGGAACGATCCGGCCCCCATGCTCACCTGCGAAGCGCGTGTCGGCTCAGACGCCTCCTGGAAGCAGCAGGATCCGCAGCTACCCAAGAGCATTTGGTATGAGACCGACGCGCAATGGCTGGGTTTTCGCCTGGTTCGCCCCGCTAAGGTTCCGCCCGCCGACGACATGTATCACGCCTGGAACAACGGCGTAGAGCACGACGAGCAGTAGCGTGCTGATTGCGGCACTTCTCGCGCTTCAACTCTTCGAAGCGGTTGAGCCGCACATGGGCACTCTGTTCCGCATCCAGCTCTATGTCGCCGATCAGGCGCAAGCTCAGCAAGCTTTTCAAGCCGCATTCGCCCGCATCGCGCAATTGGATGGAATCCTTTCCGATTACACGCCCACGAGTGAACTGAACCAGTTAAGCACGCGCGCCGTCCATCACCCCGTTCGTGTTAGTGAGGATTTGTTCAAAGTCCTCAGCGCTTCCGAACAATTATCCGCCGAGAGTGATGGCGCGTTCGATGTCACCATCGGCCCGCTCACGCACCTGTGGCGCGCGGCGCGAAAAACAGCGCATCCACCCGCAAAGGCCGCGGTTGAAGAAGCGCTCCACCGCAGCGGCTATCACCACCTGCATCTGGACGCAGCGCGTCAAACCGTGGAGCTGGACCGCCCGGGAATGCAGCTCGATGTCGGTGGCATCGCTAAAGGGTACGCCGCCGATGAAGCCCTCGCGCTTCTGGACAAGCGGGGCATTCACAGCGCGTTGGTGGCAGCGAGCGGCGATCTGGTGTTCAGCAATCCGCCGCCCGGCGAGCCGGGATGGAAAATCGGCATCGGTTCGTTCGATCAGGTTCTCCTGCTCGCCAACGCGGCCGTTTCCACCTCCGGACCCGCCGAACAGCACCTCGATTCCGGCGGCGTCCGCTACTCGCACATCATCGATCCGAAAACCGGCATGGGACTCACCAGAGACATCACCGCCTCGGTAATTGCGCCGCACGGCATCCAGGCCGACGGCATGGCAACAGCCGTTTCCGTACTCGGCCCCGAGCGAGGCCTGTCCTTCGTCGAAAAGCACCCGGGCGCGTCCGTTTTCATCGTGACCAGCGAAAATGGCCGCCATCGCATCTGGAAATCGCCGCGCTAGATTCGGATTCCCTTCTCTCCAGTCGATTGTCTTTTGAAATTTCTAGCCGAAATCGCCGCTGCACCGCATAAACCGGACGAATCTTCCGGTCGATGATCGAGTGGAGTACACTGGTAGCGTATGCCAAGAAGCGGGTCGCCGTTGCAAAGTGAAATGCTCCAGGGAACTTTGGACATGCTGGTCCTCCGCACGCTGGTTCTGGGCCCGGCCCACGGACACACTATCGCGCATGCCATCGAGCGAGGGTCGGAGGAGGTCCTGCAGATCGAACACGGTTCTCTCTATCCCGCCTTGCATCGATTGGAGGATCGCGGCTGGATTGCATCGTTCTGGGGCACCTCGGAAAATAACCGTAAAGCGAAGTACTACCGCCTCACAGCCGCCGGGCGAAAACAGTTATCGGTTCAGACAACGCGGTGGGAGCAGGTGGTACGCGCCATCGGCCGTATTCTGAAGCCGGCTACGGAGTGACAGATGAGCATCAGGCGCTTCTTGCGGCGCTCGCAATGGGATCGGGAACGATCCGAAGAGATGGAGTCCTATCTTCGGATTGAGACTGACGAAAACGTCGCCCGAGGCCTGCCGTATGACGAAGCGCGCGCGGCGGCGCTGCGGAAGTTGGGCAACAGCACCCTGATTCGGGAGGAAATCTATCGTATGAATACGATCACGTTCCTTGACACGCTGCTCGGGGACATGCGTTACGGTCTGCGCATGTTAGCGCGTAGTCCGATGTTCACTGCCGCCGCACTGCTGACGCTGGCCATTGGGCTCGGCGCCAATGTCGCGGTATTCAGCGTGGTGAACAGCGTGCTCGTGCGGCCGCTGCGCTATCCCAAGCCTGAGCAACTGGTCGCGCTCCATCAGGATGCTCCTGGCGCAGTGGGCTTGGCGAATGCCGCCGACGGACTGGCCCTCTCGCCATCGATGTATTTCACGTACGCCGGGCACAACCGGACATTTCAGGCACTCGGTGTGTGGATGACGGCGACCGCGAATATCACGGGCCTGGCGGAGCCGGAGCAGGTTCGCACCGTTTTAGTAAGTGACGGAGTGCTGCAGGCGCTCGGGGTTCCACCAGCCGCGGGCCGCTGGCTTCTGGCGGCCGACCAGATTCCGCAAGCCCCACTACCTTTCAGTTTTTCGGGGCGTTCCTCCACTGTCATGCTCAGCTATGGATACTGGCAGCGTCGTTTTGGGGGAGACCGATCGGTAATCGGACGGAATCTCACTGTGGATTCCCAGCCGCGCCAAATCGTCGGTGTCATGCCCCAAGGTTTCCGGGTAGTCAAAGCAGAGCCCGATTTGATTCTGCCGCTGGCATTTGATCGAAATCGGGTAATCCTAGCGGGCTTCGGATTCAATGGCATCGGAAGGCTCAAACCCGGTGTCATCATCGCGCAAGCGAATGCAGACCTGGCACGGCTCTTACCGGTTTGGATGGACACTTGGTCGAATGGACCCAATAGCAACGGCCGATGGTACGAGAACTGGAGAATCCGGCCCACGATTCGCCCGCTGAAGCAGCAGGTAGTCGGCAACGTGGGCGATGTCTTGTGGGTGGTGATGGGGACCATCGCGCTGGTGCTGCTCATCGCCTGTGCCAACGTTACCAATCTGCTGCTGGTACGCGCCGAGGCGCGGCAGCAGGAACTGGCTCTTCGTGCGGCGCTCGGCGCAGGAGTGGCACGCATTGTCCGCAGCTTGCTAGTCGAAAGCGTGATGCTCGGCCTGATGGGTGGTGCGCTCGGTGTGGTGGTCGCGTATGCCGGCCTGCGGCTGCTGGTGGCGATTGGCCCGGCCAATCTGCCACGCTTGCACGAAATCTCGATGGATGCCCGCACCTTCGGCTTCACGCTGATGCTTTCGGTGTTGTCGGGGCTGCTTCTTGGACTCATCCCGGCCTTGAAATATGCGGGCACACGGATTTCCATCGCGCTGCGGAGCGCGGGCCGAACCGCAAGCGCCAGCCGCGAGCGGCATCGTGCCCGCAACCTTCTGGTGGTTGCGCAAGTGGCTATCGCGCTGGTGCTGCTAGTGAGTGCAGGGCTGATGATTCGCACGGCGCAGGCGTTGCGAACGGTCGAGCCGGGGTTCACCGGTGCAGAGCATCTTCAAACCGTGCGCATCGTGATTCCGTCCTCGCTCATTCCGGAGCCTCAGCTTGTCATGAGGACCCAAAATAACTTGGTGGACAAGCTCAGGGCGATCCCCGGCGTGGCATCCGTTGGATTTGCGAGCGAGGCGCCGATGGAAGCGGCGCCTCCCAACTGGGATAACGTGTTCGCGGAAGGGAAGGACTACCCAGGCGGCCTGGCGCCCTTACGGAGGTTCGAGAATGTTTCCCCCGGGTTCCTGCACACGATTGGCGCCCGGATGATTGCTGGCCGTGAATTCACCTGGACTGATCTATATGATCTGAGACCGATGGTGATGATTTCCGGGAACCTGGCACGCGAATTCTGGGGCACTCCCGCAGCCGCGGTCGGGAAACGGCTCCGTCAGTATCCCAGCATGCCATGGCAGGAAGTGATCGGCGTCGTTCAGGATATTCGGCAAAACGGCATTCAGGAGAGGGCGCCCGATATCGTCTATTGGCCGGCCCTAGTGCCTAACTATTTCGTTCCTAACGGCGAGCTCAACGCCACGCGCGCAGTCACCTTCGTGATCCGAAGCGAGCGTGTGGGTACGGAAGGCTTTCTGAACCAGCTCAGGCACGCAGTGTGGTCGGTGAATGCCAGTCTGCCGCTGGCCGCTGTCCGCACCATGCAAGAGATTTACGACGAATCGCTGGCGACCACTTCCTTCACACTTGTGATGCTGGGAATCGCGGGCGCCATGGCGCTGATGCTCGGTTTGATCGGCATCTACGGCGTGATCTCGTATGCTGTATCGCAACGGTCACGCGAAATCGGGATCCGGGCAGCACTGGGGGCGGAGCCGGCCGCTTTGCGGTGGCTATTCGTGCGCTATGGACTGGCGCTCGCCGGCGCCGGCACCGTGACCGGATTGGCCGCAGCAGCCGGGTTGACGCGGCTGATGAAGTCTGTGCTCTTTGGCATCAGCCCGGTCGATCCGCTCACCTACACGGCCGTGCCCCTGGTTCTAGTTGCAGCCACGGTATTGGCCAGTTATCTGCCTGCCCGCCGAGCGGCGGCAATGGATCCGGTCGAGACGCTGCGGGCGGAGTAGACTTTAGATCCTCGCTAGCCCAACCCACTACACTGTAAACCTAAGGGAGGATTCTAAACAGTGAAAGGTTTGGTTCTCATGCTGGCTGCCGCGACTACGTTGCTGGCGCAAGATCATAAACTTCGCGTGATCGCTTTCGGCGCGCATCCTGACGACTGCGATATTCGCGCAGCCGGAACCGCCGCGCTCTACGCCAAGATGGGCTACGCGGTCAAATTCGTTTCCGTCACCAACGGCGATGCCGGGCATCAAATCATGCATGGCCCGGAGCTGGCGAAACGCCGCCTCGCGGAAGCGAAAGAATCGGCGCGCCGCCTGGGCATCGAGTACGAAGTCCTGAACAACCATGACGGCCAACTTCTTCCCACGCTCGAAGTACGGGCGCAAATCATTCGGTTAATCCGGGGATGGAACGCCGACATCGTGCTAACGCCGCGTCCAAACGACTACCATCCCGATCACCGCTATACCGGCGTACTCGTACAGGACGCGGCCTATATGGTGGTCGTACCGCATCTACTGCCCGATACGCCCGCCCTCCGCAAGAATCCGGCTTTCTTTTACTACGAAGACCATTTCCAGCGTCCGAACCCGTTCCGGCCCGACGTAGCGGTAGACATCGACGAGGTAGCCGACCAGAAAGTCGATGCCCTCGATTCGCATGTATCCCAGTTTTACGAATGGCTGCCGTGGGTCGATGGCAAGCTGGACGAAGTTCCGAAAGATCCGGTGGAGCGTAAAGCCTGGCTCAAGAAGGGCCGCCTGCAGCATCCCGGCCCGGCCGTTCGCGCCAGTCTGGTCAAGTGGTACGGCCCCGAAAAAGGCAACGCCGCCCAATTCTACGAAGCCTTCGAGCTTTGCGAATACGGTGCTCAGCCGAACGACGAAGGCATTCGGCGGCTATTCCCCATGCTTCGCTAAAGCGTCGCTAGCGGTGGGAAAGATCCCGAATCCAGATATCTTTAAACTCCATGTTGCCTTTGCCGCCCGCGTGCAACTGCAGCGCGATCGTGCCATCAAACGACGTAGGCTTCGGATCGGTAAAGTCCACCATCTGCACACCGTTCAAGCGCGAGCGATAACGATTCCCGACCACCTCTACCAGATAATCGTTCCAATCGCCCTCGCGCACCACGCCTTCGTTTTCGGGAGCCGGCCACACCACCCAGCCGCGTCCGTCTTCGGCGTACACGCCCGCCGTGTGATGCATCATGGTGCAATCGATTTCAAATTGCATCCCCTGCGTCACGTCGGCCGTGCCCGGCTTGAACGCTGAGTGAAAAAATACGCCGCTGTTTCCGTCCGCCACGCACTTGAAGCGTAAAGAAAGTTGAAAATCCTGGTATTGCTTATCCGTCTGCAGATAACCATAACCCTTGGTCAGGCCCTTGCCGTGAATCAGCCCGTCCTCTACCGTCCAGCTCTCGTGGCCGACTTCACTCCAGCCGGAAAGGTCCGTGCCGTTGAACAACGAAATCCAATCGTTACCCGGCAATTTTTTCTTTTCCTGCGCCAACGCCGCGACGCAAAGAAGACAGCAGCTCAGAAGGGCAATACGGCTACTCCAAGTTCGAATCATAAGTACACTGTAAACCGAACGGAGGATACTTAGCTATATCGCACGGGAAGATGGCTGGGTGAGGTTCCGATTGACGACCTCCCAGGTTATTGCAAGACCTACTCGGCCCGAAGAAGCTCCGCTAGGTCCACCCGAGCAATCCGCCGCGTAGCAACCCAGATGCTCGCCGCCGCCTAGAACCGCAGTTTCAAAGCAAGTTGAATCTGCCGCGCCGACGTAGTGCCGTCTGGCTGCGTAAGCGTCGAAAGCGCTTGGCCGAACGTGCCAGGCGAGGCAGTAGTATCGCCGTTGACGTCCGGATTTTCAAATTGAACGCGATTGAAAATGTTGTAGCACTCGGCTCGTAGCTGCAGGTTAAAGCGCTCGGTGAGCGCAAAGTTCTTTGAGAGATTGACGTCGGTGTCGTAGTACCGCGGGCCGGTAAACACATTTCTACCGAGGTCCCCAGGCCGCCCGAAGGGCTGCACGGCAAAGGCGGAAATTTCGGGCCCCACCTGGTTGCGTGGCGCGCCGGCGGGAATCGAAGGATCGCCCACCAGATCCGGCCGGTTGCTAAGGCCCGTATATTCGGAATCGCGCGAGCTGTAAATATCGTACGGATGGCCGCTTTGGAAAGTAGAAAGGCCCGCGAGCTGCCAGCCGCCTACCACCCGTCCCACAATTCCATTGCCCAGCAGCTTGTGGCCGGGGCCAAACGGCAGTTCATAGACAAAATTGACGATGAGCCGATGCCGCAAGTCGTAATCGGATGAGCCGCGCTCTTCTTTCAAATTGAAAGAATTCCGCGCGATGTTACGGTTGCCGCCCGGCGCCACCAGCGGGTCTGCGGCATCGTCGATCGCGTGAGACCAGGTGTACGCTCCCTGAAACTGAAAGCCGCGGCTGAACCGTTTATGAAACACGGCTTGCAGAGCGTTGTAAGTGCTGTTGCCGATTGACTTAGTAACAATCGGCTCAGCGAAGGCGGTATTTCCGGTAACTTGTGGCAGACCAAGCTCCGGAAGAATGCGCAAAGATCCGCCGGAGATGCTGCGTGGCAAAGAGCCGTTCGCTTGCGCCGCAGCCACCAGCCACGGCAAAGGCGGATTTCCATCCACCGTCCGGAACAGACGATGTGATCCCGAGCCCACATAGTTCACTTCGAGAGACATCCCATTGCCGAGTTGCCGCTGAATGCCAACGTTCCACGATTGCGTATAAGGATTCGTAAGCAGCGGATCAAGAACGCTGATGCCGGATAAGTAAGTGCCGTTCTGCACCGAAGCCGAAGGTGCCGGCTGAGTAACCGGCGGCGCCAAACCGGCAACGGTCACGATGGGCCCAGCTTGATTCGCGAAATCCAGATTGGGGTAATTCTGGAACCCCGCCTGGAACGGCGGATTGCCCGTCAGGTTCGTAAACAAATTGCCGAACGTACGGTCATGGAAGATGCCGTAACCCATGCGTACGGCGGTCTTCCCATCATGGAATGGATCCCAGGCGAGACCCAGCCGCGGCTCGAATTCATAGGGGTAACTCTGATAAAGCTGCTGGCCGGTGCCGGGCCCAACGTCCTGGAACGTAACGGGAGCCGGGCTTCCCGCGGTTTGGCTGAGCAGATTCGAGATATTTCCGTCCCGTTCAAACGGAACGCCATCGTAGGCATAGCGCAGACCGATATCCAATGTGAGATTCGGCCGCGCTTTCCAGGAATCCTGGAAGAAAAACCCGTATTCATGCTGTACAAAGCGCCGGTAATCCGTTGCGGTGCGATCGCCGTCCGCGCTATAAAACTGCGATTGAGATTGAATGCCGGGCACGCCGAGCAGCGCCGCGGCGAGCGTTTGCAGTGTTTCGTCCGACGCGCAGGCGCCCCCGCAATTGACAATGGGAATGCCGAAATTGCCATTGGCCGTGAAATCGACCGAAGGCCGCGAGCCGAAGGCGTCGTAGCCATTCTCAAAAACGTACCGGAACTCCGCTCCCACCTTGATGTTGTGTTTGCCGGGGGTCCAGGAAAGATTGTCGGCGTAATGCCAGGTGCCGGCGCGCCGAAACTGCCCGTTGCTGTCCCCCAGCGCGTTGCACCCGAGATTAGAAATCGTGGGCACGCCATTCGACAGATTGAACGCGTAATCGGTGCCGAAGCCGAAGCTATCGGGCGTGCCAAGCCGATCGAGCGCCTGCTGGCCGTTGCAGGTGAACAGCACATCGGTTTTATTCAATCCGAAACGAAACTCGTTGACCAGGTCGGGACGAAAAGCGGCGATGAAATTGAACGCGCCGTTGTGCGATTGCGAGCCGGTGGCAACGCCGCCGATGCCGGGCAAAATTTCATCCAGCGAATTGGCGGTCGTGCCGCCATTGTAAATGTAGCGCGCGAATACGCTGTATTTATCGCTGAAGTGATGATCCAGGCGGAATGTTGTGTCGTTGAAATTTTGCGGCGTGGCCGTCGGGAAGTAATAAATGCCGCGAATGTCGTCAACGGCGGGCCCATTTGGGCTGGGATAGAGAGCGAGCGCCTTCTGCATCACCGGATCGAGGCGCAATCCCAGCGCGTTGTTTGGTGAGCTGGGGTCGGCAAGACTAATCTGCTGGCCGTCATCGGTGAAGATGCCCGATTTAAAAGCGGCCGTGGGTACTACGGCGGAATTTGTCAGCGTAGTCCGATACCGGTCCCATTCGGAATTCACGAAAAAGAACGTTTTGTCCTTGACGATCGGGCCTCCGAACGAGCCGCCAAACTGATTCCGCGTAAACGGATTCTGTGGATCGGGTTTGGGGTTGAAGTAATCGCGCGCCGCCAGCGCGTTGACCCGGTTAAACTCATATACGCCGCCGTGGAATGCATTGCTTCCGCTTTTCGTAACAATATCGATAATGGCGCCCGCGTTGCGCCCGAATTCCGGTAGAAAATTATTTGTGATGACGCGAAATTCCTGCGTGGAATCGGGATTGATCGTGCTGACGCCGGCCGGGATGCCCGGAACCGCCGCATCATTATTGTCCACGCCGTCCAGCAGAAAATTGTTATTGCGCTCGCGTTGGCCATTGACCGAAAAACCGCCTAGCGCGCTCATCGTTTGCTGCGTGCCTGGAGAGAGCAGAACCAGTTGGTATGGGTCGCGGGTAATGAGCGGCAATTCTTCGATGCGCCGCTGATCGACAACATTACTGATCTGCGCGTCAGCCATATCTACCGCCGGCAAAGAAGATCCGGCCACTTCCACCGCCTGCGAAACGGTCCCTAAAGCCAGACTGCCATTGAGCGTCAGATTCTGTGCGACCGTGAGCTCGACATTCTGGAACCGCAACGTCGTAAATCCGCGTTTTTCGATGGTGATTTCGTAGCGGCCCACCGGAATATTCGAAATCGAATACGCGCCCGCGCCATCCGTCGATCCGGCGCGCGTGGCGGCGGTCGCCAGATTTTTTGCGGTGATCTGCGCTTCCGGTACTACGCCGCCGCTGGCGTCCGTTACCGTGCCGGAAAGGCTCCCGGTCTGTGCTTGAGCGAGCGCGGAAAAAAGAAGCGGCAGCGCCGCGGAAAAAAGAACGGAAAACCGTGGACAGGACCGGCTGGTGTGGCTTTTCATATCGACAACTCCCTAAATGAGCGATCTTTAACTGCAAAAAAGATCGACTAACTTGCTTAAACCAACTTTATTCGAGTCTATCTAACTCTCGTGTGAGCAAACAGTTTCGGGATCGTTTCAACCCAAAAAAATCGGACAGCTCCAGTTTGGGTTTACGCTGGGTGTGAAAGCACCAGGAGAGTTATCGAAGCATGGCAGGTTTTTCGAAGTCGCGTCTCGAGCGAATGCACCAAGTCTTGTCCGGATTTGTCGAACGCCAGGATCTGCCCGGTCTTGTTGCGCTCGTCAGTCATCACGACGAGGTACATGTCGAGACGCTCGGTGCCTTGGCGTTCGGCGATCCGGCGCCCATGAAGCGCGACGCGATCTTTCGCATCGCTTCGCTCACCAAGCTCGTCACCGCCGTGGCCGCGATGATTCTGATCGAGGATTGTAAGATGCGGCTCGACGATTCGATCGAGCTCTGGCTTCCCGAACTGGCGAATCGGCGCGTCCTCAAATCCATCTCTTCAGAAATCGATGACACCGTGCCTGCGCGGCGCGCCATCACCGTTCGCGATCTACTGACCTATCGCATGGGCTTCGGCTGCGTCATGGCCATGCCCGGCACGTATCCCATCCAGAAGTGGATCCGGGAATACCGCATCGGCGGGGATCGCTTCATGCTGCCTTCCGAAGCGCCGAGTATCGATGAATGGCTCCGTAGGCTCGGCTCGCTTCCCTGGCTGGCGCAGCCGGGCGAGCAGTGGCTGTATCACGTCAGTGGCGATGCGCTGGGAGCCTTGATCGCGCGCGTCTCCGGACAATCCTTCGGCGCGTTCCTCCGCGAGCGCATCTTCGAGCCGCTCGGCATGAAAGACACCGCCTTCTATGTTCCGCCCGAAAAAATCGGCCGCTTGCCTGAACTCTATTTCCGCAATCCTCAGCCCAGCAAGCTGGATTCTTTTGACCACCGGGCCAACAGCGCCTGGCGGTCTGAGCCGCTCTCCGAATCGGGCGGAGGCGGCCTGGTCTCGACGATCGATGACTACTACGCCTTCAGCCGCATGCTGCTGAACAAGGGCCGCCATGGCCGCGAGCAAATTCTCTCTCGCGCCGCAGTCGAGCTGATGACCTCCGATCAACTGACGCCCGAGCAGCGCGCTGGCTCCGTAATCTTCTTCGGCGCCCATGCCAGTTGGGCTTTGGGAATGGCCGTCGATATCCGCCGCAGCGAGATCTTCCACACCCCAGGCCGTTTCGGTTGGACCGGCGGCTCCGGCACAACCGCCTACATCGATCCCGCCGAAGGAATGATCGGCATTCTCTTCACCCAGCGCATGATGGATTCGCCCGAACCGCCGCCAGTGTTTAGCGGCTTCTGGACGCTGGCGTACGCCGCAATGGAATAGACGTCATGCGCAACGCGGCCCTCGGATTTCGGGCGCACTCCGGATGGGCGGCCATGATTGCTCTCGCCGGGCCGCTGGATGCGCCCCTGGTCATCGGGCGATGGCGAATCGAGCTTGCGGTTGGCAGTGCAGCCCGCGCCGTCCAGCCGTACCACACCGCCGCGCTAATGCCAATAGATAGCGCTGAGACATATCTCCGAAGTTGTCGCGATGCAGCCGCCGCCCTTGCGCACAAAGCCCTGCGGGACGTCTTGGCGGAACTCAGCGATTATCAGGTGCGGGGCGCGTGCGTACTTCGGGCATCCGGCCGCCCGTTGCCCGGCCTGGCAGGCATTCTGGCTTCGCACGCCTTGATCCATACGGCCGAAGGCGAGTTTTATCGAGCCGCTCTGCGCGAGGCGTGCGCGCGCTGCGCTGTGCCGGAGACCGGAATCAGCGAGCGAGCGCTGCTGGCGGAGGCTTCCCACGCGCTCGGGTGCTCTGCGGAAGACTTGCAATCGAAGGTCACCGGATTTGGGAAAGTGCTCGGATCCCCCTGGCGCCAGGACGAGAAATTGTCCACACTGGCAGCATGGCTGGTTCTCGCCCGGCGGACAAATCCATGAAAGCCATTGTTTATCGGAACTATGGTTCGCCGGGCGTTCTCAGATGCGAAGAAATCGAAAAGCCAATCCCTGCGGAGAACGAAGTTCTAATAAAAGTCCGCGCCGCTTCCGTCAATCCACTGGACTGGAAACTAATGAAAGGCGGCCCGCTGCCCATGCGGTTCCTACTTGGGCTGGGCAAGCCAAAGATGAAACGGCCCGGCGTGGACGTAGCCGGTGATGTGGAAGCCATTGGCAAGAACGTGACGCAGTTTAAACCGGGCGACGAGGTGTTCGGCACCTGCCTCGGGGCCTTCGCCGAGTATGCCATCGCCAAATCGGTCTTCGGCATGAAATCGGCGCTGGTCCTGAAACCGGATAGCGTGACGTCTGAGCAAGCGGCTTCTGCGCCTGTGGCGGCCTTAACCGCTTTGCAAGGTCTTCGCGACAAGGGACGTATTCAGCCGGGTCAAGAGGTTTTGATTCACGGTGCGGCGGGCGGCGTCGGAACGTTCGCCGTGCAGATCGCGAAATCGTTCGGCGCGCGCGTGACCGGCGTATGCAGCACGCGGAATATGGCTCTGGTCCAATCCATCGGCGCGGATCGAGTCATTGATTACACCCAAGAGGATTTCACCAGGAGCGAGCAACGCTACGACCTCCTTCTCGATTGCGTCGGCAACCGCTCATTGTCCGCCTGCAGGCGGGTGTTGAATCCCAAAGGAATACTGGTCATGGTCGGCGCGCCAAACAACGCTCCTTTGACTGGGCTACTCGCGCGTTTAATCGGAGCGCTTCTGCTGTCGCCGTTCGTGACCCGGAAGATGATCTTTTTCATCGCCAAAGTCACCAAAGAGGATCTCACGGTCGTGCGCGACCTCATGGCGACTGGAAAGGTAACGCCAGTCATCGACAGATGCTATACGTTGCACGAAACCCCCGACGCTTTTGAGTACATGGAAGGAGGGCGCCCTCGCGGAAAGGTAATCATCACCGTGGGCGATAACGTTAATCCTTCGGCCCTCGGTTAGCCCTCCATCGTGCCGTTTACATGGGCGGTCACCGCCCAACGCAAATTTTTCCGTCCCCGCAAAACCAATCACTTACCCCGATTTTTCACCCGCGCCCATTCCATCCACCAACTCGGTCGGCTATCGTATAACCGCGAAAAACCGCATCCGTTATGACCTCTCGCGAACTACGAACCCGCCGCCGCGCCGAAGAGCGCAAGGCCAGCAAGCTAGCCAGAAAACAGCTCGCCGTCGCGCAGCCGAACGAGATTCAACCCGCAGCTCCGTCCCTCCCGACACCGCCGCTCCCGGAAATCGGCGAGATTGGCTTCGTTCCGCAAAACGCGTCCGCTCTCTCGCGCCGCGCCGAGACCAACCGCCGGAACGCCCGGCATTCCACCGGCCCGCGCACGATGGACGGCAAATTGGCTTCGTCTCGTAATTCCACTAAGCACGGCCTCACCAGCGGCCAAATCATCATCGCGGGCGAAGACCCCGCCGCCTTTGACGCCCTCCTCGCCGCTTTCTTCGCCGAACACCAACCCGCCAACATTATCGAAGAGCTGCTGGTCCAGGAAATGGCGCAATCCCATTGGCTGGGCCAGCGCGCCATCCGTCTGCAAAACGATTGTTTCTCCGCTGAAGGAGTCGATACGAAGCGCTTGGCGCTCTTTCTTCGCTACCAGACCACGCATCAACGCGCCTTCCACAAGGCGTTGGCCGTCCTTCTGGCGCTAAAAAAGACTCGCCGCCAGGAGGAAATTGGCTTCGTTTCGCAAAACAAGCCCCCGCGCCCCGCTGCCTCCGCCTCCTCCATTGGGTTCGTTTCGCAAAACGCGCATGAACCGCCGCGCATCGCCCCATCCATGCCTTCTCCGAACAAACTGCCGCCCATGTTTAGCACAATGGTCCAAGAATGATTGCGCGCTACACGCGCCCGGAGATGGGCGCCATCTGGAGTGATCAATATAAATACGAATGCTGGCTCGAAGTCGAGCTCGCCGCTTCCGAAGTTCTCGCCGAATTAGGCGAAGTGCCCCGCGAAGCCGCCCAAGCCCTACGCGCGCACGCCGCTTTCGATCTCGCGCGCATGCAGGCGATCGAGCGCGAAGTTCGCCACGACGTAATCGCCTTCACCAGCGCCGTCGCCGAAACGATGCACGCCAAAGGCGTCGCCGAAGCCTCGCGCTGGCTGCATTACGGCCTGACCTCGAACGACGTAGTCGATACCGCCCAGGCGCTGCAAATCAAGGAAGCATCGGCTTTGATCGCGGCCGGCTTGGACGCTCTCTCGGCCGCGCTTCGCAAACTCGCTTTCGACCACCGCGACACCGTCCAGATCGGCCGCACCCACGGCATGCACGCCGAACCCATCACCTTCGGCCTCAAAGCTGCCATCTGGTGGGACGAATGCGAACGCCATCGCCAACGCTTCGCCGCCGCCGCCGAAGAAATGCGTGTCGGTAAAATCTCCGGTGCGGTCGGAACCTTTGCCCACGTGAGCGCCCACATCGGCACGGCCGCGGAAGAGAAAATTTGCTCGCGTCTCGGCCTCCGCGCTGCGCCCATCACCTCGCAGGTCCTTTCGCGCGATCTACATGCCAATTATCTGGCCACCTTGGCGGGCATCGCCTCCAGCCTGGATAAAATCGCTCTCGAAATCCGCCATCTGCAGCGCACCGAAGTCCGCGAAGCCGAGGAACCGTTCGCCGCCGGTCAAAAAGGCTCGTCCGCCATGCCCCATAAACGCAATCCGGTTACTTGCGAGCAAATCTGCGGCTTGGCGCGCGTCGTCCGCTCCAACGCCCAGGCAGGTTTTGAAAACGTCGCCCTTTGGCATGAGCGCGATATCTCCCATTCGTCTGTCGAGCGCGTAGTTCTACCGGATTCCACTATCTTGATTGACTATCTCCTCACAAAAACAACCTGGCTGATCTCCGGATTGGTGGTCCACCCGGACAAAATGCTTCGCAATCTGGAGGAGACGAATGGCCTCATCTTTTCCGGTCAACTGCTCCTCGATTTGGCCGCTGCGGGCATGCTGCGCGAAGATGCCTACCGCTTGGTGCAGGCTCACGCTCTCCATGCCTGGCAGACAGAAGGCAACTTTCGCTCGTTAATTCAGCAAGATACGGACATACGCCAATATCTCAGTGAAGCGCAGTTGGCGCGCGCCTTCTCGCTTCCGCGCCAATTGGAAAACGTCCACGCCATCTTTGAACGGGTCTTCCAAACTGCACTTTAAGTGCCATCTCACCGAAATTGCTTATGGGTATTTTCCCAGTTTTCGTATAAACTGTAGCTTCCCTACCGCTCTGGGGACGGCAGAGATTAATCCCAGAACGCGGTTCGCGTGGACGGAGAGTACCCGGAAATGCAAGGTAGTGTACGAAAGTCTCCCATTCGGGAGTTCGACTTAGCGCGAGTCCTGCTGGTCGATGACGACCTCACTTCGCGATTGACGCTGAAAGCCGTCCTCGAAGCCGGTGGTTATTTTGTCGATTCCGCCGCTTCGGCTGCCGAAGCCGTGGGGAAGCTCGACGAACGCCAATATGAACTGGTGTTAAGCGATCTGCAGATGGAATCTCCGCACGCTGGACTCAAGGTGATCGCGCACGCCCGCCTCATGAAATACAAACCCGCCACCGCCATTCTCACCACGCATCAAAACACGGGCTTCGACCTGGGCCGGCGGGTGCTCATCGAGCCCGAAGATCTGCCCAATCTGCTCACCAAGGTCGCCGATCTGATCAGCCAGCGCGCCGCCCGTATTGTGGCCCGCCAGATGAAGCAGGCCGGCACAACCGCTCAATTGCGGGCGCGTCCGATTTTTTCGATTACCACTTCGTAAGCCTCGAG
>DASYAX010000198.1:0-6588 GCA_036501045.1 Bryobacteraceae bacterium
CGAGAATCAGGTTCGCGACGTTCGAGCAGGCGATCACGAAGAGCAAGCCCGCCGCGGCAAACAACACCCACAGAATCGTTTTGGCTTTCTCGTTGATCTGGTCGTGCATGAGCGAGACGTCGACGCGGTAGTGCGCGTCGGCCTTATAGGTCTCGGGATGCGCGGCAGTCATCGCGCCGTACACCTGGCGTACCTCGGCGCGTGCCTGCTCGAGCGTGGCACTCGGCGCGAGCCGCGCGAACACTTCGGTCATGCGGTGGGTGCGCCCCTGCACCATCGTGGCGGAAAGGTGGTGTGGGCTGGTCACGACGTTGGCGAAAAATTCAGTCTCGACCGGGTAGGGAACCGACGGTTCAACGACGCCGACGATCGTCGCCGAACGGCTGCCTTCGATGCTGCCCAGCTGCAGCGTCTTGCCCAGAACGTTGGGATCGGAATGCAGCGCGTTGCGCCAGAAAGTGTAGGTGAGTACGACGGCGCCCTGTGCCTTCGGGCCGTCGTCGCTCGGCCCGAGCAGGCGGCCGAGCACGGGCTTCAGGCCCATCACGTCGAAATAGTTGCCGTCCACCACGCCACTTCGGACTTCACGCGGCTCGCCCAGGCCCAGCACGGTGAAGTCGATCTGCGAAAACGTGCCAAGTTCCGTGATCGTGTGCAGGTCGCGGCCGACGTCGGTGATTTCCGGGACGGAGAACGCGCTGTTCTCCTCGCGATAGCCCGGCGCGCTCTGGCGGATGTAGAGCAAGCGGTCTTCGTCGCGGTTCACCAGCGGCCGCAGCAGCACTCCGCGCACGACGCTGAAAATCGCGGCGTTTGCGCCGATGCCCAGCGCTAAGGTGAGCACCACGGTGATGGCAAGGCCCTTGGTACGCGCAAGCGAGCGCACCGCAACCTTCAGATCACGCATTAACAAATCCAATGTCAGCATCGCCGTCCGGCCTCCTAACGATGTGGGATCACGAGCAGTTTTTCCGGATCCGCGATGGCCGCGAATCCCGCGGTTTCAGGGAGCCACTCAGACCGAAAGAATATCCCAAGTTACGTGTTTCAATCCTGGGGTTTTGAAAGAGCTGGACAAAAATCCCGCGAAGATGCAGGCACGCCACATGCCGCATACTTCGCCTCGTAAGCTACAGCGGAATAAAGCAGTTGTCCGAAAGCGAACCGCGTCCGAGCGCGTCCGATTGCGCGGATATGGGACGAAGCTGTCGCGCCCCCGGACACCCCACTTTCGATTGGGCAACCCACACCTGCACACAATCATCAACGAGAACGGGTGAAAAAATAATAGTGCACAGCCAAAAGGGGCGTTACGGGACCCTGAATTTCTCGATTCGACGGTCAGCAACCATTCTAACGATTCTCGCCGCCTTCGCCTCACCCGTTTTCGCCGCGGCCAAAAACGAAACCTTCAAAATCCCTCCCGTCAAAATTCCTCTGAAAATCAAAGACCAGCAAATCACGATCGTAGCCTCGGGCCAAGTCACCGTAGCTCCCAAGGTTCACGGCCTCAACGTCGTGAACCTGGAACTCACCGCCGATCTCGCCGACTTGCAGCAGAATTTAACGCCACTACTCGCTGCCGCGCTCGACAAAGACAACCGCTGCTCGGACCGCATGCAAATCCAGAACGCCACAATCACGCCGATCGAGCCCGCCAGCCTCGTGGTCGTTCAACTTCATTACGAACGCTGGGCGTGCGTGAAATTATTTGGCAAGCAACAAGTCCAGAAATTAATCGGCGGCAACGCCGTGATTCAAGTGAAGCTCACGCCTTCGGTCAGTGAAAATCACACGGAACTGCAACTCATCCCCGAACTAGGCCCGATCCAGGCGGATGGAACGTTAGGCGAACTCCTCCGCGCCGGCGACATCGGCGAAATTCTGCGCGACAAAATTCAGGACGCCACCCTAACCGCAATGCAGAAAGGTCTCGACCTCGGCGCCATCCTTCCTCCAACCCTCCAAGGCGACGTAACGATCCAAGATGCCCACTTCAAAGATGCAGGCAGCGGACGCCTGATCGTCACGCTCGATGGCGTAGTCCAAATCACCGACGACCAGCTGCAAGACCTGGAAAAACAATTGAAGAGCCGCCTCCCGTTCCACTGAGGACGCCCGTCGGCAGTCAATGAACGAGCCACAAGCGCAAAAGAAAACGAGGCGGAGGTTCTAACCCCAGAATTTCTCTGTGTCTCCGTGCCTCTGTGGCAGACGTTCCGTTATTCTTGCCGCAAGGCCGTCATCGGGTCCACACGGCTCGCCCGGCGCGCCGGCACGAAACTCGCCAGCAGCGCGGCAATCACCAGCACGGGAATCATGATTGCGAAAGTCATCGGGTCGGTCCCGCGCATTCCCTCAACGAGATGCGCCAGCAAATGCGCCGCCGCCAAAGCTCCCAGGAATCCCGCAGCCACTCCCGCAAGAATCAGTCCCAGGCTCTGCCGCAACACCAGCCACATCACGTCGACAGGGCGCGCCCCCAACGCCATGCGCACGCCGATTTCCGGTACGCGCTGCCCGGTCAAATATGCCAGCACGCCATAAATGCCGATGCACGCGAGTAGCAGCGCCAATCCGGCGAATACACCGAAGAGCGCCAATAAAAAACGTTGCCGCGCCAGAGTGCCCCGCGCGAGCTGCTCCATCGTGCGCACCTCGTACAACACTTGATCGCCGGTAGCCCCCCGCACTTCCTGCCGCAGCGAAGCCACCACGCTCAAGGGCTCCGCATTCGTCCGCACCGCCACGGACATCAGTTCAGACCACCGCCGCAAGAGTTGGTCAGGAAGCTGAGCGAAAGGATAATAAAATTGCGCGCGCACCTGGGCCTGGTCGTCGCCAGCGAGCCCCCAATGCCGCACGTGACCCACGACCCCCACAATCGTAAACGGCCCATAATCCATGTCCGGCATCCACAAGCGTTTCCCGATAGGGTCATGCGCGCCGAAAGCGCTTTGCGCGAAAACGTCGTCAATCACGATGACGAGTTCACCGCCGGCGCGATCCTCGTCACTGAAAAATCTCCCCTGTCGCAACGGTATGCCCATCACCTTCAAATAATCTGGCGATACGCAGGTCGCCAGCGCCACCGGCCGCTGGTTCTCCGGCGGCACGTCCGCGCTCGTCCAGTATCCGATTTGATTGTTGCCTTCGCGCATCGGCACCGTATCCACAATCGCGACGGACTGCACTCCTGGCACGCGGCTCGCGCGGCTCAGAACGTCCTGCCACGCCGGACGAATCTTTCCCGGATCCGCCAGCACTCCCGGCGAAAGCGCCATGCGCGTCACCAACACGTTCCGTATGTCCAAGCCCGGATCCAGCGACGACACTCGCAGCAGCATGCGGCCCAGCATTCCCGCTGCCACTAGCAGCACCACGGCGACCGCGAGCTCGGAGATCACGAACGCGCTGTACCAACGCCGCGCGGTTCCGCCAACGGTCCGCGCTCCGCCGCGCAGCGCCTGCTCCAGACCGCGCGCGGGAGCGCGCAACGCGGGCACAACGCCAAAAAGAAGTCCGCTCAGCAACGACACGCCGATCGCAAATGACATTACGCGCCAGTCGAGATGTACTTCCTGCGCGCGCGGCAAACTCCCCGGCCACAGCGCCACAAACGGCCGGATACCAATGTTTGCCAGCAACACTCCCAGCGCTCCGCCGGCCAGCGCCAGCACCGCGCTCTCCGTCAGACATTGCCGCACCAGCCGGCCGCGGCTCGCGCCCAGCGCCGCGCGCATCGCGAGTTCGCGTTCGCGCGAAACGGCGCGCGCCAGCAGCAAGCTTGCGACGTTCACGCACGCTATCAGCAGCACCAAACTTACCGCGCCCAACAGCAGCCATAGCGTGGACCGCACGTCCCCCACTTCCGGGCGCAAACGCTGCACCAGAAATGTACGCCCGCCATTCGTGTCTGCGTATTCCTTTGCCAGATGCTGTCCGATCAATCCCATTTCCGCCTGTGCGTTGGCCAGAGCCGCATCAGGCCGCAGCCGCGCAACCACGTTCACGGGATGAGCCGCGCGATTCTGCAGATATGTCGCGGCGTCCTGGCCTATCGGCGTATAGACGTCCGCTTCATCTCCGTTCAGGCTGAATTCCGCGGGCGCGATGCCCACCACGGTGTACCGCTTCTGATCCAGAACCACGGAGGTCCCCAACACATCCGCCTTACCGCCGAAGTGTTGCCGCCAGAAGCTGTAGCCCAGGATCATCACCGGCGCGCCGCTGCGCCGGTCTTCTTCTCGCAGAAATTCGCGGCCCTCCGCCAGCTTCACGCCCAGCACGGAAAATAAGTTGGACGAAATCTCTCGGAGGTCCACATACTCAGGCTGTCCGGGCTCGCTGACCGTCCCTCCGTTGTAAAGCGCCCCGGCAATCTCCAGCGACCGGCTCTCGCGCTGGCAATCGAGAAAATCCAGATACGCAACATTCTGCTCCCCGTAAATATTTGCATTCCACGTGTCATTGTGGCCGTGCACGGCTACTAGCTTGTCAGGCTCGGGATAGGGCAGCGGCTTCAGAAGCACGCCGTTGACCACGGTGAACATCACGGTCGTCGCTCCCACTCCGAGCGCCAGCGTCATCAGCGCCACCGCCGCGAATCCGGGATTCTTGCGGAGCATGCGCAGCGCAAAGCGCGTGTCCTGCAGAAAATCGTCCACCCATCGCGTGCCGCGTGCGTCGCGGCACTGCTCCTTCACTTGTTCCGCGCCGCCGAGCGCCAGCCGCGCCTGCCAGCGCGCTTCTTCGGGACTGTGTCCTTCCGCGGCGAGCTCGCGCGCGTGCTGCTCCAGATGAAACCGCAGTTCCTTTTCGAGCTGCTCTTCCATTTCTTTTCGGCGCCAGAGGCGCTGCCACCAGTTCATTCCACGCCTCCCTGGGACATTTTTAGAATCAGCCCGACGGCTGCCGTCAAGCGCTCCCAGCTCGCCGCTTCCGTTTCCAGCTGCGCACGTCCTTTGCGCGTCAGGCGGTAGAACTTCGCCTCCCGCCCGGTATCGCTCTCTTCCCAATCAGCGGCAAGCAGCCCGCGATTTTCGAGACGATGCAAAGCCGGGTACAGCGACCCCTGCGGCACTTGCACCACATCGCGTGAAACCTGCTGCAACCGTTGTGCGATCGCGTACCCGTGCATCGGTCCCAGCGCTACCACTTTCAAGATCAAAAGGTCCAAAATCCCTTGCGGCAAATCCGACTTCGCGGTCATCTACATACCTCGCTCTTCTACATATCTACCACGCAACGTGTAGAAGCGCAAGGCATGCGCACCTCAGGCGAATCTCGGGACAATGGTCATTTTGCAGTACGTGGAAATAGGACGCGAATCAGGAGCGCGGCAAAGTGAGGGGATATCTAGAAAGCAGGCGAGTGCGCAAGGCGGTGGGCTCTAAGCCCAGAATTTCTCTGTGTCTCTGTGCCTCAGTGGCAGATTTGAATTCAGTGCGCGGCAGGCTCCGCTGCAGGATGCATCCCGTGCTGCGGGACTTCGTGGACTCCACGTAGCGGTTGTTCTTGATGGAATCTAAACAGTTGATTCAGCGGACCGGCGCCTTTGCCGATCGCGTACGATTTTTCGATCGCCTTCGTCACGTAAGCCTTCGCCAGTATCACGGCTTCGCGCAATTGCTGGCCGCTCGCCAATTGCGCCACGATCGCCGATGAAAATGTGCAGCCCGATCCATGCGTGTTGGGGCTTTTCACGTGGTCGCCGCCGAATGTTTCCACTTCTGTGCCGATGCACAGCACGTCCGTCGGCTTTTCCAGGTGCCCGCCGGTAACCACCACCGCCTGCGCGCCCATTTCCACCAGTTTCAGTCCCGCTGCTTTCATCCCCGCGACGTCTTTCACTTCCATGCCAGTCAGGAATTCCGCCTCCGGCACGTTCGGCGTGATCACGCTCACGCGCTTCAGCAATTCATCGCGCACGAATTTCAGCCCGGAAGTATCCAGCAATTCCGCATTGCCCGCCGTGGGACGAAACACCGGGTCGAGCACTACATGCGCGAATTTATGCTTATCCAGAAATTCGGTAACCACGGAAGCATTGGCGCGATTCGCCAGCATCCCGATCTTCACGCCCGCCAGCTGCACATCCTCCGCCAGCGTATCGAGCTGCGCGCGCAAGGTTGCCGAAGGCGTCGCGTGCACTGAAACAACTCCCTGCGTGGATTGCACCGTCAACGCCGTCATCGCCGCCACGCCGTAGCAATTGTGTGCCGCAAAAGTTTTCAGATCGGCCGCAACGCCCGCGCCGCAAGACGGGTCGAATCCCGCAATCGTCAGAAGAATTGGTGGAGCATGGCCTGAGCTGTTCACATGGTTACTCAATTCGAGGAGCCCTCCGCGCAAGGGGTGTGCAGACAACTATGCCGGCGCTGCCATTTTTCGCATTGGCGCACCGGCTAAGCAAAATGTACGCGCGTTCTCACACGATGCGCAAGAAAAATATTCGGATGTGAACGGCAATCACGGCGAGTATGAGAGAAAACTTAATCGCGAGGATTCATCACGGAAAAAGGCCGCGCACCAAGGTCGCATCCGCCACGCGCCCTACCGCCAGCACGTACGCTCCAGTGCGCAAAT
>DASYAX010000199.1:0-33457 GCA_036501045.1 Bryobacteraceae bacterium
CAGCATGGCATTGAAACTTACGAAGCCTTTGTGACAGAATCCGCAGCACGAATTCAGCGTCAGCCGATTATTCCCCAAAAATTCGAGCGCCAACGTCGGTGCTCGTGTCCTGGCCTCAACTTCTCGCGATACAGCATCTCGCGCCCAAGATACGGGGTTCGAGGAAGCGTGACACGATCCGGAACGAAAGACTGGTTTGCAGCTGCGACTCGCGATTGCAAATCAAGTTGACGAGAAACGCGCATCGCGCTGATCTGGCACCCGTTTTGTGCGACCAGCCGCCGGATTAGCACCGATAAACGCCGCTTGGATCTGGAATTTCGAGGGACCTGAACTCGCGATCACGATCTCATGGGATCGAAGCCAAACCCATAACCATTAGGGAACTGTGGCTTCACTACAGCCAAAGAGACGGTGAGGTGCACCGTTTGTAGGTCAATCACACCCAACCAAAATAAATCCCCACCCTGCCCCACCAACCACTTAGGTGTGGCAGACCGTCCCGCCGCGATCCCCTCCCATTACCCTTCGATCGGGCCAAGCCCACGAAAGGATTTTCCTCTTTATATGTCAACCAACGCGCAAGTCGTCGCCAATCACGCAAATTCTCAGCTTTCCACCGGTCCGAAAACCGAAGCCGGCAAAGCGATCTCCGCCCGCAACCACCAAAGCCACGGTCTGGCCGGCGCGCTGAACGAACCGGGCATGCCCTTCGCCGTACTCCCTTGGGAATCGCAGGAACTCTTCGAAAGCCGCCTCGCCGATCTACTCCGCGATCACCAACCGCGCACCGAAACGGAATCGCTGCTAGTCCATCACATGGCCCAGCACAACTGGCTGCGCGATCGCGCCATCCAACTGCAGGAAAACCTCTTTTATGAACCCGAAATCGACCAAAAACGCCTGGCCCTCTATCTCCGCTACCAGACCACCCACGAACGCGCCTTCCACCGCTGCCTGAACGACCTCCTAAGGCTAAGAAACGAAAAGCGCAGAGCTGAAATTGGCTTCGAATCGCAGAAGCGCCGCGAAGCTGCCGAAACCCGCCAAAAAGAGCGGCACGAAATGAAAAAGGAACGCCACAAATTCGCTGCTTTACTCGCCGAAGCCCAAGTCGACGGCCAAATCATCGCGAATCTAAACGATTCCGCCCCTGAAACCCCGCAAGCGGACGCCGTCCGCGCCCTCGCCGACAAAATGATCGCCAAATTAGCCGCCTGAAACGCCTCGAAGAAGGACCGCCGCACCCCGCCCACGCCATTATTCTATTGATATTTTTTATACTTTTATTCTCTTGCATAAAAATTACTTCTGGGCTAACTTGGTTTCATACGGCAGTGAGCCAACGCCCTACCGGGCCGAAGCAAGTTTCCGTATCCGTGATATGAATCGGCTTTCCATAGTCATCGCGCTTCTTGGGGTAGTCGTTACCGGCAATCCCTAGGGCGCCTCACGAGTACAAATCGAGGGCCACTGGCGGAATACAAAAATCAGCCCAGTGGCCCTTTCTATTTCTTAGGAAGGTATCCTCTCTAAAGGCCATGTCGTCGAACCTGCTTTCTGGCGCAAAAATCCTGCTGAACTGCCTCACTGCCGAAAACGTGGAGTGCATGTTCGGCTATCCGGGAGGCGTGACGCTGCCGCTCTACGACGCGTTATACGATCATCCCCTCCGTCACGTCCTCGTCCGGCACGAGCAAAACGCCGCCTTCGCCGCGCAAGGCTACGCCCGAACCACCGGAAAAGTCGGCGTCTGTTGCGCCACGTCCGGCCCCGGCGCAACCAATCTGGTCACCGGCTTGGTCGACGCCATGATGGATTCCATCCCCATCGTTGCCCTCACTGGCCAGGTAACCAGCAAGCTCATGGGCAGCGACGCCTTTCAAGAGGCCGACACCTTCGGCATCACTCGCTCGGCAACTAAGCACAACTTCATGGTCAAGAACATCGCCGACCTGCCGCTGGTGGTCCATGAAGCATTCTACATAGCCGCTTCCGGCCGCCCCGGTCCCGTATTGGTCGACGTCACCAAAGACGTTTTTCAGGCCCAGGCGCACTATACGCCGGTGAACGAAATTCATTTGCCCGGCTATAAGGTTTATAGCGAAGGCCACGCCGGACAAATTCGCCGCGCTGCCCAAATGATGTGGGAAGCCGAGCGCCCCTTTGTCTACGCTGGCGGCGGCATCATCGCGGCCAATGCCAGCCAGCAATTGCGCGCGCTTGTCGAAGCGCTCGACGTGCCTACGGTGTGCACCTTGATGGGCCTCGGCGGACTTCCGGCCGAGCATCCCAACTTCATCAGCATGCCCGGCATGCACGGCAGTTACGCCGCCAACATGGGCCTGTCGAACACCGATCTCATCATCGCTCTCGGCGTGCGTTTTGACGATCGCGTCACTGGCCGCTTGGCTGCCTTCGCGCCGCACGCCAAAGTCATTCATGTGGATATCGATCCCGCCGAAGTAGGCAAAAATCGCATCGCCGATCTGCCCATCGTCGGCGACGTGAAGCGCGTTCTTCCCAAATTGCTGCACGAATTGAATGAGCTTGGCCCCTCGATGAAGGCCAAGAACAGCTCTAAACGGCAAGCCTGGTGGAAACAGATTCGCGAGTGGAAGGAAGAGCATCCGCTGATAGCCGAACCTTCTCCCAACGAAATCAAGCCGCAGCATCTGATGGCGGAAATCGATCGCTTATCTGGCGGACGCGCCATCGTCGCAAGCGACGTCGGACAGCACCAGATGTGGGCCGCCCAGTTGATTCGCTTCAACGAGCCGCGCCTTTGGATCAATTCCGGTGGCTTGGGTTCCATGGGCTTTGGTTTGCCCGCTGCCATCGGCGCCCAGTTCGCCCGGCCCGACAAACTGGTCTTCGCCATCGTCGGCGACGGCGGTTTCCAGATGTCGATTCCCGAGCTCGCAACCATCATGAATCATTCGCTGCCCATCAAAATCGTGGTCATGAACAACGGCCACCTCGGCATGATTCGCCAATGGCAGGAGCTCTTCTATAACAACCGCTTGAGCGAAGCCGAACTGAAGTCGTTCCCCGATGTGGAAAAACTCGCGGGCGCTTACGGCTTCAAAGGCCGCAGCGTGAGCTCCGTAAACGAAATGCCGGCCGCCCTGAAAGCCGCCGTCGATGAGCCCGGTCCCTTCCTGCTCAACGTCCACGTATCGCCCTTTGAAAATGTGTTTCCCATGGTGCCCGCGGGCGGCGCTATTAACGAAATGGTTCTGCGCCCGCCGCAGCCGGTGGAGGTATAACGCCCATGCAACAGATCATTTCTCTCCTCATGGAAAATAAGCCCGGCGCATTGATGCGCGTCACCGGCTTGCTCAGCCAGCGCGGCTATAACATTGAGAGCCTCACCGTCGCGCGTACGCTCGATCCCACTCTCTCTCGCATGACCATCACCGTCGACGTGGAGCCAAACACTCGCGCTCAGGTCATCAAACAGATGAACAAGTTGATCAACGTGCTGCAGGCTACCGACGTAACCGATGGCCCCGCTGTCAACCGTGAGCTGACCCTGGTTCGCGTGCGGACTACTCAGCAAAGCCGTCCCGCCGTGCTGAAGGAAGCCGAAATTTTTCAAGCCCGCGTGGTCGATTCCACTGTTGAGGGATTTTGCCTGGAAGCCACCGGCGACCCCGAAAAGCTGGACGAGTTTATCGGCGTCATGCGCAGCTATGGCGAAATCGAAGTCACCCGCTCCGGCATGGTCTCCATGTCGCTCGATAACAAAAAGCTGCGCCTCTCCCCGCCCGTGCCGCGCGGAGCCGCTTTAGAAGAGGCCATGGAGCTTCAGGAAATCCAATAATTTTATGCCAAAACGCTTTTACGAAAAGGACGGAAGCCTTGCTCCGCTCCAAAACAAGACGATTGCCATCATCGGATACGGCAGCCAAGGTCACGCTCATGCGCTGAACCTGCGCGATTCGGGTCTCAAGGTGGTAGTCGGTCTCCACGCCGGCAGCAAGAGCGCCGGCAAAGCCAAGGCCGCCGGTTTACAGGTATTGAGTGTGGCCGATGCTGCCAAAGCGGCCGACGTCATCATGATCCTGGTGCCCGATCACGTGCAGGGCGATACTTATCGCAACGACATTGCTCCGCACATGGCAAAAGGTAAAACGCTCATGTTCGCGCACGGCTTCAATATTCACTTCGACGAAATCAAGCCGCCCGCCGAGATTGATGTTTCCATGATTGCGCCCAAAGCGCCCGGTCACCGCGTGCGTGAGTTGTTCACCGAAGGCGTTGGCGTGCCGGCGCTCGTCGCCATCGCGCAGGATGCCTCCGGCCACGCGCTCGAAAACGCCTTGGCTTATGCCTACGCGCTCGGCTGCCTCAAAGCGGGCGTGATCGAAACCACCTTTAAAGAAGAAACCGAAAGCGATCTGTTCGGCGAGCAGGCTGTGCTCTGCGGCGGCGTCAGTGAGTTGATTCGCGCCGGTTTCGAAACCCTCACCGCCGCTGGTTATGCGCCCGAAATCGCCTACTTCGAATGTCTGCATGAGCTGAAGCTCATCGTCGACTTGATCTATGAAGGCGGCTTGGGCTACATGCGTTACTCGGTCTCCGATACCGCCGAATATGGCGACTACACGCGTGGCCCGCGCATCGTAAACGATCAAACGCGCGCCGAAATGAAGAAGATCTTGAGCGAAATTCAATCCGGCGAATTTGCCCGCACCTGGCTCAAAGAAAATCGCGATGGTCGCAAGAAATTTCTTGCCATGCGCGAAGCCGCCAAAGATCAGCCCATCGAAAAGGTCGGCGCTGAGCTTCGCTCCATGATGCCGTTCCTCAAGAAACGCAAAGAAGCCGGAGTTCCCGAAGAAGCCGCCGTCGGCGCCTAAACTGCGCAGGTGTTCAAGCCGAACTCATTTCGGTCCGCAGCGCTTTTGTCAATCGGTAGATGATGCTTTCGACGCCACTCGACGCTACCCCTATCCCGGGAAGAGTGGCAATGGCGCGCGCCGCGATGCCCTGCCGGTAGTACAGCCAGAAAATATTGCGGTCGCGCTCGTATTCTTTGCCCGGCGCGATTCGATTCAAACTGTCTTCTACCTCGCGCATGAGCACTTGCCTGTCGACCGATGCCGAGGCGTCCGTCACGTCCTGGCTCGGCGAGACGTTCGATCCCAGTGACTCGATTCTCCGGTTGCCGCCGCGCCGCATGGTCACCGACGTCCGGAAATGGTCCCGCACCACGTTGCCCGTAACCACTTTAATGAAGCCGAATATCGATTGCATTTCGGTCGGACGAAACTCGCGCAGCAAGCGGCAGTTATTGGCGCACAGCTTGAGATAAATCTCCTGCGTCAGATCGTCGAGGTTATTGACATGAACGCGTCCTGCTTTGGTGATTCGGAGGATTACCGAACAAATCAGCGGATTGAACCGGCGGACGAACTCGTCCCACGCCGCGGGATCGGTCGTTTCGGCGCAGCTCCGGATCAACGCCTCCAGGCTTAACGACAAATAGTCCACGATCTAAACATTATCAACCGGAAGATTCGGGAGACCTTCGCAAGGCCTCGATCCGGCCAAGGAGCACGGCGGGCGACCTAAACTAACCCGTTGGCGAGGGCGTATCGCGTCAGTTCGGCCGAGGTGCGCAAAGCGAGCTTCCCCATGATGGCTTTCTTATGAAACTCGGCGGTGCGCGGAGAAATACCGAGTTCGTCGCCGATTTGTTTATTGTTCTTGCCTTCGGAAATCAAGCGGAGCACGGTAAGCTGCCGGCTGCTGAGCTTGGGTTGACCGTCGACCTGTTTAGGGGCGGCTTCGAAGAAGGGGGGCCGGTAGGGTTGGCCGGCAATGACCGTCTGAATTGCCTTGGTCAGCTCGGAAGTGGCGAAATGCTTGAGGACATAGCCCTTGGCGCCGAGCGAAAAAGCGCGTTCCATATAGTAGGGAGCGTCCTGGGTGGTGAGAAAGACGATCTTGGTATTCGGCCACCAGACCAGCAATTGGCGGGCGATATCGAAGCCGTTTACCTTTGGCATCGAGACTTCCATCAGGACAACGTCCGGCTGGAGATCGCGCATGGCCTCAACCAATTCGATGCCGCTGCCCACGCCCAACACCTTGAACCAGGGGGCCAGGACGGCGGTAATCGCTTCTCTAATGAGAATGTAGTCGTCCACTAACAGGACATTGGGTTTGGGAGCCGTCTTGGCTATCTGTCGCATCTAAATTGGACTTCGAATGCGCCGCTACCACGTGACCGTTACGGCAACAGGGGAATTTCCCTTGTGGGGAGCTGTCTTTTCTTTGGAACGTTTCACTTGGCCAAAAAGACCAAGCCTTTTCTTAAGCGTCGCTGAGAGATATTCTACATCAAGATCGTAGGGATTGACATTTCGATCGGACCAGACCCATTCCTGTGGATGGTATTCATTCCGGATCGCTCCAGAAGCTCTCGCTCAAGTACTTCGCCGCGCCGTCGCAGGCTATCGTTACGATGATCCCCGGCTTGCCTGCGCGGGCGAGTTGTTCCGCCAGCTTGCTGGCAGCCACCAGGTTGCCGGCGGCCGAGATCCCGAGCAGCAATCCTTCCTCGCGCGCCATGCGCCGGGCCATGGCGTAGCATTCTTCGGTCTCAATCCACAAATTGCCGTCGGCCATGGCGGAATCGTAAATGCCGGGAACGATGGACGTCGGCAGATGCTTGGTTCCTTCGATGCCGTGGAGCGGAGTGGCGGGCTGCGCCGACCAGCACTGAATGGCCGGCCGGTCGCGCTTCAAGCGGCGGCTGGTACCGACGAACGTTCCGGTGGTACCGAGCAAGGCGACGAAATGAGTTAGACGGCCTTCGGTCTGGGCGAGAATCTCAGGAGCGGTGCTTTCGAAATGCGCCTGCCAGTTTGCATCGTTATTGTATTGGTCGGCGTAAAAGAAAGCGTTGGGCGAGGCTTCGTTCAGCTCGCGCACTTTGCGGAACGCGCCGTCAGAGCCCTGGGCGGGATCGGTCAAGACGAGCTCCGCGCCTAAAGCATGCAAAATCAACTTGCGCTCTTCGCTGGCGTTCGCGGGTAAACAGAGCTTGACGCGATAGCCTTTGGCGGCGGCGACCATGGCGTAGGCAATACCGGTGTTGCCGCTGGTAGCATCCAGAATCGTTTTGTTCCGGGTGAGGCGGCCGCTGCGCTCGCCCTCGCGAATAATATTGAGGGCCGGGCGATCTTTCACCGAGCCGCCGGGATTGAAAAACTCGAGTTTCAGCCAGATCTCGATTCCGGGCAAATCGGAGCAACAACTTTCAACGCGAATTAAAGGTGTGTTGCCTATCTGGTCAAGCAGGTGCATGATTATTTCGAGGCGATGTAGTCGATCAAAATATTGATGTCGGAATCCTTCAATCGCTTGCCGAAAGCCGGCATGAGTGCTCCGCCGAACTTAATACGGATGGTCACGTACTGGCGGCTGGGCTTTCCATGGCTGAGCGGAAGTTTCTCGTTCTTGAAGAGATGATTCAGACTCGGGCCGAGTTTCCTCGAGTGAAGTTTATCTTTATCGATGTCGTGACAGACCGCGCAATTTTCGCGGTAGAGGTCGCGTCCAATGGCCAGACGCGATTTGTCCCACGGCGGCGCAGCAGAGGAGATTGTTGCGAGCGCCAAAAGCAGCAGGCATCTGGCGCTCACGCGGGCTCTCCCGATTCCTGGATGGCGATGGCGCCGGCGCGCGTCAGGAAAGCAGTGGCTTCCGTTACCCGTTTTGGAAGGCAATGAACGCGGACGCAAATGACGCCGGGCTGCATCGCCGGAACCGGGGCACGCTTGCCGCGCCGGAGCAGACCGCTCTCCCAAAGGAAGTAGCAAAATGTGGTCACAATCGCGCCCAACATCGTGAGCTCGTAAAACACCACACCCGTCGCCCAAAACGAGAACAACGGTATGCCGCCGGTAATCAGCGGATAGTTATATTGCGTGAAATAGACGAATAGGATGGTCAGCAAACCGACGAAAATGGCGCCAAGGACAACGGCGAGAGACATCCGGCTCGGACGATCCAATACGCCGGGCGGAAATTCGAGCGGCTCTTGCGAAAAGATGTCGAGGTCGGCCGGGCCAAAACCATTCGCCTTCAGCTCGCGGATCGCGGCCACGGTGGAAGCGACGCCTCGAAATTCGCCCGTCAAATACATCGGTTACTCTTTGCCCGCCGGATGCGGCTCAAATTCCCAAATCGAGACGATGGGAAAGATCTTCGAAAAGATCAGGTAGAGCAATGCCATGATGGCGAAAGTCGCGACAGTGATCGAGATTTCGACCCAGCCCGGCGTGTAGTGGCCCCAGGCGGCGGGCAGGCGCGGCACGACCAGCGTGGGCACGATGATGAGATATCTCTCAAGCCACATGCCGGTGAGCACACAGACTGACGCGATGACGGCGGTGCGGATGGAGCGCAAGCGCCGGATGCCGAGCAACACAAACGGCACGACGAAGTTGCAGAACACCATGAACCAGAAATACGGAGCAAACTGGCCACGCAGACGGACGCCAAACACGCCCATCTCCTGCGGCTCGTTTCCGTACCAAACGGTCAGGTTCTCGGCGACGGTGAAATAGAGCCACAGCAGGCTCATCAGGAGTAGTAATTTCGCCAGATTATTAAAGTGATGGGGCGTCAAGTATTTTTCGAGATGCATCGTTTTGCGGATGATCGCCATGACGATCAAGAGCGCGGCGAGTCCGCTGAAAATCGCGCCGACCACGAAGTAGGGGCCGAAAATGCTGCTGTGCCACATGGGCGCGATGGCCATGGCGAAATCCCACGCCACCACGGTGTGGACAGAAATGGCTACTGCCAGGATGATGCCCGCCATCAACTTCATGGCGCGCTCGAGCGCATGCCACTCGCGATCGCTGCCCGTCCAACCGAGCGAAAGAGCACGGTAGAGACGGCGTCGCCACCCGGTAGCGTGCACGCCTAATTGGGCGGCATCGGGAATGAGCGGCAGATACAGAAAAATGACGCTGCCGATCAGGTAGGTGGAGATGGCGGCGACATCCCACATCAGCGGAGAGCGGAAGTTCGGCCACAACAGCCGCGAATTGGGATAGGGGAACAGCCAAAAGAACAGCCACGCGCGGCCGAGGTGAATAATCGGGAAGAGACCGCCGATCATCAGCGAGAAGACTGTGATAGCCTCGGCGGCGCGCGTTACCGGCTTGCGCCAATTAGCATCCGTCAGACGCAGAATAGCGGAGATTAGCGTGCCGGCATGCGAGATGCCGATCCAGAAAACGAAGTTGACAAGATACAGCCCCCAAAACACTGGGCGGTCAATTCCCGCGACGCCGATTCCGCGGTTGAGCTGGTAACCCCAACAAAAAGCGCCCCACACGCCGACTGCCGACAGCGCTAAAAGGATAGTCAGGTAGCGCCGGCTCATCCCTGACAGGGGACGCCACAGGTCGCGGCGCACCTCGTCGTAAGGAATGACTTCCGGAACAGTAGCCAACTATTTGGCCCTCTGCAAATAAAAAACTTTCGGCTGGGTTCCGAGCTCTTCGAGCAAGCGAGTGGAACGGCCGCTCGCGGCGAGACGCGAAACCTTGCTCTCGTGGTCATTCAAATCGCCGAACACCATCGCCTCTGCCGGACAGGACTGCACGCAGGCCGGCTGCACATCGCCATCGGCCAATGGGCGGCCTTCTTCGCGCGCGTCTGACTTGGCCCGTTGAATCCGCTGAATGCAGAAGGTGCATTTTTCCATCACACCGCCTTCGCGGATGGAGACATCGGGATTGTGCTGCAAAGGAAGCGGCTCCGGCCATACCGGATCGAACCAGTTGAAGAAGCGGACGGAGTAAGGGCAGTTGTTGGCGCAATAGCGCGTGCCGACGCAGCGGTTGTATACCTGAACGTTCAGGCCTTCGGGATTCTTATAGGTGGCATACACCGGACAAACCGGCTCGCAGGGCGCTTCGTCGCATTGCTGGCAGAGCACCGGCATGTATTTCACGCGCACATCCGGGAATTCGCCCTCGTAGTAGCGATCGACGCGAATCCAGTGAACCGCGCGCCCTTTGGCCGCTGACTGGGGATCAGAAACCGGCAGATTATTTTCCGCGTGACAGGCAGCCACGCACGCTTGACAGCCGGTACAGCGATCGAGATCGATGGCCATTCCCCAGCGGTGTTCCACTTTGTTCTGTTCGCTCATCTGTGCCCCCAAGGCCCCAGCTCCCGATCTTGCGGCGAGAACTGAATCAACGCTTCGGCCGGACGTTCGAGGCGGGCGACTCGCACGCGCGTTGCTGCCGTTATCTGCGCGCCCGTCGCGTCCCAAGCGGGCGAAAGAATAGAAAGCGGATTGGCTCCGCGGCCGGAAGCATAACGTCCGTAATGGGTGTGCCCTTCGCCGATGGCCATGCTGACGACGCCCGGCAAAGCGGCGGGATGTACGTAAGCCGGCGCTTCGAGCGCGCCGCTGGCCGATTCCACGCGCACCCAATCGCCCGTCTGCACGTTGAGTTGGGCGGCCGTTTGCGGGTCAATTTCAAGCGGAAGGCTCCACATAGAACTCGAAACCGGATCAGGCAACTCCTGCATCCACGGCAGATTCGCGCCACGCCCATCGTGAAATTGCAGCGACAAATACGGCTGAAACCGCAACGGAAACTGCTCGGGCGCTCCGGAAAAAGCGGCCGCTGTCATGTTCGGCAGCGGGCCGGTTGGCTTCGGGGATGCTTCCGGTTTGCGATCGAGCCATAAGCCACCTTGGTCGGTTACGCCATCCCACGTTTGTTCAGGCGGCAATAATGGTGAAACGAAATCTTTCGGGCTGACCGTCTCAAATTCGACATTCATTTTGCGCGCGATCTCGGATAGCGTTTGCCCGATCGGCCGCGTGTTGTAGAGCGGCTTTACGAAGGCGGTCGAGACGGTAATCGCCGGACGCGGCGAGACGGCGGGCACGACGGCGAGGTCCGATTCGAGAGTGTGATGATCCGGCAGAATGAGGTCGGCATAAGCCGCCGTGTCATCGATAAAGCTTCCAAAGCTAACGATCAGGTCGAGATTCGCGAGCGACGGCGCAATGGAAGGCATCGTGTAAACGGGATTTTCGCCGTCGAGCAATAGAACTTGAGCGTGCTTCAACGCGTCGGCCAGGTTGACGTTCTCAAGTGGGCTGCCGAGTGCGGGATTCGGCGGTAGCACGCCGCCGGGACGGCCGATGTTACCGAGCAGCACATTCAAATAATGCGCCGCGGTCAACGCTTCCAGCGAGTTGCTGTGCGCAACAGACGCGCCCGCGATGACGAGCGGCGCTTCCGATTCGCCCAACTCGCGAGCCACGCGCCGCAAACGGTTCTCCTTGATTCCGCAGGCGCGGATCAGGGCGGGCAGATCCGCCGCCTGTATTGAGTCCACAGCAGCGGCGGGCAACTGGTCCGCATTTCGGGCGAGTTTTTCATCGAGCAGCAAGCGCGCGATGGCGATGGTGAGCTGCAACTCCGCACCGGGCGGCACCGGAAGCCATTCATCCGCGCTGGTGGCCGTCAGCGACATTCTGGATTCGGCTTGCACCAAGCGGCCGCGCACGGCCGGGCGGCCTTGGCGGAACTGGCCGAACTGGCGGGCGTAATAAACAGGAGAAGCCCAGCCGCCCAAAAAATCGGCGCCGATGCCCAGCGCGTAACGCGCCTGGGCCAGATCGTAAACCGGCAGGCCCTTCCAACCGAAAACCAATTCGGCGGCTTTTCTTTCGAGCGCAAGGCTGCCGAGCGAACCGGTAACGGGGGCCGGCGCGCCGAGGGCCGAGAGGAATTTCTGAATGGTCGCCGCGCGCGCACTCACCTGCGGTCCGCTCAGAAACAGAATCTTACCCGGATCGCTCGCGTGTACCTTGGCAAGCTTTTCACTCACGGCCGCAATGGCATCTTCCCAGGAAACGGACTGAAACTCGGCTTTGCCGCGCGCGCCCTTGCGCTGCATAGGACCGCGCAGCCGGTCGGGATTGTAGAGCGACTGCAGCGCGGCATGACCGCGCGCGCACAGCCGGCCGCCGCTCACCGGGTCCAGGGGATTGCCTTCGATCTTCTTTATGCAGGCAATGCGCTCGCGAAACTTCTCCCCATGGCGCTCGATGGCGCGCTCGCCGGACATCACCCGCACAATGATGCCGCAGCCTGCACTGCATTCGCCGCATACGGAAGGATGCCAGCGCTCTTCGCCCTGTGGGATCTCGACATCGGAAACTAGCAACGGGATGAGCTGGTTGGTCTTACTGCCGCACGCGTTGGTGGCCACGCCTGCCGAAACAGTAGACACAATCTTGAAGAAATTGCGCCGGTCCATATTAGCTTAAGCTCATATTGTTAGGCATCAATAGTGGCACGTGGCGCAATCCTGCGAGGCGTTCTTTTGACGATGGCATGTGAGGCATGTGCCCATGGTGAGCGTTACGGTGTGTTCGGCCACGGTTTCCTGCGTCAAATCTCCATGACAGGTGGCGCACGAAATCTTAGCCGCATAGTGTGGCGCATGACGGAAATTCACATGCGCTCCGGGAGCGAAGCTATAGACACGCTGCCAAGGAATCTCGATTCCTTTATTAGCGTATTCGATGACTTTTTTAACTTCGGGTTTCTCGCGGGCCAGCTTTTGATGACACAGCATGCATTTCCGGACCGAAGGGAGTCCGGCCTCGGCGCGGACGTCGGCGCCTGAGTGGCAATCGATACAGCTTAGGCCCAGCTTGACGTGCGTATTGTGTGGAAAGGCGATGGGTTGCTCGGCACCCTCGGCCGACCACGCCATCAGGCTCAGGCACGCACACAAGAGATAGATAGATCGGCTCGGTCTGCAATCAAACAAGGATCCGGGCCCCCTGAATTGGCCGGCAGGTCACTCGCTCTAGATTACAGCATTCGCGGAACTTGGCTCGACGCCGTCATCCTTCACGCAAGGCGACGAGCGGATCGAGGCGGCTGGCGGCGCGGGCTGGGAGGTAACAGGCGAGCAGCGCGACGGCGAGTAATACCGTTCCGGCAGCGGCAAGGCTCGCGGGATCGGCGGCGCTGACGCCGTACAGCATTCTGCTGAGCAACCGGCCGGTCAGCAGCGCCGCCGCAAAGCCGAGCAGCACACCCGTTGCGACCAGCGACATGCCCTGCTTCAGAATTAGCCGCAAGACCCCGGCCCGAGCAGCACCCAACGCCATGCGCAAGCCGATCTCCCGTTTTCGCTGATTGACCGAATACGCCATGATTCCGTACAAGCCGATGCTTGCCAGGCCGAGCGCCAACAGCCCGAACACGCTCAGCAGGACCACACCCACGCGCGCGAAAAACAGACCGCCTTTGATGATTTCGGGCCCGGTTCGTATGCCGCTGATCAGAACTCGCGGCGCGGCGGCATGGAGTTCGCGCTGGACGGACGGAAGCATCTGTTGTGGATCTCCGGTGGTGCGGACGTATAGCGTCACGATACCCGCATACTTTTGCGTGAGCGGCACATAAACGCAGAGCTGCGGCGGCTCGCCCCAATTGGTGTAATTGGCGGTTCGGGCAACGCCGACGATCTGGCGCGTGATTTGCTCGCCGGGCAATTGAATACGTTTTCCCATGGCATCTCCTCGCGGCCAGTAGTCATGCGCCATTTTTTCGTTGACGATGGCGACGGGCGCAGAGGTTGCCTGGTCTACATTGGTAAATTCGCGCCCGCTTTCGATCTCGACGCCCGCTGTTTCGAAATAATTCGTGTCCACGGTGTCGAGGATGGTGCTGATTTTGTCGGCTTGTGAGCGCGCCTGATGGCCTTCCACCTGCAATCCACTCACGGTTCCCGCCCACAAAGGCAGATTCGTGGCCCACGAAACGGACTCGACGCCCGGAATTCCCGCGACGCGCGCGCGAACGTCTTTATCGAACGCGGTGGTTTGCGCTTTGTTATATCCAGCCTGCCCCGGATTCGTCATGAAGACCGCCAGATGCGCGGTCTGGAAGCCCGGGTCCATGTTGTAAGCACGCCCAATGCTTCGCAAGAACAAAACCGCAGTCACCAACAGAAGAAAGGAAAAGGCGACTTGGCCGACCAGCAGAGCGTTGCCAAGCGTGACTCTTCTTCGGCTTCTGCCCATGGTGCGCGCTTCCTCCTTCAACGTTTCGGCCATAGCCGAGCGCGAGACTTTGAAGGCCGGAATCATCCCGAACAGAAAGCCGGTCGCCAGTGAGATGGCGAGCGCAAAAACAAACACCGTTCCGTCGAGCTTCGGCGACACAAAATTTGCCGATGAAGGCAAAGCCCCGAACAAGATGTGAAGACTCGCATACGCGATGAAAACCCCCACCACGCCGCTCAGGAGCCCGAGGAATACGCTCTCGGTGAGAAGCTGACGGACCAATCGCCGCCGGCTTGCTCCCATCGCGAGCCGGATCGCCATCTCCTGCTGCCGCGCCGCCGAACGCGCCAGCAGCAGATTCGCCACGTTCGAGCAGGCGATCAACAAAACGATTCCTACCACGATCAACAATCCGGCGCTGGCGAACAGAATTTGCGTGGGGCTGCTCCTGTTGCTAGCGAAGAGAACGTCGCGGAGAGGCCGGACAGCAATGGTGTATCCTTCGTTGGTCGACGGATATTCGCGCGCCAAATTCGCCGCAATGGCCGCTAAATTAGCCTGCGCTTGCGTTTCGCTCACAGCGGGCTTGAGCCGACCCAACCCTGCGAAAACCGCTTTGCCGCGATCGCTGAACACGCCCTGCATCTCGTTAGGCCATAGCTGCTCCGCCATGGCGGCTGGGATCCAGACGTCCGGGCCGAACAGCGCATTCACTCCGATGAATTGCGGCGGGGCGACGCCGATCACCGTGAATACGACATCGTTGAGCCGCAATGTTTTGCCGACGATATTCTCCGCACCGCCAAAACGGACCTGCCAAGTCCCGTAGTTCATGACGGCCACCGCGTGCGCGCCGGGGGTGCTGTCCTCTTCGGGCAAAAAGAAGCGGCCTCGGGCGGGGCTGAGGCCCAAGGTGGTGAAGTAGTTGCCGGTCACCAACTCGCTGAACATTCCTTGAGACGCGGCATTTGTCTGCCAGGTCATAGTACGCGGCGAGGTATAACCAGCCATTGAGCGAAAGACTCCGTTTCCGGCTTGATAGTCTTTCAGATCCGCATAGGAAAGCGGCAACGGCGCGCCCATCTTCGCCGCATTCTTCGCTTTGGTCTCACCGACGGCCATCAAGAGCGACGAGTTCGGGATCGGCAACGGATTCAGAATCAGCGTGTTGATCACGGTGAAGACGGTGGTGTTCGCACCAATTCCCAGCGCCAGCGTCAAGAGGACAAACACCACAAACTGCGGGCTCTTGCGCATCGTGCGGCCGGCATAACGAAGATCCCTCCCAAGATCTTCGAGGAAATGGCCACGCGCGGTATCGCCTGCCGGTACCGGGTCGTATTTGGGCAAGTGACGGCTTTGTTCCAACTGCTCGCGCAGCGGATATAGATCATCCAACTCGGCGATGGCCTTTCGATACGCTTCTTCCTTGCTTGCTCCGCCGCTAATGTATTCGTCGTAGCGATCTTCCAGATGCTGCGCGAATTCCTCCGCGAGATCCAGCTCGGAAGCGCCTTCGAGACGCAAAGAGGCGATACGCTCGCGAACAATATTTCTCCAATCAGGCATGCTCCACTCCTGTAACCCGGCGCATGGCGCCCACGAATTCCTGCCAGCTTTTCCGTTGGGAACGCAGCACTTTTCGGCCGGCCGGCGTCAGACTGTAGTAGCGCCTTCGGCGCTGCTCGTGCTTTTCCACCCAGCGGCTTTCAATCCAGCCCCGCTCCTCCAGCCGGTAGAGTTGCGGATAGAGCGAGGTGACGTGAAATCGCAAAACGCCGCCCGACCGGATTTCGATCAGCTTGGCGATGTCATACCCATGGCGAGGCTGATCTTCGAGCAGCGACAAGACTAAAAGCTCAGCACTACCCTTTTTCCATTCCTGTTCGGGTGAATTGATCGTCATATTCTGCGACCCATTATATGGGACACACAAATATGTACGCCGCCGCGGCGCGCTTTGTTCCATCCGAAAAAGATAAAACCGTAAGCTACGATAATCACCATGAAGAGGGGCGCACTCTTAACCGGCCTGACCACGGGATGCAGGCAAGGAGCGTAGCTGTGGAGCCTCTATCCACCGCCGGACTGGACCAGCCCAGATTCGACCCGGGACTGACTCAACAGTATTCCGGAGCCCTTAAGCGCGTAATCAATAAAGACGGGCACTTCAACGTGCGGCGAACCGGCCGGACGTGGCGCGATTGGCATCCGTACCTGTTCATGATCAGCACCTCCTGGCCGCTGTTCTTCTTGCTCGTGACGACGGCATTTTTGATTGTGAACACGCTTTTTGCGGTGCTCTACGCGGCCATCGGGATCGAGAACTTGAAGAATGCGGAAGCGCCCACCCGAGCCCTTAGTTTTCTGAACGCATTCTTTTTCAGCGCGCACACCTTGACGACGGTGGGTTACGGCAACATGTGGCCGGTGGGCCCGGCGGCGAACTTCGTCGCGGTGCTGGAATCTTTGGTGGGCGTACTGGTTCTCGCCATCGCGACCGGTTTGCTGTTTGGACGTTTTTCGCGGCCGTCAGCCCGGCTCGGCTTCAGCCAGACGATGGTGGTAGCGCCTTACCTGGCGGGCGCCGCGTTGGAGTTCCGGGTGGTAAACCGAAGAACGAATAATATTGTGGATCTGGAGGCCCGCATGTTGCTGATGCAGGTGGAGGTCTGCGACGGCAGGCCGCAGCGGCGTTATCTTCAGTTGGATCTCGAGAGACCTTCCGTGTTGTTCTTCCCGTTGACTTGGACCGTTGTGCATCCGATCGTCGAGAAGAGTCCGCTTTTCGGTAAAACGAGCCAGGATCTGGAGCGGATGCAGGCCGAGATTCTAATCTTGATGAAGGGGTTCGACGAGACCTTTGGACAGACGGTGCACGCGCGCTATTCGTATCGCTACGACGAAATCGCGTGGGGCGCGAAATTCACCAGCGCCTTCGAGGTGGAGGAGAGCGGGGATTTGCGGATTGAAGTCGACAAAGTAAGCGATACCCAGCCGGTTTCTCTCTGACCTCCATGGAAGCGCATGAATGTATATTCTGCGGTATCGCCGCGGGCAGCGTGCCGGCGTCGATTGTGTATGAAGACGGCGACGCCATCGGCTTCCTCGACACTCATCCGCTGTTTCCCGGACACGTGCTGCTCACAACCCGCGAGCACTACGAAACGCTGGCGGATTTGCCGCTCGCATTGACTGGCCCCCTGATGGCGACGACGCAACTGCTGGCGAAGGCGGTGGAAGCGGCGCTCGATGCGGAGGGAACGTTCATCGCGATCAACAACCGAGTGAGCCAGACGGTGCCGCATCTACATATTCATATCGTGCCGCGCCGGCGGCGCGACGGGCTCAGAGGATTCTTTTGGCCGCGGCAGCCCTACCGGGACGAGGCCGCACGTGAAGCTGTGCGGGACGCGATCGAGCGCGAGGTGCAGAAGCTGCTGGTGTGATCGGGAGCGGCCGGAGAAGCGGGTTTCGCGAAGCTGAAAAGCGCGATTTATCCTGGACGGCATGCTTAACGCGACAAGCCGGGCTAAAACGAAATCTTCGCGCCGATTTCAATCTGGCGGGGAGGTCCCGATGAACTGATGATGCCAAAATTAGACGCTCCGAAGGTTGTGCCGGGCAATCCGAAATTTGTGTGGTTAAGGGTATTGAAGAACTCTCCGCGCAACTCTGCATTCAGGCGCTCGGTAATACGAAAATTGCGGGTGAGCGAAAAATCGAAGTTGACCAGGCCGGGTGCGCGGACAATCCCCACTCCTTCGTTGCCGAATGTCAGAGTGGCCGGCTGGCTAAACGCAGAGGTAGCAAACCAGGCGTTCACGGATCGCTCGCCGGAGCCCAGATTTGGGTCCGAGGAAACATTGGGGCGCTGCGACCCGGCGGAAAAGCAGTTGCAGGAGTTTGTCTGGGTTACCATCGTAACCGGGGCTCCGGTTTGAATGGTGCCTACCATGCCGAGCGACCATCCGCCAACAACATGGCCGGCGACGCCGTGAGACAGCCATTTACGGCCGACTCCGAAAGGCAGTTCATAAAACGTATTTAAAACGACACGATGCGTGATGTCGTTGGAGAGGGGCCCATAATCGGCGCTGCGATTGTAATAGTTCGAGAACGGACCGTTTTCGTTCCCGAACGCGGCGCCGACGTCATTCAGATCGCCAAGTAGCTTCGACCACGTGTAATTGGCGCCGAAGTTGAGGCCGAACGAGTATCGTTTCTCCAGACGGATGAGGCCGGCATAGTAGTTGGAGATCCCGATGGTCGGACTCTGAATGGATACGTTACTGAATTGGGGATACGGACGATAGGCCTGCACCGCGGTTCGCGCGGTCAAAAGCTGCGGTGCGATTTGATCAACCGACAGATTGCTCAGCGGCAACTTCCGTGACAAGTTCCCAAGAACGGAGACCTCTACCACCATGGAACCCGGCAATTGCCGCTGAATGCCGAGATTGAACTGTTCGGAATAGCCGGTGGCGCGGCTGCGATCAAAGTAAGTAACGGCCGTATTGGGATTCTGGCCTACCGGAACGGCCCCGAACGAGTCATTGAGGGTTGAGGCAGAAACCTGTACGGGCACACCGTTACGAAGGTAAAACGGAGCCGTGATTCCATTGTCCGGAGTATTCAGAGTGCTCTGCAGACTGAAGCCGAGCGCATTGGCGGTGGGGACGCCGGCGTCGAACGGGTGGGAGAAGAAGATGCCGGCGCCGCCGCGCAGCACGGTCTTTTCGGAATGGAACAGCTTCCAGGCAAAGCCGAAGCGCGGCCCGAAATTGTTCCAATCGGTGGGGTAAGGCGACGTAGTATAGCCGTTCAGACCGAGAAATTTGACGACTCCGGGCGTTCCCGATACAGGATTGATCTGCAGCGGATCGAAGCTGTTCATGCGGTTATTTGCATCGACCATCGGCGTGTCGGTCTCCCAGCGAACACCCAGATTGAGCGTAAGCGAGGACGTGACCGTCCAATCGTCCTGGGCAAAAGCTCCGAAATACCAACTGGAACGATTGAGCGTATCGGTCTCGAGTTCACTGAAGCCGGTGGGAAAGCCAACAAGTAAGGAAGCCAAACCGTTCCCGGTGGCGGCGTTGCCCGGAAGACCGGTGGGCTGCGTGGCAAACGTGAAAGAGCCAGAGATGAAATTCAACAGCTCGTCACGATCAGAGCTGTGCCGCGCTTCAAAGCCGAACTTGAGCGCATGACGGCCTCGAACCCAGGAGAAATTATCAAGCGCCTGATACTGGCGGATGGGAAATTGACGGCGTTCCTGCTGGGTGGCGCCCAGCGGGCTGTAGCCGGAGACGGTGAATGTCGGGAAAGCGCCTGTGGGGACACCGCTAAGGCCGAGTTTGGTGGGATAGTCGCCACCAAGGCCAGCACTCAGATTGTGGAACAGGCGATCGTTAAAGGTGAAACGAATGTCGTTCACCTTTGTGGGACTCAGGATGCGCGTCCAGGAGCCAAACACATATTGTGTTTTGTTGGTGGCGAAATTGTTTGGATCGCCCGCGCCGCCGTTCGGATAAATGCTTCCAAGATCAGTAGTGCCGGCAACGTGTATATAGCGGGCAGTGAGCTTATCCTTTTCGCTCAGGTTGTGGTCGCCCTTAATCAGGAAAAAGTCAGCCGGCGAACCGACCACTTCGTTGGCGCTGAAGTTGTTCGCTCCGGCGACGTTGCTCGGCGCGCGGTTGGGGAGTGGGTAATAGTCGAGCACCTTCAGTCCCACAGGGTCGAGCTGGCTTGCCGGAATCACATTTCCCGGGTACAGCGTCCTGACGTAAGCACCGTTCACCAGATGGGTGGACGAGGGGTCATAAACAGGCAGCAGCTTGCCGTTGGCGGCCAAGGTCTGAGAAAAGTCGCCACTCCGCTGCAGCAGGGTGGGAACAGTGAGAGTGTTGGTGGAACCCGTGACCAGGCGCTGCCCTTCGTAGGAAAAGAAGAAAAATGTCTTGTTTTTGATTACGGGTCCGCCGGCGGTGCCGCCAAACACGTTATAGCGGAGCTCAGGCTCGACTTTTGAGCCGTTTACAATCGGGGCAAAATATCCGGGGGCGTCGAACGCATTGTTTCGCAAGAATTCGTAGACGCTTGCGTGAAGCTGATTGCCGCCGGACTTGGTTGTCTCGATGATCACGCCGCCGGCGGAACCGCCGTATTCGGCAGCATAGTTATTGCTGAGCACTTTCACTTCCTGAACGGCTTCGACCGGAGGATCGAGATTGATCTGTCCCTGTCCAATGCGGATATTCTGCGCGTTACTGCCATCGATCCATGCCATCTGACTTTGGGTCCGGCCGCCGGCCAGACTGAAATTCGGGTTTACGTTGGCGGGCGTGTTTACCGGATAGCTGACGAATACCGCGGCGCCGCTCAACTGCAGGACGTTGAGCGTGCGTCGGTTGCCGAGAGGCAAACCCGCGATGCTTTTTGACTCGATGAGTTGGCTGACGTCGCTCGTGCGCGTTTCCACGAGCGGCGCCTCGGCGGTGACGGTGACGGCTTGGCTTGCGTTCCCGATTTCAAGCTGAATGTCGAGCCCAAGTTGCTGGCCGGTGGTCAAGATTACGTTTTCGCGGTTGTAGGTGCGGAAGCCGGCGTGTTGAACTTTCACGCGATACGTTCCGATCGGCAGGTTTTCGACGTTGTAGTAGCCGGAGCTATTGGTAGTGGCCGCCGCGGACACATCGGTTGCCGTGTTGGTGGCGGTGACGACAACCCCGGGGATGAAGCCGCCGGAGGGGTCGCTGACAACGCCGCTGATTCCCGCGAGGTTGGACTGACCGTAGGCGGCCAACGAAAGAGTCAGGTACGCGACGACGAAAGCAAGCGAATTCAGGGGCTTCATGGCCGTTCCTTTTGCTAGGTTTCAACAAACGTGATGCATTTCGACAAAACGTAAAAACTCAAAAGGGCTTAAACGTTTCAATCATGATATATTGCCGTTCGTCAGGGGTCAACGCTCAAGTGATCTGACCATGCAATTCCTCAAGAGACATTCCTCCATGAACCGCCGCCACTTTATGAAGGCTGCCACAGCCAACGCCGCGGTAGCGCCGCTGTGGGCCGCACGCCGTTCAAAACGGCCGAATCTGCTATTCATTCTTTGCGACGAATGGCGCGCCCAATCGACCGGTTACAACGGCGACAGCAATGTCGTAACACCGGTGCTAAACCGGCTGGCCCGGGAGAGCGCGAGCTTTGACAACGCAGTTTCCGGATGCCCGGTCTGCTGTCCCGCGCGAGCGAGCATCATGACGGGCCAATATCCGCTGACGAACCGCGTGTTTATCAACGACGTGGAGTTGAAGCCCAACGCACCGACTCTGGCGGAGACGTTTGCCGCGGCCGGATACCGTACAGGCTACATCGGAAAGTGGCATCTCTATGGAAGTCCGGACGGCCACTACGGACGAAGACTCGCACCGGTTCCGGCGGGGAAGCGGCTTGGTTTCGATTACTGGAAAGCGTGTGAATGCACACACGATTACAACCATTCGTTGTATTACGAAGGCAATGATCCCACGCCGCACTACTGGCCGGGGTACGATGCCTTTGCCCAGACTGACGACGCCTGCCACTTTCTCGACGCGCACGCGAAAGAGAGCGATCCGTTCTTCCTGTTTCTCTCGCTGGGACCGCCGCACTTTCCGTATTCGACAGCGCCGGCCAAATATCGGGACATGTATGCAAATCGGCCGATTGTGCTGCGGCCCAACGTTCCCGAGAACAGACGAGCGGAGGCGGAATCGATTTTGCGCGGGTACTATGCGCATATGGCCGCGCTCGACACCTGCCTGGAGCGACTGCTGACGAAATTAGAACAACTCCATGCGTCCGAAGACACGATTGTGGTATTTATGTCGGACCACGGAGACATGATGCTCTCGCAGGGCTTGACGACAAAGCTGTATCCGTGGGACGAATCGGTGCGGGTGCCGTTCCTGCTTCGCTACCCACGAGAGCTTGGCCGGCATGGAAAGCGGATCAAGACGCCGCTGAATATCCCGGACATAATGCCGACGCTTCTTTCGTTGGCGGGATTGAGAATTCCGACCGGCGTCGAAGGTTCCGATCTTTCGCCGATTGCAAAAGGACACATGGCGGACGCGGCCACGGGTGCGGCTTTCATTAATCTTCCAGTTCCGATCACAGAAGCGCGCCGTTACGGCTTCGCCGCCTATCGCGGCTTGCGTACGGCACGCTATACCTACGTTCGTTCGGTGCACGGACCCTGGCTGCTCTACGACAATCAATCCGACCCGTTTCAAAAGCACAACCTGTGCAACCAATCGGCGGCGGCGGAATTGCAGTCGACCCTGGAGCTCAAGTTGCAGGCGCTGCTGAAAGAGCGCAAAGATGAGTTTCTTCCAGCGAAGGAATATGTACGGGAGGCGCACGTGGGCCACTATCGCGAGGTAAACGTGAAAATAGGTCACGTGAAAAGTCCCTGGGGCGATTGGGAATCTACCCTGAGCGAGGCGGATGAAAACGCATGACGAGACGCAAAGTTCTTGCCGGACTTGCCGGCGCCGTACTCTCAGGCGGCACGGCAGCGCGCGCGGAGACGCCGGCAAAACGCCCGAATCTCTTCTTTGCAATCGCCGACGATTGGGGACGCCAAGCGGGCGCATATGGATCTCAATGGATCAATACCGCCGCCTTCGATCGGGTGGCCAAGGCCGGCGCGCTTTTCGAGAACGCGTTCACATCGAATCCGAAGTGCAGCCCCTGCCGCGCCAGCATTCTTACAGGGCGCAACACGTGGCAGTGCAAGGAGGCCGTCGACCACTACAGCATCTTTCCAAACGATTTGACTGTTTATCCGGACGTGCTGGAGCGAGCGGGGTATTTTAGCGGATGCACGGGAAAAGGCTGGGCGCCGGGCGACTACACCTCAACCGGCTGGCCGCATAATCCGGCCGGCAGGGAATGGAACAGCATCAAATCGCCTGTGCCGACCAGCGGAATTTCACCGGTGGATTATGCCGCCAACTTCGAAGCATTTCTGCATCAAAAGCCAAAAGAGAAACCATTTTGTTTCTGGCTGGGCGGACATGAACCGCACCGGCCCTATGAACCTGGATCGGGACTGCGGGCCGGGAAGAAATTGAAAGACGTTGAGGTGCCGCCGTATCTTCCCGACAACCCAATTGTGCGGGGCGACCTGCTTGACTATGCGTTAGAAGTGGAATGGTTCCAACGGCACGTGGGACGCGCTCTGGATTTTCTGGAACAAAGCGGTGAGCTGGAAAACACGCTGGTGGTGGTTACCTCCGATCACGGGATGCCCTTTCCACGGGTGAAGGGCCAGATCTATGAAGACGGATTTCACATTCCGATGGCGATGTGCTGGGGGAACCGTATCGGTCCCGGCCGGGTTGTGAACGAATTTGTGAATGTGCGGGACCTGGCTCCTACGTTTGTGGAAGCGGCCGGGCTGCCGCCCACCGGAACAATGACTGGCTCGAGCCTGCTACCGCTTCTGACGGGAAAAGAAGCGGCGCGTGCCGATTCTCCGAGGGACGTAATGCTCGTTGGCAAGGAGCGCCATGACGTGGGCCGTCCGCATGATGCCGGCTATCCGGTCCGCGCCATCCGCACAGGGGAGTTCCTCTATGTGCATAATTACGAGCCGGATCGCTGGCCCGCCGGTAATCCCGAAACCGGATATACCAATGTGGACGACGGCCCGACCAAGCAATTTATGCTCTCGCACTTCGACCAGTACTACGAGCTTTCTTTCGGCAAGCGGCCGATGGAAGAACTCTATCTGGTTTCTTCCGATCCGCATAATATGAAAAATCTGGCGGCCGATCCCAAATATGCCGAGATCAAGCGCAAGCTTCGCGAGCGCATGGAGGAACTATTACGGGGCGAGGGGGATCCACGCCTGTTAGGACATGCAGATTTTTTCGACACGATCGAGTACACGGGCCCGAAGACGCACACCTACGCGGAGTGGCTGAAACACAACGGCGAGCGTTGAGCGGGCGATCGGCGTCTTCGTGACATCGGCCGGCTCCACAGAGCCACAAAGAATTATTCCTGGCGCAGCGCGGATGCCGGGTCCACTTGAGCGGCGCGGGCGGCAGGGATATAGGCTGCGATCAGGGCAACTGCAACAAGAACGCTAATCGTTCCCGCGATCGTCAGCAGGTCCATAGCGCCGATTCCATACAATTGCGTTGCGCTGTCCACGTGCTCATAACGGGCGAGAGACCAGCGCGGACCGGCTGGCTCGAGGCCATATAACTGTGCGGCAAGCAAACGAGCGGCTGCGGCCGCGGCACTCACGCCAGCGACCAAGCCGGCAACAACGACCAAGCCGGTCTCTTCGAGAATCATGTCGGTTATTCGGGTCCTTCCCGCGCCAAGCGCCATGCGAATACCGATCTCGTTGGTTCGTCGAGCGACGTTGTAAGAAAGCACTGCGTAAATGCCAATAGCTGCCAGGAAGATCGCGATAGCTCCAAAGATCGTGCAAACATCCGCGATGAGTCTCGGCTGCGCGTTCTGCGCCTCGATTTTTTGACCGAGCGTTTGCACATCCGAAATAGAAAGGCCTTCATCCACTCCTAAAACGCTCCGGCGCACTGCGTTAACAATCCGGTTGGGATCGCCAATCGTGCGAATCTCGAACGAGAAGGCGCCGAAGTTTTGGCCGGCAGCGGCATAGAATTTCGGCTCGATCGCGCCGCGAAGCGAATTTGCGCGAACATCCTTTGCGATACCGACAATCTCTACGGACGCGGAGTTGATTGTCACATGTTTGCCGATTGGATTACTTCGGGCAAGAAAATGCTTTGCGAACGCTTCATTGATCACACAGACCCGCGGTGAGGTTGACGTATCGCGCGGCCCGATTTCGCGGCCCAGCAACATCGGAATCCCGATCGTCGAGAAATATCCCGGGCCGACGAAGCCGCCGGTCGATCCACGGTCTTCCTCGCTGCTCTGCGTGAACCCTTCCACCGCGATTGCGAAGGAGCCATCAAATCCGTTGAACATTGGGCGGTCCGAATAGGTCACGCTGCGAACACCTGGGATCTCACGGATGCGAGCCGTCAATTCATGGTCAACATTGACGGGTTGCTGCGTTGCGCCGGTAGCGTCCACATCGAGAAGCAATAGATTTTCTCGTGGATAGCCGAGCGAAACGGTCTGCAGATTCCGCAGCGTTTGCAAGAAGAGCCCTGCTCCCAGGACGAGCAAAAACGAAAGCGCCACTTGTGTGATCACCAATGCCTTTGCGAATCTGGTGCGCTGCCGGGAACCACTTGCACCACGCCCACTCTCCTTCAGGCTTTCATGCATTCCCCGGTTTGTCGCCCGAAACGCGGGAGCAAGGCCAAAGAGCATGCCGACCAGGAGAATAGTACCTGCAGTAAACGCGAGCACATGCAAATCGATATTGGGCGTGAGCTCAAATCGGCCATTGCCATGGGCCAGCAGCAGCGGCAAAGCATGGCAGGCTAGTGTGGCTACGAATATGCCGCCGATCCCGCCTAATGTGGCTAAAAGAAGGCTCTCTATCAGAAACTGGCGGACCAGGCGTGCTTTCCGGGCGCCCATCGAAAGGCGAATCGCCACTTCCCGAGTACGCCCCGCCGCGCGAGCAAGCAGCAGGTTGGCGATATTGGCGCACGCGATCAACAGAACCAGGCCGGCCAGCGCCGACAGGATGGTCCACTGCTGGGAAAATTCATCACGACCGTGAAAGGCTCCTGATCGCACGGCCCGGACGCGAACGCGCTGATTGAGCGCATCCTTTCGAGCCAGCGGCGCCATCGACGTGGGGTATCCGGCTTCGAGGATTTGCCGGAATAGGACATTTACTTCCGCCTGAACCTGCGCGATGGTGACACCGGCTTTCCGCCGTCCAAAAACGTGCAGCCACATCAGCTTGTCTTGCGCATGGTCCATGAAATCGTGCAGGCCGTCCCAACCTGGCAGTACGAGCGGCTGCATGAGCATCGGAAGCCATAGGTCGGGATCTTGACCTACGGTTTCGCCGCGGAATCCCGGCGCAGCGACACCAATGATGACGAGCGCAGCGTGACGAATGCGAATGGTCGTCCCGAGTACCGAACGATTTCCGCCGAACCTGCGCTGCCAGTAGTCATAGCTGATTACCGCATACGGATCTTTTCCGATCGCGGTTGCATCGTTTTGCATGAACAGGCGCCCGATGGAGGGCCGGACGCCGAACACGGCGAAATAGTTTTCGCTGACGAGACGCCCGCGGGCCTGTTCTTGCGGACCCCCTGCTATCCGCACGGGCCAGCGCTCGAGAGACAGTTGAGACGCACACGCGCCGGACATCGTTTTCGAGCGATCGCGTAAATGTGTGAACTCCTCGTACCCAAGCAGGCTGCGCTCTCCGGCTAGCATGCCGCCCAAGACCATAGACGCATTCGGATCGGTCAACATCACCAGTTCGTTCGGATTACGGACTGGCAGGAGTTTGAGGAGCGCAGCATTCAGCACGCTGAAAATCGCGGTGTTCGCTCCGATGGCAATCGCCAAAGTGGTGACTGCAAGAATGGTTGAGCCCCGGCTCTTGGCCAACATTCGGACAGCTAAGCGAATATCGTGTAGCACGCGCTTATACCTTTAGCCAAGCATACTTGAGCCGTTTGCATTCCTTACCGGCTCCCAGCCGGCCTCTTAGCAACTCCAGAGGCCCTGGCGGAACATTCAGCCTTTTTGCTAAACTTGAGAGACACATTTCGCCGAAAGGAAGGCGCCACACACATGAAACTTCATCTCCTCATGCCTCGCGACTCAGAAACGCAGCCGCGAGTGGACCTTCCGGGCATCCCACGCGCTTAGGCGTCCGTTGTTGGCGGCGACCTAGGGTTCGAGTTCAACTCGAACCGCTTCACAGCACGCGCATTTCCTGAAAGTTCCTCAGCGTCTTTCCCAGAAAAATAGACTTTTGCCCGGGCGGCAACGCCTTGGTGTTTCCCGATTCTTTCAGCGAGTGGCCATGTCTAAATTATTCGGTAAAACCGCTATCCACGAAGTACTGGGGTTTCTCTTCCGCCACTGGCGGCGGGAAGCGATGGTCGTCACTGGAGTCGCCCTCAGCATGGCGGCCGCCACGATTGCGGACCTACTGCTGCCGGTCTTTTCCGGCCGCCTGGTGGATGCCATCGCGTCCCACAATCCCGCGCGGCTCGAAGCATTCCACGCCGCCGAGCGCGCGGTCGTTGTCATGGCCATTCTGGGCGCAATCCTGATCGCGGCGCGCCATCTGGCCATGCTTGGCATCATACGGCTGACGCTCAGGCTGATGTCGCGCTTCGCGAGCGATGCGTTCTGGCGCGTGCAGCGTTTCTCGACCGATTGGCATGCCAACAATTTTGCGGGGTCGATTGTCCGGCGCGTTACGCGCGGCATGTGGGCGGTTGACCTATTAGACGATACGCTGCTACTGGCGCTTCTGCCGGCGCTGTTGGTGCTGGCCGGCTCCTCTCTGCTGTTGGGGCTGCGCTGGCCGAGTATGGGCGTGATCGTCGCAAGCGGAGCAATCCTTTACGTAGCCGTCTCAGTGGCGCTATCGCTTGGCTATGTGGCTCCCGCGGCGCGCCTCTCAAACGCGCAGGATACGAGAACCGGCGGCGCGATGGCGGACGCGATCACCTGCAATGCGGTGGTGAAATCGTTCGGCGCGGAAGCGCGCGAAGATGCTCGCCTGGCGCGTGTGTTGGATAAATGGCGAAGACGCACGTTTCGCACTTGGATATTCGGAACGCGTAGCGGTAGCGTGCAGTTTCTGGCGCTACTCGCGTTGCGCACCGCCGTCACCCTCTATGCCGTCCGGCTGTGGTGGCGCGGCGCTGCCACAGCCGGCGACGTCACCTTCGTCTTGACCAGCTATTTCATCGTGCACGGTTACCTGCGCGACATCGGACAACATGTAGCCAATATGCAGCGGAGCGTGAACGAGATGGAGGAAATGGTGCAGATGCATACCCAGCCACTCGGAATCGCCAATCAAATTGGCGCGCCGCCGATCCGTGTCCGCGAAGGCGAGATCGTCCTTGACCAGGTTACCTTCCGCTACGGCGCGCATGCCGCGCCCCTGTTTCAAGATCTGTCCGTACGTATTGAGGCCGGAGAACGAGTCGGGCTGGTCGGGCACTCCGGCTCCGGGAAGACCACGTTTGTCAAACTGCTTCATCGTCTCTACGACGTAACGGGCGGCAGCATTCTGATCGACGGCCAGGAAATCGCCAAGGTCACGCAGGAGTCCCTGCGAGCGCAGCTTGCTCTGGTGCCGCAGGAGCCCATTCTGTTCCACCGTTCGCTTGCGGAGAACATCGCGTATGCACGTCCGCGAGCCACAATGCGGGAGGTCGAAGCTGCGGCGCGGCTGGCGAATGCCCATGACTTCATCAGCCGCCAGCCGAAAGGTTATGCAACCTTGGTGGGCGAGCGCGGTGTGAAGCTCTCGGGCGGAGAACGCCAGAGAGTGGCACTGGCGCGCGCCTTCCTGGCGGACACACCCATTTTGGTGTTGGACGAAGCGACGTCTAGTCTGGACTCGGAATCCGAGGCCTTGATCCAGGAGGCCACGGAGCGGCTGATGACCCAGCGCACAGCGATTGTGATCGCCCATCGATTATCAACGGTACGAATGCTGGATCGCATTCTGGTATTCGATCAAGGCCGCATCGTCGAAGAAGGAACCCACGAGGCGCTGGTGCGAAAACTGGGCGGGACCTACAAACGCCTGTTTGAACGGCAGGCCCTGGGGCTGATAGTAGACCGCGAACCTGAATTTTCAGATCAGGTGGAGAACTAACGATTCGCCTGCACGGCTGCCCGGCATGTCGAAACGCGTGCGAGCGCGTCGAGAGCCCTATGCGGTGGTGTTCATGTAGTAGTAGTAATGGTCGTGATAAATCACCCACGGGTCGGGTCCGAAGGGCGAAAACACACTTCGGCACAAGAGAATCTTGTTATAGCCGCCATGGCGGTCTTATGCCTCTTCTGCTTGTTCTTGAAGGCAGCCGAAAATGGGCCGGTGAGCTATGTAGATGTCACGTCATCGAGCGGCATCCAATTCAAGCACAACAATTCAGCCACTCCGGAAAAATATCTGATCGAAACAATGGCGGGCGGGGTGGCCATTTTCGATTACGATAACGACGGCTGGCCCGATGTCTTTCTGGTAAATGGCGCAAGAATCCGAATTGGGCAGCAAGACAAAGAAGCGCTCGACAAATCCGCACCTGAATTCTGGAACAGGCTCTACCATAACAACCACGACGGCACGTTCACGGACGTGACCGAAAAGGCCGGGGTGCGTGGAAGCGGCTACGGCATGGGGGCCGCGGTGGGAGATTTCGACAATGACGGATTCGAGGACTTGCTGGTCACCAATTACGGAGGCGTGCTCCTCTATCACAACAACGGGAACGGCACGTTTACCGAGGTCTCCCAAAAGGCTGGCCTGCGCACCGAAGGATGGATGTCGAGCGCTGGATTTTTCGATTACGATAACGACGGCAGATTGGACCTCTTTATCTGCCGTTATCTGGATTGGAACTTTTCCAAGAACAAGTATTGCGGCTCACGCCAGGAAGGAGGACGCTCTTACTGCCACCCCGACAACTTCAAACCCATTTCGGATTATCTATTTCACAACAATGGCGATGGGACGTTCACCGACGTGAGCGTGAAAAGCCATATCGCGGCAAGTCCTGGTAAAGGGCTTGGCGTGGCGTTCGCAGATTTCAATAATGATGGGCGGCCGGATATCAGCGTTGCAAACGATTCGTTTCAACAGTTTCTCTTCATCAACAACGGGGACGGCACGTTTACCGAGAACGGACTGGCGGCCGGTGCCGGGTATACGGATGAAGGGAAGGTTTTCGCTGGAATGGGGACGGACGCCGCCGATGTGAACGATGACGGAAAGCCGGATATTGTCACGACAGCGTTATCGAACGAGACCTATGCGTACTTCGACAACAATGGCGACGGGACCTTCAATTACCGCACAAATGTGTCCCGGTTAGGCCAGATTACGCGGCTCTTTGGAGGCTGGGGGATGCGAATCTTCGATTACGATAATGACGGACACAAGGATCTCTTCTTCGCGAACAGCCACGTGATGGACAACATAGAGAAGATGCAACCGCATCTGGAATATCTTCAGCCGTTGCTGCTTTTGAAGCAGGTGGACGGGAAATTCGTGAACGTGTCGGAACAATCGGGCGTGGTGTTTAGCAGGAAGTGGGCGAGCCGTGGCGCGGCATTTGGCGATCTGGACAATGATGGCGATATCGATATTGTGGTGGTGACTTGCGGAGGACCCGCTTACGTGCTGCGGAATGAAGGCGGGAATCGAAACGGATGGGTCGGGTTAGACCTGCACGGGACGAAGAGTAATCGCGACGCGATCGGCGCGAAGGTGAGGCTTGTTTCCGAATCCGGAAAAGTTCAGTACGGGGTAGTGACGACAACGGCGAGTTATCAATCCGCGCAGGACAAGCGATTGTTCTTTGGCATCGGCCAGGAAAAAGCAGTTCGCAGCATCGAAATCATGTGGCCGAGTGGAACGAAACAGACAATTGAGAATCCGCCGATACGCAAGATCTTGACTGTGACAGAAAAATAGGCGCTCACTTTCGCAGTGCAATGATTTTCGCGTTTCTGTCTTCCTGTTCCTTCGCTTGTTGGAACTTGATCATCTCGGATTTCGATTCGTCCGACCGGCCAGTGGACCTGAGCAGCAAGCCGAGCCGGTAGTGCGGTTGGGATAATCCGGGATCTAAGGCGACGGCCTGACGAAGAACGGCTTCGGCGCGCTGTAGCTGATCGTGCGCCGCCAGCAACGTTCCGAAGGCGGCCAGTTCATGAGCTTCGGGGCACTTGCGGGCGCCTTCCTCGAGCACCCGCAGCGCTTGCGTTTCATCGCCGTGCTTTCTGAGAAAATTACCCAAGTTGAGGTAAGCCCATGAGTAAGGCTTGTTCTGCGCATTGCTCTCCACCATGGCGTTGCGATAGAGGGGACTGGCTGTGCCGTCGAGACCAAGAGCTTCGGCACAAAGGCCCAGGTAGGTGGTTGCTTCATAGTCGTCCGGGGAGAGCGCGAGCGCTTCGCGGAGCCAGGCTGCCCCCTCGTTCGGCAAGTCCGCTTCATAGAAAAGCCGCCCCAGGAAATATTTCGATTTTTCATCTTTCGGATTCAGCTCGACCGCCTTGAGCCACGCGCGATAGGCGCCGTTATAATCTTTCAGCTCCAGCTCAGCCATGCCGAGACCTCTGTAGGCCTCTGCATAGCTGCCGTCGATTTGAATTGCGCGCGCAAAGGACGCCTTTGCTTCGACAAATCGGCGCTGGAGGAACTGGGTAGATGCGAGGCGGTAGAAATCCGGCGCAGTTTGAGATGAGCCTCGAGCTGCGAGGAGAAGAGGCAGCAAGAGGACGAGTTTGGTTGCCGTGATTCCCTCAGAAATTCAGCCGCATGGTGAATTGTATGATGCGCTGAGCATCGATGGTTCCGGTCACTTGCCCAAAATTCGAGTCATACGGGCTGGCATCCGGCGCGCTGAAGATGTGGCGGTTGAAGGCGTTCAAGAACTCAGCTTTTAATTGCAGCGTGGCTCGCTCGTATAGCGTGAAATTTCGAAGGACGCTGAAATCCTCGTTATAGAAGTTGGGAGTTCGAGCATCGCCGTTGTTGCGCGGATAATCGCCAAAGGAATAAGCGCCGCCTCTGGCCTGCTGGATAGTCGAGGTACTGCCGGCCCCGACCAACTCGGTGTTGGGGTCTGCGAATGCACAGCCGCTTTGTCCGAGATAACTGCAGACCGGACTAAAGAAGTTCTGCGTGAACGGATTGAAGGCGCCATTTGTAACGGCTGGATTGAGCGGAGTCGCGGATTGGCGATTAAAGCGAATGCAGTTCTGCCAGCCAGGGATACCGTTGGCGCAACCGAACGAGATAGGCACTCCGGTTTGGTAACGCAGCACGCTGCCAATTTCCCAGCCTCCCAAAACAGCACCCGCGATGCCATGGGTCAGCATCGGTTTCCCTTTGCCGAAGGGTAATTGATACAGGAAGGCTCCGCTGAACATGTACGGAACGTCCTGGCTGCTCAATGCTTTCTCCTGGTCAAGGTTGGCGATATTTTGAATCTGGCTGATGCCGCCATTGGTGGCAGGCAGGATGCTATCGGCATCGGTGATAGTTTTCGCCCAGGTAAATGAGGCCTGGATGCTCAAACCCGCACTCAGCCTCCGTTCGAGCGTCGATTGCAAAGACTCGAAGGTGGACTGACCGATATTCTGAAGCACGTCCATGTAGATGTAATCGTACTGAGGATAGGGACGGATGGCGCGCCACACGGGAGCGTTGTTCCCCCAATCCGTGAAGAAGCCGGGATAGGGAGCGGCGACTCCAAGCGTATTGTTGGCCACCGGCTGATTCAGCACTGGTCCGAGGGACAGATCCTGAACCGGAATGTTATTCCAGTTCATGATCGCGGAGCGCAAATTCTGGGCTCGATTACCAACGTAGGCAAGCGTGGCGACCATATCCTTCGAGACTTGCCCTTGCACTTGGAAGCTCCAGCTCTGAATAATCCCGGGCTGACCAAAACGGGGTTGTATCCAGTTGGGATTTCCCTTGTTTACGGCCGAAGGATCGGTGAACGGCGGCGCCGGAGAGGCCGGGAAACCGTTGTCCCAGTTAAATGCCGGCGACAGATTATCCGTGCTGTTGAAGGTGGGCGTTCCAGAGTAGCCTTGAATCTGATTGCCACCAAAATCGGTGTATTGCAGCGGCGAATAAAGCACGCCGTAACCGCCGCGGATGACCACTTTGCCGCCGTTCGGATTGTAAGCGAAACCGAACCTGGGCGCAAAATCGTGATACTTCGTGGTCGCCCAGCGAGGATCGCAGCCGCTGCAGAGATTTCCAAAGACCAAAGCGCCAGGAAGGTTATTCGCAGCCGGGTTGGCGGCAACGGGACTGAAATTCGAGGTATCGTTGTAGGACTCGCGGCGCGGCACGTCTACACTCCAACGCAACCCAACGTTCAGTGTCAGATGAGGACTCACTTTCCAATCGTCCTGCGCGAACCCAGCGTAGTATTGGGAAATCCATCTCGGGGTGTGCGCAGGTATAAATGCGGTTCCGGAATTTATCGCACCCAAAAGGAAGCTTGCGATTGAATTGCCGCTGGTGCCGTTCAAGGCTTGATCTGCCGCTGTCTGAGCACGGGCGAAATTGTAGGTGCCGGAGTCATTGTTTCCGCCCAGCCTGCCAAAGTTTTGGTTCCGGAAATCGAAACCAAAGGTGAAGCTGTGTTTCCCCTTGATCCAGGTCAGCGT
>DASYAX010000200.1:0-2877 GCA_036501045.1 Bryobacteraceae bacterium
AGCCCCCGGCCGGGCAACTCGCGTCACCGGCAAAATGATAACCGGTGGGTGAGTTCGGGAAGCGAGTAGACTGCTGGCCCGGCACAAAGCATTCGTTTCGTCCGCCGTTGTCGGTATAGGGGAGGAAAGGATCCCAACGCAAGCCGAGGTTCAGCACCAGGCTGCGGTTTACGCGATAGGTATCCTGAACGAAAAGGCTGCCCAGGTTACCCTGCCGCAGAAAATATTCGCCACCGCCCTGAATGAAGTTGTTTACATCGCCAATCAGGAAGTCCGCAAACGGATTACCGGTGTTACCCGTGCCCTTGAATGTATAGCCACCGTTTTCGCGGTAGGTATTCACCAAACTCACGTCCATGCGCATGAAATCGCCACCGATCGCGAGATCGTGAGCCCCCTTCACCCAGTGCAGACTATCGGTGTAGTGAAAGTTATGCCGGTTGAAATGGCCCGGATGGCCGGAGGAGATGGTAAAGAATCCCGTTATCGCTAGCTGGAGCTCCGGCGGAGTGGTGCTGGCAATGGCGATTCCCAGGCTGTTGAACGCGAACGGCGCGCCGCTGAGAATGGTTCCGTTATTCCGGTTGTAAGAGAAGATCGCGCTATTGAGCAGAGTGGGACTGATCGTGTACGTATCGCTAAATGACGTTCCCTGATCGAAAAGGCCAACACCACGCGTCGCGGTCACGATATCCGGGCTGCCTACGACTGCATCTTTGGTGTAGTTGTTGTAGAAATAGCGGCCGTAAATGCGCTGCTTGTTCAGATTGTAATCAATCCGCGTCATGAACTGGTTTTCGTGCTCATTGTCGGGCAGATTGTAATAGACGATGCCGCTGGGGCTGGTCGCCTGCGGAATCAACTGCAGAATCTTTACGCTCGCGGGCGTGAACTGGCTCGCCGGGATTTGGTTGCCTACATAGGGAGCGCCGGTATACGGATTCACGAGTTGCGTGCCTAGGGCCGAAAAGTCTCCGGCACGCTGGGCCGCCGTTGGGACTGTCGTCGAATTTCCACCGGAAACATCGCGGGATTGCGTGCCCTGGTAGGTCCCGAAGAAGAACAGCTTGTCTTTGACGATCCGGCCGCCAACGCTGCCGCCAAACTGATTGCGCTTTAGTTGGTCCGGTGCGGCGGCAAAGAAGTTTCGAGCGTTCAAGTCTCCATTGCGTAGAAAATCGAAGGCCGAGCCGTGCAATTCGTTGGTGCCCGATTTGGTGACGACGTTGACGATCGCTCCCGAGCCACGGCCGAACTCGGCGCTATAGCTGTTGGTTTGGACACTAAACTCTTCCACCGCGTCCGGGTTAGGAAAGGGATTATTGACGTTGGTGTAGTGGTCCTGATTGCTGCCACCGTCCAGGTTGTAATTGACTGTGTCGGCGCGCGCACCATTGGTCGAGACGGACATGGAGTTCGGCGAGCTGACGGTTTGCACCGTGTCGCCCGATCCATTTGCGTTTCCGGCCCTCAGGTCTTCCGTTCCCGGCGTCAGCAAAATCAGCGCCGCCGCATTGCGGCCGTTCAGCGGCAAATCGACAATCTTTTGCTGGGTGATTACCTGGCTAAGCGCTCCGGAACGGGTCTCGATCATTTGCGCGTTGGCTTCCACCGTCACCGATTGCGTGGAGCTGCCAATCTTCAGCGTTAGCGGGACCGAGGCATTTTGGTCCGTCTTCACTTCAATCCCGCGCTGCTCATATCGTTCGAAGCCCGCAGCCTGGGCGGAGATGCTGTAAAAGCCAACCGGCAAGAGCGGAAACAAAAACCCGCCGTTACTGCCGCTCATCGTTTCACGAGTCAGTCCGGTGGCGAGGGCGGTCGCAGTGACGCGCGCATTGGCGATGGCGGCGCCGCTTGGGTCCGAAATCGTTCCGGCGATGGTTCCCGTCGGATCGGCTGCGGGAAGAAGACCGGAACAAAGAAAGAAAACCGCGCAAAACATCCGTATTCGCGCGGCGAGATACTTGGGAGCCATTAGTTTCTCCTCGCTGCCAAAATTTAATGCTCAGTTTGAATGGATCTTGAGAGATTGTCAATAGTCTTTGAGAAAGATTTCCTGTTTTTGTGACGATTTGCGTGCGAGAATAACGAATCGGGGAGCCAATTTTGACCTCTGGCGTGCTTTTTTCGAGGCTGTCGGCTAGCCGTGAAAACTTTCTTGACAATGGGAAACTGCTGTGGTTGACTGCTAGACGGAATACCCTGTTGCTAGCTCCATGTCACGACGGCGGACTGCGGTGCAACCCATGACCCGCCGGGAAGTCCTGCTTGCGGCGGTTCCCGCTTACGCCCAGTTGCGGTTTCCAGGACTGTCTTACCGGGATTATCCGCGCTGCCTACCCGTATATTTAACCGCTTTGGCAGCGAGTGCCCGAGAAAAGCGGCTGCGCGCGATGGCCGGTCTGACGTCGCCGGACGCGGTTCGACAAAGGCAGAAACAGGTCCGCGAGACGCTTCTCAAGCTGACCGGCGGCCTGCCGGATCGGACTCCACTGAATGCGCGCCGGGTTGGCTCGATCGAGCGCGATGGCTATCGCCTGGAAAAAATCGTTTACGAGAGCCGCCCCAACTTCTACGTTTCGGCCAATCTATATGTGCCGGCGAACGGCCATGGTCCCTTCCCCGGCGTGCTGTTTCAGATGGGACACGGCCCGAACGGCAAGGCCTATGCCTCGTACCAGTGCGCTTGCCAAGGCCTTGCGAAGCTCGGGTTTCTGGTCTTGGCCTTCGACCCCATAGGGCAGGGCGAACGAGTGTATTATCCCGATTCGAGTGGCACGCGCACTCGCCTTCACGATGTCGATAACGAGCACACCGTGCCGGGGCGGCAGATGCTGTTGGTGGGAACGACTTGCACGCAATTTCAGCTTTGGG
>DASYAX010000201.1:0-6925 GCA_036501045.1 Bryobacteraceae bacterium
GCGGTTCGACAAAGGCAGAAACAGGTCCGCGAGACGCTTCTCAAGCTGACCGGCGGCCTGCCGGATCGGACTCCACTCAACGCGCGCAAAGTTAGTGCGGTCGAGCGCGATGGCTATCGCCTGGAAAAAATCGTTTACGAGAGCCGCCCCGACTTCTACGTTTCGGCCAATCTATATGTGCCGTCGAACGGCCATGGTCCCTTCCCCGGCGTGCTGTTTCAGATGGGACATGGCCCGAACGGCAAGGCCTATGCCTCGTACCAGTGCGCTTGCCAAGGCCTTGCGAAACTCGGGTTTCTGGTCTTGGCCTTCGACCCCATGGGGCAGGGCGAACGAGTGTATTATCCCGACTCCAGCGGCACGCGTACCCGCCTCCACGATGTCGATAACGAACACACCGTGCCGGGGCGGCAGATGCTGTTGGTGGGAACGACTTGCACGCAATTTCAGCTTTGGGACGCGATTCGCAGCCTCGACTATCTAGCCGGCCACCCACTTGCCGATCCCCACAAGCTGGCGTCTGCCGGGCAATCCGGAGGCGCGACGCTCACCATGCTGCTGGTGGCCGTCGACGATCGGTTGGCCGCCGCCGCGGAATTCAGCGGCAATACGGAGAATTTGGCGTGCAAGAATTTTCTGCCGCCGGGATCCACCGATGACGCCGAGCAAAATTTGATTGATGCCGGTCCTCACGCGCTCGACCGCTGGGATCTTTTCTATCCCTTTGCACCTAAGCCGATGCTGGTTTCGATCAGCGACAAGGACAGCTTTGGCACTTACTCGCCAAACTATGTAGCGGATTCGCGGGAAGAGTTCCAACGCCTGGCTGCCGTCTATAAGGTTCTTGGCGCGGGCCCGCATCTCGGCTGGGCCGACACGCCGCTTCCACACGGGCTGTCATACGATAGCCGCCTGCAACTTTACGATTTTCTGCGAATGCATCTAAAGGGCGAGTCCGAACCGGTGCGCGAGGAGCCGCCGGTCGCCGAGGAGCCGGATCGGAATCTCTGGGTTTCCGAGAGCGGCAATCTCATAAAATCGTTCGGCGGAGAAACGCCATTTACGCTGACGAAAACACGCTACCAGTCGCTTCCAAAAAGCAGTTCTGCGGATTCACTCGATCGGTTATTGCGCCTGGAACAGCCGCTCCCGAGCCGCCCGGCAAGCTTGCGGAAGGTTCCTTCTCCGCATGGCGTTTCGATTGAGGCTCTGGATATTCCGGCTGTGGCGAATGTCGGGCTTCCGGCCTGGCTGTTTCGCGGCGAGCGCATCGCGAAGGAGACACCGGCCATCCTGATCCTCGATCCGCGCGGACGAAACTCGGCCTGGCATGAAGGCGAACTCTGCCAAACTCTCGCCGGACAAGGCTTTATGGTGTGCGCCGCGGACGTGCGCGGCATTGGCGATCTAGCGCCGCAGTTCAGTCCGGGTGCTCCGGGCTACGCGCGCTTCCATCAAAAGGACGAAAATTATGCCTGGGCATCGCTGATGTTAGGCCGGTCCCTGGTGGGTCAGCGCGCGACCGACATTCTCGCGCTCGCACGTGCTTTGCGGCAAATCGGGCAGCGGGACGTGGTGGTGGCGGCGCTAGACGAGTTGACCGTGCCGGCAATCTTCGCGGCCTCGCTCGATCCGTCTCTAGACGCCCTATACCTGGCAGGTGGCTTGTCTTCGTTCGCGAGTATTGTGCAAACTGAGGATTATCGTCATCCGTTTGCTAATTTCGTGCCAGGACTCCTTGAGCACACCGATCTTCCCGAAATCCTTCTGCAGTTGGCGCCCCGCCGCGTGGCGATCGCGGGCCCGGTGGGCGGAAACGGAGAGCCGCTGAGCCTGGAAGCCGCAAAGGCGGTTTATCAATCTTCGCTGGCCGGCGGCCACCTCAGCGTGACTGGGGCGCCGCAGTGGAGCGCGGCCGCTTTGGCGCGCTTCGCGCTCTCGCCGCGATGAACTCTGATGATTATTCACATGGATCAAACTTTGGATCAAGCAACTTCCTTTTATGGGACGGCAGCCGTCCGCGTCTACGCTTCGAAACGTGAACTGGGAGCCGCCGCGGCTGAGCAGGCGGAAAAGGCGATTACCGGGGCTATCGAGCGATCCGGCCTCGCGAGAATCATTGTCGCTACCGGCAATTCGCAACTGGAGGTAACCTCCGAGCTAGTCAAGCGGGCGGCCATCGATTGGAAGGCCGTTGAAGTCTTTCACATGGACGAATATGTCGGCCTTTCACCCAATCACCCTTCGAGCTTCCGCTACTGGATCAGAACTCGAATCGAAGAAATGGTGCATCCGCGCAAGGTTCACTACCTGGCGGCCGATTCCGACGATATCGAGGCCGAAATCGAGCGCTACTCGAAGCTGATGACGGCGGCGCCGATTCATTTGGCTTTTGTCGGTTTTGGAGAGAATGGACATATTGCGTTCAACGATCCGCCGGTGGCCGACTTTCACGATCCGGCCATCGTCAAGCGAGTGATTCTCGACGCCGCATGCCGGCTCCAACAGTCGGGCGAGGGTCACTTTCATGACTTCGAATCCGTTCCGAAAGAGGCGCTCACCGTCACCTGTCCGGGGCTGTTCCGTGCGGAGGCCTGGATCTCCTGCGTACCCGATTCACGCAAAGCCGAAGCCGTCAGAAACGCGCTCGAAGGCCCGATTTCGACGGCCTGTCCTGCCTCGTTGGTCCGCACTCACCCAAAGGCCCATGTCTATCTGGATAACGCGTCGGCGGCCCTGTTGAATGGTTTCGCTGCGTTGCAGGAACGTTAAACGGAGACGAAATCAGCTCAGCGTGAGTAAGAAACCTTCCTTCCAGAATGTGGCCAAACTCGCCGGCGTAAGCATGGCCACGGTTTCGCGCGTGGCTCGCGGCCAACTCAATGTCGATGCGGGCATCCGGGCGCGGGTTCGCAAAGCCGCTGCCGAACTCGGTCTTGATCTCGATCAGAGGCGGAACGATAAGTCGACCATCATTGCTTTCATGCTGTCGAATCGCGATGTCTTACACAGCTTTCAGGCGCACATTCTTTTGGGAGCCGAAACCTACTGCGCATCCCAGAACAAAGAGCTCCTGTTTATGTCGCTGCGCTATTCGCCGAGCGTGCCGCCGAGAGAATTGCATCTGCCGCAAATTCTGAATCAGCGCACGATTGTGCGGGCCGCGATTCTGGGTGGAACCAACTCGGCGAACATGCTCAGCGCCCTGCGCGAGCGCGAAATTCCTTTCGCAGTTCTGGGTAACAACGTTCTCGGCGACTGGAATCCGGAGGAATGCGATGCCGTTTATTCGGACGACCTACAGGGCGCCTTCGATTTGACTTCTCATTTGATTGCCGAGGGTCATCGCGACATCTGGTTCATGGGCGATGTCGATCTGCCCTGGTACGCGCGCTGCGCCAAAGGTTACTCGCAAAGCATGCTCAAGGCGGGTTTGCAACCGCGCCTGAGCGAGATTCATTCCGACGACCGGCAACTGGGCTATCTGGCCATGCGCACGATACTCTCGCGCCGCGAGCGCGTCACCGCGGTTTTCGCCGGTTCGGATCAGATCGCGCGGGGCGTTTATGAAGCGCTGCGCCAGTCCGGGCTGCGCGTCCCCGGTGACATCAGCGTGGCCGGGTTCAACGATACCGAAGGCGCCCTGATGGATCCGCCCCTCACCAGCGTGGCCGAATTCCCCGAAGAATTGGGTAAGCATCTTGCTGACTTTGTTCTGAGACGGGTTCAGGAGCCGGACTGCGAGTTCCAACAACTGACCATCCCCACGCGCCTGGTTCTGCGCGGATCGACAAGGCCGATCGCGCAGAGTCCCGCGCTGGTCCCCGCGAGCGCGCCCGCGCGTTTGGCGCCTGAAGTCTAAATCGCAGGCGGCCGAGATGTCGGCCGCGCTGTTTTCTACGAGGAGAATTATGGCTATGCTTCAGATCCACAAGTTTCGAAAGATTTGGCTTGGGCTAGCTGCCGCGGTTTGCGTCTCGGCGGCTACCGCCGCGGCGGCGTCGGTGAAGCTGGAACGGAGTCAAGACAAGATCGATGTCACCGTCGATGGCGTGCCGTTCACGACCTATTACTTCAGCAAGGATGTGGCGAAGCCGTATTTGATGCCGCTCCGAACCGCATCCGGCCTCATCGTTACGCGTGGCTTTCCGGTTGCCAACGATGTGTCCGCTGGAAATCCGAAGGCTTCATCCTTCGAGCCGCACCAGCGGCCTCTCTATTTCGCGCATGGAAATATCGACGGCCTCGATTTCTGGGCAGAACCTGTCTTCGAAAAATATTACAACGATCATGGCCACCAAGCCTATGGCCACATGGTTCTCGAAAAAGTGGACGGGGAGGCAGACACCATTCACGCGCGCTTCCGCCTTGAGGATCCGAATAATCGTCCCATCGCCGAGGAGACTCAGACGTACACCTTTGGCGGCGGCGCCGGAGAGCGCACGATCGAATGCGAATTCGTGATCGACGCGACTACTGGCCCGGTGGTTATGGGAGACACCAAGGAAGGAACATTTGGAATCCGACTCGCACCCGAATTGAGTGGTGCGCACGCGCATATGGTGAATTCGAGCGGCGCGGAAGGCGAACACGCCATCTGGGGCAAACCAGCCGATTGGGTAAATTATTCGGGAACTCTATCCGGAAAGCCCGTCGGCATTGCAGTATTCGATCATCCCAAGAGCTTTCGGCATCCGACCACCTGGCATGCGCGCGCGTACGGTCTCTTTGCGGCGAATCCATTCGGCTGGCGGGAATTCACAAAAGATCCCAATAAGGATGGAAGCTGGACCGTCCCCGAGGGGAAAACGCTCACCTTCCGGTATGAGGTCCTGATCTACGACGGCGATTTTTCAGCCTCCCGTATCGCGGACGCATACCGGCAATATGCAGCCAAAAATTGAGAATGTGCCGGCGCAGATCGATGTGCTGCTCGTGCGCCGCCGCTGGTGGATCGTCTGGTCGCTTTTTGGTTCGACGATTATCAATTACGTTAATCGCCAGACGCTATCGGTCCTCGCTCCGGTCATCTCGAGCGAGCTGCACCTAACGCATAGCGCGCTATCGCGAATCTTTGGCGCCTTTCAAATTTCGTATGCCATCACCTGGCTGCTGGGTGGGTTCGTCCTCGATCGGATCGGTACGCGTGCCGGCCTCTCGTTCGGGGTTATTTGGTGGTCGATTGTCAGCGTTCTGACCAGCTTTGTGAACTCGGCCGCTTCCTTCGGCGCGCTTCGCTTTCTACTTGGCATTGGCGAAGGCTTTAACTGGCCGGGGGCTTCGAAGGCGGTGGCCGAATGCTTCCCGGCGGAGGAGCGCGGCATTGCCGTTGCGATTTTCGATAGCGGATCGAGTGTCGGCGGGGCGGTGGCCGCGCTGTCGATTCCCTGGATTGCCATGCGCTTTGGCTGGCGGTCGGCCTTTGTATTTTCCGGGATCCTTGGAGTCGGCTGGCTGGTCTGGTGGCTCAGGGTATATCCCCGTGAAGCGGCACTCGAACGCCGCGTGCCAAGCACTTCGCTTGGCCGGTATTTCCGCGAATGGTTTCCGCTTCTCAGGCGGCCCGAGACCTGGGCCATCGTTCTTGGCCGCTCTCTTACCGACCCAATCTGGTGGTTTTATGTCTTCTGGCTGCCGCAATATTTGAGCGATGTGCGCGGTTTCAGCCTCAAGCAAATCGCGCTATTCGCTTGGATCCCGTTCGTCGCCGCCGACCTTGGTAACTTCGCAGGCGGGTTTCTATCGAAGCTCCTCATTAGTCGGGGCGTGCCGGTCCTGCGGGCCCGCAAGTTGGTTTGCCTGATCAGCACCATTCCGATGCTCTCCGCCATCCCCGCCGCGCTGGCCGGGACTCCGTTCCTGGCATTGCTTTATATCTGTGTGGCGCTGTTTGGTTACGCCGCCTTCGCGACGATGGGTCTGACTCTTCCCTCCGATCTGTTTCCTGCCGAAGTGGTCGCGTCGGTCACGGGGCTGAGCGGGCTCGGTGCGGGACTCGCGGGAGCTGCCTTTACGCTGCTGGTTGGTGTGCTGGTCGACAAGTTCTCCTACACTCCAGCGTTCTTTCTGGCCGCGTTCGTGCCAATTCTTGCGACGGCTGCGGTCTGGCTTCTCGCTCGTACTCCCCGGGCAGCACTTGACCCCTGATCAAAACTCCGATCTTGCCTGCCGCGCATCCGCCAGGTCCAACTCGCGCTCGAGCGTACGAAGTGCTTCATCATGGATCTTGTTTTCGTTGCGCAAGTTCATGGCGACGGCCCGTTCGACATCTCTCAGCTCTTGCGCGACAAATCGGACGCGCTGAGCGTTCCGCGCGACCTCGTTGGGCTCATCGGCCGATTCCCCCTCCAATAGGGCAAGCCGGCGCCTGTAATATTCTTCCAACTGGCTGAGCGCGCTGCTTTCTCCGTTAGCATTCTGCTCGCGAATTTGTTTGAGCGATTGCAGAGCCGCCTCAACCATCTGGCGGCGCGCCGACGATTCCTCCTGTTCCCCAGCCGAAGCGCCCGCCAGCCCAAGCCGGCGGATCAGCATGGGCAGGCTCAGCCCTTGCAGCACGAGCGTGGCAAAAATGACGCAAAAGGTCAGGAAAATGATCTGATTTCGCTGAGGGAACGGCGCGCCGTTATTTAATCGGATAGGTAGCGAAAGCGCGGCGGCCAATGCCAATACGCCACGCATGCCTGCCCAGCCGACCAAAAATACTGAGCGCGGCGAGACCGCGTCAGTTTGACGCCGCAATAGCAGCCGCTGGATGCGGATGGAGAGCCAAGCGCCCGGAAACACCCATAGCATCCGCAGCAAGATGACGAGCGCGCTGAAGAGCGCTCCTGCAAGGATCACTTCAGTCGGGCTCTCGCCTTGAATGCCGGCGAGGATGGAGGGAAGCTGCAGCCCCAGCACCAGGAACACAATGCCATTCAAG
>DASYAX010000202.1:0-50624 GCA_036501045.1 Bryobacteraceae bacterium
ATCGGAGTCCCGAAGATCGAGACGGGTATAGCTGGAATAAGGTTTTGCGTTCATCTCTCTATCTTCGCTTGTTCGGGCCTCCTGAATGGCCGAGATTTAATTTAAGAGTGTGTCACTTATAACAGTCGGGAAAAATTGAAAGCGAGGATTATGGCGATAGCGGCAGCGGAGATCAAGGAACTGGGGAGAGTGCAAGGCGCTTTGCTCGATGAAAAGATTAGGGCGACGCCTGCGGCAAAGCTGGATTACCGGGAAGAATATACCGGCGAAACACCGGATGGGAAAGCCATCACGAAAACGCGAGCGGCGGCGCAGGACTCCAAGGGTTTCATCGGAGATTTCCGCGCCGCTGTCGCCAAGAGCGAAACCGAACAGACTACCGTAGCCATAGACGATTGGATCTTTAAGGTCAACAAACCGACGTTCAGCTTCAAGCCGTGGCTCTGCGGGCTGATTGACGGTACTGACCGGTTAAATGTGGATGGCATGGCGCGTAACAACTCCGAGGCCGTGCCTGAAGGCATTTTCGAATCCAGCGAGCTTGACGATTATTTTTCGATGTCGCTCTTTGGATGCGGCGATGCGGGCGCGTTTCCAGGGTGCATTGCCAACAACCGGGATTACTACTACAAAAGCTCGGTGTTGAATCGAGCATTTCGTGCTGCCCAAGACTCCACGCGAGCGACGAACGACACCCTGGCGCGAAATAGTTCGCCCGGAGGCTTAGTTAAGTTGTCAGCGAGCTCATACATCGGGTCGGCCAAAACGGTGTACGAGAAGCTCAAAGCGGCGAAGCTCGGCATCTGCACCACGTTTGCGTGGGGTGCCGCGTATCTGCTGATGGAACGGCTGAAGAAAGCACAATCCAAGAAAGACCGCGCGGCCGGAGGCATGCGGCGGATTGAAGTGGTGGCGTTTACCAACCACATATTCACGATTATCAACCGCGCCGGCGCCGCCTTAGACACCAACGCAGCGTTGCCGGGAACCGCGGCGTGGGGAGACGACGTGATTCAGGTGGACGCCTGGCTCGGCACTTTGGGACATGCGTATGTCTACAAGGGGGTCAACGGGACCAATGCCGGCTTCCTGTCGCCTTTAACTTCTCTGTTCGACAGCAAGCAAGTGGGATGGACTTAAGCAAGCGCTCCAGAGAACGCTTGTTTAACAATGGGTAAGGGAGACCTCAAACCATGCCCATCAGCCGCCGCCATTTCCTGCAGAGTACCGGCATTGCCGCTTCTACGCTCGCCATGAGCGAAGCCGCTAGCGCCGCGCAGGAACCTGCGAAAGCGATTTCGCCCAACGATCGCGTTCAAATTGGCTGCGTCGGCTTCGGCATCATGGGCCAGGGAGATATGAGGACCGAATCCTCATTACCTGGCGTCGAAATCGTCGCTGTTTCGGATGTTTACGACGGCCGCCGCACGCTCGCCCAGGAACGGTATGGCAAGCATGTCTTCACCACACGCGATTATCGCGAACTGCTGGCGCGGCGCGATGTCGATGCTGTCATCATCGCGACGCCCGATCACTGGCACGCCCGCATTGCCACCGACGCCCTGCATGCCGGGAAAGATGTGTACTGCCAGAAGCCCATGGTGCGCGAAGTGCCCGATGGCCACATGGTCATCGAAGCGCAAAAACAAACCGGCCGGATTCTGCAAGTCGGCAGCCAGCGCGTGAGTTCGATCCTCTATGCCAAAGCCAAGGAACTCGTCAAGAGCGGAGCGATCGGCCAGATTCACCTGATCGAGGCCTACATCAACCGCAATTCGTCGCTGGGCGCGTGGCAATATACGATTCCGCCGGACGCGTCGCCTGAAACGATCGATTGGGACCAGTTTCTCGGCAGTGCGTCGAAGTGCCCGTTCGAGCCGGTGCGCCTGTTCCGCTGGCGAAACTATCGGGCGTATGGGACCGGTATCCCCGGCGACCTGTTCGTGCATCTCTTCACAGGCATTCACTTCGTGATGGATAGCGCCGGTCCGGAACGCATCGCGGCAACGGGCGGCACTTACTACTGGAAAGATGGACGTGATGTGCCGGACCTGATGACCGGCTTGTTCGACTACCCGGACACTCCGGCGCATCCTGGCTTCCAGGTCAACTTCAGCGTGAATTTTGAAGCGGGCAGCGGAGAAGGCGCGGATTCGCAGGCTTTCCGATTTATCGGGACCGAGGGCGTTCTCAATCTTTCGGTTGGCAACTCGCTTTCGATCTCCAAACGTCCGCGCGAACTCGATCCGGGAACCACGGCCGGTACCTTTTCAAAGAAGATCCAGGAGCAGGTGCTCGCCGCGCATCGCGCCAAGTATCCGCCGCAGCCCGAAACCGCCGAATCGCTGCGGCTGGACGCGGTAGAGACCTTTCCGCTTCCCCGAGGCTACTCCGAACAGGTTGCCCATCATCAAACTTTCCAAAATGCGATTCGGACGCGCACGCCGGTTATCGAAGATCCGGTTTTCGGACTTCGCGCCGCCGGCCCCGCGCTCATGTCGAACGTCTCATACTTCGAGCGCCGCATGGTCTCCTGGGACCCTGTCAACATGCGAATGCTCTGAACAGCACCGGCGGCTTCAGCGAGCGGATTATTTCTGCCCGTGATGCTCCATGCCGTCTTCGATGGCTACTCTGGTCTGATGGAGCGATGTCGCGAGCGAATCTCTGGATACGCGGCGCACGATGGGCGTTACGAAAAAGCGAAGCGCTGCGGGAATGTCACGGCTTAGGGCGATTGCTTCCAATTCCGCGTAGACGCCGCCGTCGCGCTCTTCGAGCCGTGTGATGCTCGAGAGGTGCCAAATCAGGCCGGTACCGTGGTCCTCGGGCAGCGTGTGTTGCTCGGGGGTTCCGAATTTATCGACTTCCTGGATGTGAGTGGTGTTCGAAACGCCGTACCAACGGTGGGCATCTACACGAAAATAAGAAGCTTCGCAATCGGTATCGAGAGCTGTCTTCGCTACCGCGGATCTGTTCGCGAGGCGCATGGAAAAAAGGTCTTTCCCTCCGTTCGCGCCGTGGGAGATTGAGTCGATTACGCCTGGCTTGTAGATTTCCTTGTAGCGATCATAATCGCGCACAACTTTCAGGATATCTTTGATTGTCACGTTGGGGATGAAGCCTGCGCCGAGCCAATCGTGAATGAGTCCGGAGGGAACTTTCTTTGGGATGTGCGGACCGACGGGCGCGATATATGGGCCCTTTGTGCGGACATACTCCAGGCGATCGGGATGTTCGTCGAGCCAAAGGAAATGGGCGCCGGGCTCGAGGCGAGCCTGCATGGCGGCGGTTGCCGCCTGGAGATAGATCTTCCAAGCCTCTTCCGATTCCGGTTTGAGTGTGGCGGCGCCGGCGGAGGCGTGAAATCGCAACAGGAGCAGGACGGCAGTAATCGCAATTTTGTTGGTCATGTTGTTCTTGAGGCTCAACAGGGAGCAGAAAACCAGTGTAAGACGACGCGTGGGCTCCAGGTTGATTTTCACGTTCTCATATAGTGCTGCGCGAACGTTTCGCTCAACATATGCTCAAGAAGATAGAAACGGCCGTGGCGAAAAGGCCGGAACAGGATTGGAAGGGCAAGCTAGCGGCGTGGGCCGCGACAGCGAGCGATGTTTATGCCGATTCCATTCGTCTACACGATATTCTTTTCTACGGTTATGCGCCGCCAGCGCGGGAAGGGCTTTTCGACAACATCCTGATGGATCATCTGACGAAGCTTCTCGAGGCGGGCAACGATTTTGGGGCTTGGAAGATCGACGATGCGCGCTTCACCGCCGTTTTTCTGTTTGGCGGGCTGCACGGCCTTGTCGAGAGCGGGTACACGAAGGAACGGCCAGTGAATCGGAGCCGCACGGCGCGCCGATTGGAGCAGCATTATCTGCAAACCTTGGGGTGTGCCTGAGGCGATACGACGGCATGGGCCGCAGAGCCCTTTGCTTTAATAGCTTCTGTATACATGGCATCGAATCTTGTACCTATTACCGTCGCACATGGGGACGGCATTGGACCCGAAATTATGGCAGCTTCGCTGCACATTATGAAAGCGGCCGGGGCGCGCATTACCGAAGAGACGATCGAGATCGGCGAAAAGGTTTACTTACGCGGCGTCAACGCCGGCATTGAGCCGAGCGCTTGGGAATCGCTGCGCCGGACGAAAGTTTTCTTCAAAGCGCCCATTACAACGCCGCAAGGCGGGGGGTTCAAGTCGCTCAACGTGACTACGCGAAAGACGCTGGGGCTTTATGCGAATGTGCGCCCGTGCGTTTCCTACCATCCTTACGTGCAAACCAAGCATCCGGGCATGGACGTAGTGATCGTGCGCGAAAACGAAGAGGATCTGTACGCGGGCATCGAGCACCGGCAAACAGCCGAAGTCTATCAGTGCTTAAAGCTGATCAGTAGGCCGGGCTCGGAAAAGATCGTGCGCTACGCCTTCGAATATGCGCGGCGGAACAACCGCAAGAAGATCACCTGCTTCACCAAAGACAACATCATGAAGTTCACCGACGGCCTGTTTCATAAGGTCTTCGATGAAATTGGCGCCGAATATCCAGAGTTTGAGAAAGAACACTGGATTGTGGATATCGGCGCGGCGAAGATGGCCGATACACCGGAAGCATTCGATGTTATCGTGATGCCGAATCTCTATGGCGACATCCTTTCGGACGTTGCCGCGCAGATTGCCGGCTCGGTTGGGCTGGCCGGTTCGGCGAATGTCGGCGAACAGTGCGCCATGTTCGAAGCGATTCACGGCTCAGCTCCGCGGCGCGCCAATCAAAACCTGGCGAACCCCTCCGGATTGCTGCTGGGCGGCGTGCTGATGCTGGTGCACATCGGCCAGCCGGACGTGGCGGAGCTGGTCCACAACGCGTGGTTGCGTACGCTCGAAGAGGGCATACATACGTACGACATTTTCAAGCAAGGCACAAGCAAGCAAAAAGTGGGGACGAAGGAATTTGCCGAGGCGGTAGTCGCTCGCGTCGGCCAGAAACCGCAGAACCTGAAGGCCGCGTCCTACTCGAAAGCGCCCAGCGAGACGAAGCACGAAGTTCTCAAAAGCCATGTTCCCTCGAAGAAGGAACTGATTGGCGTTGATGTGTTTTTCGATTCGAAGGATCGCGATCCGGTTCAGTTCGGCCGGAAATTGGAGCATTTCAACGGCAACGGGTTGAAGCTGTTTGCGGTGAGCAATCGAGGAACGAAAGTGTACCCCGAGGGTTTTGCCGAGACGTTTTGCACCGACCATTGGCGGGCCCGCTTTGTTGGCGAGACTTCGGGCGCTACGATTTCACACGCGCAAATTGTGAATCTGCTGGATCGCGCCGGGAATGCCAAGCTCGACTTCATCAAAATCGAGAACCTATATACGTTCGACGGCCAAAAGGGATTCGTCTCCGAAGGCGAATAGCTGCCGGCCATGCAAGCGAAGCCGCTAGTAGGCGTGATCATGGGCAGCAAGTCCGATTGGGAGACGATGCAGCGCACGAGCGACACGCTGAAGGCGCTTGAGATCGCTCATGAATGCCGGGTGGTCTCGGCGCATCGGACGCCGGATTGGCTGGCTGAATACGCGAAAACCGCGATCGGCCGTGGGTTGGAGATTATTATTGCCGCGGCGGGCGGTGCCGCGCATCTGCCCGGGATGGTAGCCGCGCACACGTGCCTGCCGGTGCTGGGCGTTCCCATCAAGAGCAGTGTGCTCAACGGCGTGGATTCGTTGCTCTCGATCGTGCAGATGCCCGCGGGCATTCCGGTGGGGACGCTCGCCATCGGAAATGCCGGCGCGACCAATGCGGCGCTGCTCGCCGCGAGCATTCTCGGCAATAAATATTCGGAGATCCGGTCGCGGCTGGAGGCCTGGCGAAAGCAGCAGACCGAGTCGGTGCTCGAGGATCGCGACCTTTGAATCCAATTCTGCCGGGGAGCGCCATCGGCGTATTGGGAAGCGGCCAACTCGGGCGGATGTTCGCGATAGCAGCGCGGCGCATGGGTTATCGCGTGCACACCCTGTCGCCGGATCAGGACACGCCGACGGGGCAGGTGGCGGACCTCGAGGTAAATGCGCCGTATGAAGACCTGGACGCGGTATCTAAATTCGCGAGCGAAGTATCAGTGGTCACGTTCGAATTCGAGAACGTACCGGCGCCTACTGCCGCCGCGGCCGAACGGTGCGCTCCGGTTCGTCCGGCCGGCTACATCCTGCACACGACGCAGCACCGGCTGCGTGAGAAGACATTCCTCGAACGAGCGGGATTGCCGCTTACCTCGTTCCGCCGCGTTACGAGTTTGGCGGAACTGGCGCAGGCGACCGGCGAACTCGGACTTCCCGCCATTCTTAAGACGGCCGATTTCGGCTATGACGGCAAAGGGCAGTATCGCCTTAATACCATTTCTGAATTGCAGAGCGCGTGGCAGGCGGTGGGCGAACGCGAGTCGGTACTCGAAGCCTTGGTTGACTTCGATTGTGAGATTTCGGTTGTGGCGGCACGGAGCGTGCGGGGAGATTTTATCCACTACGGAGCGATCGAGAATCAACATCGTAATGGAATTTTGAATACGTCGCTCGCGCCAGCTCGCGTGCCGCAGGCCATTGCCGATCAAGCCGTCGAGATCGCGCGGGAGGTAGTTGAAAAGCTCGAACTGGTTGGCGTGCTGTGCGTCGAATTCTTTGTTTGCCGCGATGGCCGGCTGCTGATCAACGAACTGGCGCCGCGGCCGCACAATTCCGGGCATTTCACGTTTGACGCCAACCTGACGAGCCAGTTTGAGCAACAGTTACGGGCTGTTTGCGCGCTTCCTTTCGGCGCGGTGACGCAGTTTGCTCCGGCCGCGATGGCGAATCTACTGGGCGATTTGTGGGAGACGGGTAATCCGGATTGGGCCGCGGCGACTGCGATTCCGAACGTTAAATTGCATCTTTATGGAAAGCCGATCCCGCGGCCGGGCCGCAAAATGGGACACCTGACCGCGCTTGCGGGAACGGTGGAACAGGCACACGCGGACGTGCGGCGGGCCCTCAGTACACTGGTAGTGACTCATTGACAAAAATTTGCTATTTTGACGCATTTTCCGGCATCAGCGGCGACATGACGGTGGGCGCGCTGCTCGATGCCGGGGCGGATTTCGGAGCGCTTGAAGCGGCGCTGGGCAGCCTTCATCTCGAGGCGTCAGTTCGCGTGGAAAAAACCAAGCGCAAAGGGATTGCCGCGTCCAAATTTTCGGTTGCCCATGCCGAGCAGAAGAAGCATCGTCATCTGCCGCATATCGAAAAAATCATCTGCGCCGGTGAGCTTCCCGAAAGAGCCCGGGATCATGCGCTGGCGGTCTTCCGGCGTTTGGGAGAAGCCGAGGCGAAGTCGCATAATATTCCGATCGAGAAGGTTCACTTCCATGAGGTGGGCGCGGTGGATTCAATCTGCGACATTGTGGGCGCGTGCGTCGCGCTGGAATCGCTCGGCATCGGCGAGGTTCATTGCTCGCAGATCAATGTGGGTAGCGGAACGGTGGAAACGGAGCACGGGACGCTGCCGGTGCCCGCGCCTGCGACGGCCGAACTGCTGAAGAATCATCCGATTTATTCCGCCGGGCCACAGACTGAGTTGACTACTCCGACGGGCGCCGCCTTGATGGCGACGCTTGCGGCAAGCTTCGGAGAACTACCCGCAGTGCGGCTGATCGCGCAAGGATTCGGCGCGGGTGACAAAGAGTTTCCGATGCAGGCGAATGTGCTGCGGGTGTTAGTGGGCGAACGAAGTAATGCCGTTGAAGCGACGCGCGTCACGATTCTCGAAGCGAACATAGACGACTCCACGCCGCAGGTACTGGGTTACGCGGTGGAGCGACTGCTCGAGGCGGGCGCTCTCGACGTATCGCTCACGTCAATCTTCATGAAGAAAAATCGCCCGGCGACTTTGATTTCAGTCATTGCCACACCGGAGCTAGCAGAGGCGCTGGCGACGATTTTGTTTGCCGAGACCAGTACGTTAGGGCTACGGCTGGTGCAGGCGGAGAGGCGTGTCCTAGCGCGCAAGATCGCGGAAGTGGAAACTTCGTTTGGCAAGATTCGGGTGAAATACAGCGAAAATGGCGGGTTTGCGCCGGAATATGAGGACTGCCGGAAAGTAGCCACTGAGAAACACATTCCACTCCGCTCTGTTATCGCCGAAGCGAATCGGGCGTTTTTCAATAGCAAAGCATAGATGAACAAGTACTATCTCACGACTCCGATCTACTACGTCAATGCGGCTCCGCATATCGGCCACGCGTATACCACGATTGCAGCCGAAACCATTGCACGCTTCAAGCGCATGCAGGGTTATGAGGTAGTGCTGACGACCGGGACAGATGAACATGGCACCAAGGTGGAGCGCGCCGCTACCGCTCAAGGCAAAAGTCCGGCGGCATTCGTCGACCTCGTTTCGGATGACTTTCGCGCGACTTGGAAAAAACTCGATCTGCAGGTGGATCGCTTCCAGCGCACGACGGCGGCGAATCATGCAAAACTGGTGAATTCGCTTTTTGAAGCCTGCAAGAAAAATGGCTACATTTACAAAGGAACCTACACCGGTCTGTATGCGGTGGTCAGCGAGTCATTCGTCGTTGACGCCAAGCCGGGTGATGTCGATCCGGAAACCGGCAAGGCGTATGAGGAAGTCACGGAAGAGAACTACTTCTTCAAGCTTTCTGAGTTCACCGACCGGCTGCTGGCATTCTATGACGCGAATCCGGATTTTATTCAACCGGAGATTCGCCGCAATGAAGTGCTGGCTTTCGTCAAACAAGGGCTAAGCGATCTTTCGATCACGCGGACCAGCATCAAATGGGGCATTCCGCTGGAAGCCGATCCGGCACATGTCTTTTATGTGTGGTTCGATGCGTTGACCGCATACGTGAGCGCGGTTGAAGGCGAGGACCGCTGGCCGGCGGATCTGCATCTGATCGGGAAAGAGATCGTGCGCTTCCATGCGGTCTACTGGCCGGCGTTCTTGATGGCCGCCGGCTGGCCGCTGCCGAAGCGCGTGTTTGCGCACGGCTGGCTCTTGTTTGAAAACGACAAGATGAGCAAATCGCGCGGCAATATTGTTCGTCCGACTCCCATCGCGGAAACTATGGGCGTGGATGCGCTGCGCTATTTTCTGCTGCGCGAGATTGTGTTCGGACAGGACGGCAGCTTCAGCTTCGACGCTTTGGTGGGCCGCTACAATTCGGATCTAGCGAACGGGCTAGGCAATCTGGCAAGCCGCACGCTGAGCATGATCCAGCAGTATCGCGGCGGGGCGATTCCAGTATCAAGCGGCGACCTGGCTATCACGGGAATTGCGGCGGCGGGGGCTGCGGCCGCTCTCGCAGCCTATGAAAAATTCGAATTCGCGCGTGCGCTCGAGCATATCTGGAGCGTCATCTCGGCGGTGGATAAATTCATCGTCGAGCGAGCGCCGTGGAAACTGGTGAAGGACCAGTCGGCGGAAGCGCAAACGAAACTGGATGAGACGCTCTTCACGACCGCCGAGGCATTACGCATCGTGTGCGGGCTAGTGCATCCGATTCTGCCGCATGCGGGCGAAGGAATTTGGCGGCAACTGGGTTTTGCGGATCGCATCGGCCAACACACATTTCAAGATTTTCGGTGGGGCGGAATGAGTTTCGAGAAGAAGATCGGCGAGATCGCCGGTGTCTTTCCGCGGCTCGATGCCAAACCCACGATTCAGAAGATGCAGGAGCTCGAAGAAGCCGAGAAGCAACGGCAGGCCGTCCTCATAGGTAAGGCGGCGGAAACCGCGGCAGAAGCCACGACGCCGCTCATCGCGATCGACGATTTCGCAAAGGTCGATTTGCGGGTGGGGGAAGTGAAATCCGCCGAGGTGGTGAAGGGCTCCGACAAATTGCTTCACCTCAAAGTCGATATCGGCGAACCGGAACCGCGCACGATTGTGGCCGGCATCGCGCTCGCCTACAAACCGGAAGAGCTTGTCGGCCGCAAGGTGGTGATTGTGGTGAACCTGCAACCTCGTAAATTGCGCGGACTCACTTCGCAGGGAATGATTGTCGCCGCGAGCCTTGGAGACGGAAGCCCGGTGCTCGCTGGATTTCACGAAGATGTTCCGGTAGGCGCCCGCCTGAAATAGACGTGGAGCTGGTCGATTCGCACTGCCATCTCGATGACGAACAATTTGGCGCAGACCGCGATGCCGTCATCGAACGCGCTCGCGATGCCGGACTGAAGTACCTGCTTGCGATCGGTACCGGCGGCGGCCCACCCGACCTCGAAGCAGCCGTCCGCGTTGCGGAAACGCACTCTTTTGTGTTTGCCACGGTAGGAGTTCATCCAAACGACAGTCCCAAGGTGGACGGACATACGTTTGCAGATTTGGAGCTGCTGCTCCGGCACCCAAAAGTCAAAGCAATCGGCGAAATCGGGCTGGATTATCACTGGGGTGTTCCGAAAGAAGCGCAGATGCCGGTCTTCGTGCGGCAGCTCGAGATTGCAAAAGCGGCTCGGCTTCCGATCGTCATTCATACACGCGATGCTTGGGCCGATACGCTCGATGTGCTCCGAAAAGATTGGGCTCCATCAGGGCTATCTTGCGTGATGCATTGCTTTACCGGCGACACGCGGCAGGCGCGCGAATGTCTGGATCTCGGGTTTCATCTTGCCTTCGGCGGAGTGGCCACATTTCCCAAGGCCAGAGAAATTCGAGAAGCGGCGGCGACCGTTCCAGCGGACCGATTGTTGCTCGAGACCGACGCGCCCTACCTTGCTCCCGTGCCGCATCGCGGCAAACGCAATGAACCTTCCTTTGTAGCGCACACAGCGAAGGTGATTGCCGAGGCGAGAGGGACAACACCAGAGGAACTGGCGACTCAGACCACCGACAACTTCGAGCGGCTCTTTCAGCTCCACCCGCTACACTGAGGCGAACGCGCATGTTCAGCAAGATTCGACAATCCATCAGCGCCCGCGAAGCATTCGAGCTCGTTGAGGAAGACCTGCGGCAGGTCGAACAGGAAATCAGCGTCGAATCCGTAGCGTCGATCGAAGCGATCACCACCATCAATCAGTACTTGCAGGCGGGCGGCGGGAAACGCCTGCGTCCCGCGCTCCTGCTGCTGTGCAATCGCCTGTATGGACCGGCTACCGAATGCGCGCGGCGGCTGGCGGCGGTCGTCGAAATGATTCACACGGCGACGCTCGTTCACGACGACGTGATCGATCTCGCACGAACGCGCCGCGGCCGGCCGTCGACCAACGTGGTTTGGGGAAATCACGTATCGGTGCTGGCGGGCGATTGGCTCTACATGCAGGCCTTTCAATTGGCGCTGCGCGAACGCAATTTTCATCTGCTGGATGTGCTGATCTCGCTCACGCAAATGATGGTCGAAGGCGAGTTGCTGCAGTTTGACCGGCTACATCGCATCGATGTTAGCGAAGCAGACTACATGGAGTTGGTGGATCGTAAAACGGCCAGCCTGTTTTCGGCCTGCGCACGATTGGGAGGCGTCGCCGCGCGGGTGGATGAAGCGACCGAATCGCAGCTCGCCGAGTTTGCGTGGAATCTCGGGATGGCTTTCCAGCTTGTAGACGACATTCTCGACTTCACTTCCACCGAAAAGATTTTGGGAAAGCCGGCCGGGAACGATTTACGCGAAGGCAAAGTGACGCTTCCGCTGATTTACGCTCTCGAAAAGGCCAGCGTGGACGAGCGACAGGCGGTGGAGACCGTGATCACCGACGGCAGCTACGAGAATGTGCCGTTTATGCGGGTCATTCAGATTCTCGAGCGGCACCATTCGATTGCGCGGGCTTATGAACGCGCCCACGGCTTCACCGAAAAGGCGCGCAGCCTGGTTTCGACTTTCCCCGAAAGCTCGGCGCAGCACGCGCTGCAGGCCGTCGTCGAATTGGTGACGGAGCGAAGCTCGTAGGGAGCCGGACTTAAGTGAGCTGTTTCTTGATCGGCAAATCGCGAATACGTTTGCCGGTTGCCGCGAAAATGGCGTTGCAAATCGCCGGGACCATCGGCGGCACGCCGGGTTCGCCGGCGCCGGTTGGCAATCCACCGGCCTCGATCAGATGAACGTGGGTTTCGTACGGCGCCTCGTTGATGCGAGCTACGGGATAGTTGTTGAAGTTACTTTGTAGAACGCGCCCGTCGGCGGCGGTGATCTCGCCCATGAGAGCGACACTCGCGCCAAAGACAGCGGCTCCTTCAAACTGCGCCTTCACGCGGTCGGGATTGATTACGCTACCGCAATCGACCGCCAAATCCACACGCGGAATGCGCAGCTTACCGCTCGGGTCGACTTCGACCTCCACGACTGTGGCCACGTACGTCAGGAAGCTGCGATGCGCCGCGAACCCCCAGGCTCTTCCGTTGCCAGGTTTCTTGTTAGCCCATCCGGAACGCTCGGCAACGACTTCGACAACACGCCGCAGCCGTCCGGTATCGAGCGGATATTGCGCCAGCGGTTTTCCGTAGTTCGTATATTTGGCCTGCTGTCCCGAGAAATCCAGCTTTCGCGGCTCACCTAAGACCGCCAACCAATATTCGACCGGGTCTTTTCCAGCCGTGTGCGCGAGTTCGTCCATGAACGACTGAATTCCAAACGCGTGATAGATGTTGGCCACCGAGCGAAGCCAACCGATTCGCAAATGCGCCTGCGCGGGGCCATTTTCGGCGCGCAGATTGGGCACGTCGAACGGCACATCGAGAAAACCGAGCGATAATTCGCCGCCGCCATATTGCTCTTTTTCGTCGAACGTGGAACCGATGGGCGGAAACACGGTGCGCTGCAACCACGCGGACGGCTTGCCGGTCTGGTCGAGCGCCGCCTTGAAGTACATGGCGGAAGTCGAGTGGTAATAATCGAAGTGAATATCTTCCTCGCGCGTCCAGGAGATCTTTACCGGCTTGCCAACCTTCTTAGACAGAATCGCCGCTTCGGCTACATAGTCAGGCTTCGACTTGCGGCCGAAGCCGCCGCCGAGCAGCGTTACGTGACAGGTCACATCGGCGGGTTGTATGCCGAGCGCTTTCGAAACGGTAGTCATTACCGCTTGCGGATCCTGGGTGGCCGTCCAGATTTCCACTTTTCCATCGCGAAAATCGGCGAGCGCAGCAGGCGGCTCCATGGGAGCGTGCGCTAGCAGAGGAGTGGTGTAGGTCGATTCCACAATTTTGGATGCACCGGCAAATGCGGCGTCCACATCACCGGCGTTTCGGACGACCTTTTGCGGCTGGTGAGCGGTTTCGATCAGCGCCTTCTTGTAAGTCTCCGATTCGAATATGGCGTGCGGGCCGGATTCCCACTCGATCTTCAACTTCTTGCGGCCTTGCGAGGCCGCCCAGGTGTTATCGGCAATCACCGCGACGCCACCCAAGGCTTGAAAACCATAGGGCGGCTGGGCGCCATTGATCACTACCGTCTGCTGGACGCCCGCTACCTGGCGCGCCGCCTGGTCGTCGAAACTTTTCAATTTGCCGCCGAGCACGGGAGGCCGCTCGATCGACGCATAGACCATCCCCGGCACATGCGCATCGAAGCCGTACGTCCCCTTGCCGGTGCAGATGTCTTTGAGATCGACGCTTGGTACGCCTTTTCCGATATAGCGGAAGTCCGCGGCCGATTTGAGCTGCAGCTCTTCTTTGCGAGGCATAGGCTGCTTAGCGGCAGCGCTTGCCAGTTCGCCGTAACCGAGCGCACGACCGCTCGGGGTATGGATGACCTGGTGGTTTCGCGCTTTACACTCGGTGGCGGAAACCTGCCATTGGGCCGCTGCCGCGCGCTCGAGCATGAGCCGCGCGGTTGCGCCGGTATCGCGCATGATGTCGTAGAAGTCGCGGATGGACGCGGAACCGTCGGTGTCCTGCGACCCGTACTTCGACGCGTCGCCCAACGCCTGCTCGACCCGCACGCGGTTCCAATCGGCATCCAGCTCATCGGCCACGACCATCGGCAGTGAGGTGCGAATGCCGGTTCCCATTTCCGATCGATGAGCCACGATGATCACAGTACCGTCGGTGTTGATTCCTAAAAACACGCTGGGGTTCCAGGCGGTCTTCGTGACATCCAACTGAGTGGGCGATTGGGCGGGGGCGCGATGGCCGGCGGCCAGGATGAGCGCGCCGGCGGAAAACACGCTTCCCAGAAAATCGCGCCTGGTGGCAAGCTCGATGCGATTCATGCTTTCACCTCGGCCGCCGATTTGATCGCTTCGCGGATGCGCTGATAGGTACCACAGCGGCAAATATTGCCTTGCATCGCTTCGTCGATATCGTGGTCGGTGGGCTTTGGCTTGGTCCTCAACAGCGCCGCAGCCTGCATGATCTGCCCGGCCTGGCAATAGCCGCATTGCGGCACGTTGTGCTGTTCCCAGGCTCGCTGCACCGGGTGGTCCCCCGCCGCACTCAAGCCTTCGATGGTCACCACTTCTTTATCGGCCACGCTTTGCATTGGCGCAAGACAACTGCGCGCTGCCTCGCCGTTAACGTGAACCGTGCAGGCACCGCACAGGCCCATGCCGCAGCCAAACTTCGAACCAGTCAACTGAAGAACGTCGCGAAGATACCAAAGCAGCGGCATGGCCGGATCGCCTCGATACTCTTTGGCGGTTCCATTTACCTTCAGGTGAATCATGGGGACCTCGTCGGATGCTGTCAGCCGTATTGAGTATTTTATCGACTTCTTCCGCTCGCTGTGCCGCTTTGCTGCAACAGCTTGGCGACCAGTCCGGTCCAGCCCGTCTGATGACTCGCGCCCAGGCCGCAGCCAGCGTCTCCATGAAAGTACTCGTAGAAGAGCGAGTAGGAGCGAAAAGCGGGGTCTTCCTGAAATAACTTGTTGTTACCGTAGACGGGGCGGCGTCCATCCGCGGCGGGCAGAAAAATTGAAGATAAGCGTTGGGAAAGCAGTTGCGCCGCCTCCCACAGACTGATTCGCCGGCCCGAGCCGGTAGGAAATTCGACCGAGAAGGAAGCGCCGTAGTAGTGATTCAGACGCTGCAACGCTTCGATGATGAGGAAGTTCATCGGGAACCAGACCGGGCCGCGCCAATTCGAATTGCCGCCGAACGCACCTGTCTCCGACTCCGCCGGCTCGTAGTTGACGTCGAAGGCAGAGCCATCCACCTGGAGCGCGAGAGGATGAGCGAGATGATAGCGCGAGAGCGAACGAATTCCGTGAGGAGAGAGAAACTCGGCTTCATCGAAGAGTCTCTGCAAAATCCGTTCCAGGCGCGCGCGATTCACCACGGACAGCAGCCGCCGCTGCTCAGTCCCGCCTTTTACCAGCGACGGCAAACCCTCGGTCAGATCGGGACGATTGTCGAGAAACCACTGCATCCGTTTTTTGAAGCCCGGGTGTTTGTCCAGGCGAACGGCATCGAGGGTGTCGGTGGCGAATAGCGGCACCAGACCCACCAAGGATCGCACTTTCACGAAGGTATGTTTGCCGTCGCCCGTCTCGAGCCGGTCATAATAGAAGCCGTCCTCGTTGTCCCACAGACCGGATCCCTCATGGTGGTTGATGGCGTCGGCGATGTAGAGGAAGTGCTCGAAGAACTTGCTGGCGCAATCCTCATAAGTCGTGTCGACCTCCGCAAGACGAAGTGCGATCTTGAGCATGTTGAGGCAGTACATGGCCATCCAACTGGAGCCATCGGACTGCTCCAGAACCCAGCCGGGCGGCAATTTCGCACTGCGGTCGAAGATGCCGATGTTATCCAACCCCAGGAAACCGCCTTCAAAGATGTTGGCTCCTTCGGAATCTTTGCGATTCACCCACCAAGTGAAATTCATGAGCAGCTTATGAAAGTTGCGCTCGAGGAATTCGTAATCCGGTTTTCCCTTGATGCGCTGGTCGATCTGGAAAACGCGCCAGGCGGCCCAGGCTTGTACGGGAGGATTGGCGTCGCCAAAGGCCCACTCGTAAGCGGGGACTTGCCCGTTCGGATGCAGGTACCATTCGCGCAAGAAAAGCGATAGCTGCGATTTGGAAAAATCGGGATCGGCCGGGGCGATGGCGACGGTGTGAAACGCCAAATCCCAGGCGGCGTACCAAGGATATTCCCACTTGTCCGGCATGGAAATCACGTCTTCGTTGAAGAGATGCCTCCACTGGCAATTGCGACCCGACTTGCGCTGTTCGGGGGGCTTAGGCATGGTGGGGTCGCCGTTCAGCCAGCTTTCGATGACGAAGTGGTAATACTGCTTGCTCCAAAACATGCCGGCAAAGGCCTGCCGCTGGACGGCGCGGGCCTCCTCATCCAGGCCGTCGGCAAACTGGGCATAGAAATCGGTCGCCTCTTGAAGACGCCGGCTGAAGATGGCATCCCATTGCTCGCGCGGAACGTCCGGCACGTCCGCACGCGAGAGACGAAAACACAATACGGTTTGTTGGCCGCCGCCCAGATGCAGGCGATAGACCGCCGCCGCTTTTGTGCCGATGTGCGCCGCGTTCACGGCCTCATGACGGCCATGTATCAGGTATTCGTGAAAGGCATCTTTGTAGTAGATATTTTTGCCCCGCCATTTCCAGAAGCGTTCCGTATTGGTCTCGTTCTCGGTGAACAGGAACTCGGGCGCGCCCTCCAAGGCGAGAGTAAACGTGCCTAGGAGCGGATGCTCCGCCGCAATCGCGCTTGTAGCAGATTGCGAGAGCTTAGGCCTTTGCGGAGGATCTCCGGGCTCGCGCCAGGCCCAGGTGTTGCGGAACCAGAGCGTCGGCAGCAAGGTGAGCGCAGCCGCGTCCGGCCCCCGATTCACTATGGTGACGCGAATGAGCAGGTCATCCACATCGTCCTTGGCGTACTCGGCAAAGACATCGAAGTAGCGCCCTTCATCAAATATCCCGGTGTCCTGCAATTCGTATTCGGGATCGAGGCGGGTGCGCCTACGATTTTCAGCGACCAATTTCTCATAAGGAAACGCCGCTTGTGGATATTTGTAGAGCCCCTTAAGATAGGAGTTCGTCGGCGTGGCGTCAAGATAGTAGTAACTTTCTTTGACATCCTCGCCGTGATTGCCTTCATTGCCGGTGAGTCCGAAGAGGCGTTCTTTCAGGATGGAATCTTTTTCGTTCCAGAGCGCCAGCGCGAAGCACAGATATTGATGGTTGTCGCAAATACCGAGAATGCCATCTTCGGTCCAGCGATACACGCGGGAGCGGGCGTCATCATGCGGAAAATATTCCCAAGCAGTCCCATTGGCGCTGTAATCTTCGCGCACCGTTCCCCAAGCTCTCTCGGCGAGATAGGGGCCCCAGCGCTTCCAATGTTTGATTCTAGCTTCAGCTTCGGCGAGGCGTTGTTGCTCGGATGTTACAGATAACGGCATGAGGGCGACGGCTCAAGTATAGCCATCCCATCATGGTTCGGCCCGCCATAGCATTTCAGTGAAAGGCCATTCGAGGTCGGTCCAACTTTCGACCGGGCGAAAGCCGCTTCCCCAAGCGTAAGAACGCAGCTCGTCTTCGGTGAACTTGTGAGACGACTCGGTCCAAATCGTCTCACCGGCGGTGAACTGGAAAGCCATTTCGAGACAATTGATGAAAACCCGCTGGCGGCGTTTTGCAAGCAAATGCATTTCAATGCGACGCCCGGCTTCATTCCAGCGCGCTTGATGGGCGAACTCCCGCAGATCGAAGTTAGCGCCGAGTTCGCGGTTCATACGGCTCAGCAGATTCAGATTAAAGGCCGCGGTCACGCCGAGCGCGTCGTCATAGGCGGCAATCATCCGCTCGCGGTCTTTGACGAGATCCGCGCCCAGCAGGAAAAAGTCTCCGGGTAGAAGAAGCGAACGAACGCGTTCGAGAAATTCGACAATCGAAGAGCGATCCAGGTTTCCGATGGAGCTGCCGAGGAACAATAGTAATAGCGGCGAGATGGAGTTTCTTTCGCGGGCGACTTCGGCAAGGCCGTCAAGCCAGTCCGCACAGACTATTTTCACCTCGGCCGTATTGCTCAACTCCTTGTCACAAGAAATGAGCGCGGTCTCCGAGATATCTATGGGACGATACAGGAACGGATCAAACCCCGGGGAGCCTTCCCGCAACGCGTGAAGAACCGGCGCGGTTTTTCTTCCGCTGCCGCTGCCGAGTTCGGCAACCAACTTCAGCGGACCGACAGCCGACGCGATATCCCGGGCATGCCGCCGCAAGATACGCTCGTCGGCGCGCATGAGGCCGTATTCGGGAAGTAGGGTAATCGCCTCAAAAAGCGTACTTCCCAGATCGTCATAGAAGTAGCGCGGCTGCAACTTCTTCTGGCCGGGAAGCGAGAGACCTTCGGCAACATCCAGCGCAAACTCGGATAGTTGTAACTCAACGGAGGCAGACATTGGCTATTCCTGGGGCTGCTCTTTATCGCTCGACGCAGCGGAATTTGGCGTACATGTAGGGATAATCGCGGCGGAACCAATTGCGGAAGGAGCGCCGAAGCAGGCGGGCGGCGGTACGCGAGGAACCGCCTTTCAAGACGTAATGTTCGCCATCGAAGAAGTTCGCCGAGTAACCGGGATAGCTGGCGCGCGCCGCGAAACCGGGAAACGGACCGAAAGGAGTGCGGGTCCATTCCCAGCCGTTTCCGACGAGCTGACTCACGCCGAAGGCACTGTCGCCGGCAGGGGTGGCATGCACAGATTCAGGGACCCAACGTTTGAAGTCAAAATTGCCGAGACCTTCCAAAGTTTCGGCGTTCCTGGCAGGCGTTTCCCAGGGATAATCCCGGTTCTCTCCCGACGGAGTACCGAAAGCGGCACGGTGGAACTCCTCTTCGGTGGCCAAATCTTTGCCCAACCATTGAGCATACGCTTCGGCTTCGCGTTGCGTTACGTATACCGGCCAATCCAGGGGCAAGGAGAGGTCTTCGAACATACCTCGATAGAAGAAATCCTTGCCGCTTTGGGTCCAAAAATGAGGAATGGCCGCGCCTTGTTTCACAAACTCCAGATACTCGCCGTTGGTGACGGGGAAGCGCTGCATGCGGAATGCAGGAACCTTGCGCCGCGTCTCCTCATATTCGTTGTCCCAACCGAAGCTGCTATCGTGAGGCTTGCCGAGAATCGCTTCGCCGGCGGGAATTTCCCGCCATTCCAGATGCTCCGAAGCACCGGTGGACATGGGCTCGAGCTTTGGTGGAGCGAACTTCAAGTCATGCGAGAAGTTGTGGAACATATAGGCGAGTGTTTCGAGGTGCATTTCGCGATGCTCGAGAGCCATGTGCACAATTTCTTCGGGCGCCCGCTCAACATGCCGGTCTACCCATTCCCGGCAATGTTTCACGTAAGCTTCCACCCGTTCACGCGTGGGCCAATCGGTAGCGGCATCGGCCGGGAGATGCCCCGCGTCCGGATCGATGCCGGCCTGAAAAAGTTTGTCCAACTCCGGCTCAGATGATTTGAGTCCGAGACCTTCGCGGCAAATCTGGATGGAATCGAAACCGTCCAGATGACCCAGATAGAAGATCGCGCGGTGGCGCTCGGCGATGGGGCGCTGGTAAAGCGCCTCGGGTTTTAGGACGCTGAAAAGCCGGTCGCTTTCGGCCCGCGCCGAGCGAAGATCGTCAAGTAGTCTAGTTGGCGCCGCTTCCAACACTGGCATATATCTCTGGATGCCCGAACGCCGCCGCAAGCTACCATTTTTGTTGAAGCACCGCCCGAGATAGTCACATCGAAGTACTACGCGGCTGCGGGATTCAACACGGACCGGGCAATCGCAAGGGCTTGTTCGCGCGTCTGTATTTCGCCCTCAAGCTGAGCCGTCTCGACCGCTGCCAAGGCCTCCGCGAAGGAGGGACCGGGAGCATAGCCTGCGTCGATCAGATCCTGGCCAGTAATCAAACGAGCAGGGCGCAGCTCTTCCTCCCTTAGAGCCGCGAGTTGCTCACGAACGAAATCGTAAGAATCGGTACGGCCATTGCTCGCGAGACAATCGAGGCGGTGAAGTTCCAGATGTTCTTCAAAGTGGGGTAGCTGCAAGAAGCGCTTCAATGTGCTGAGCCGCATTTGCCTTACGTCCTTGAACCGCATGTGGTTCGCCACAAGCGAGGTGACTTGCTCGACCTCGTCACTCGAGAAACGAAGGTTGCTTAGCAGTTCTTTCGTCATGGCGGCGCCAATTTCGGCATGGCCATCGAAACGAATGCGGTCCGCCACACGGAAGGTAGCGGGCTTACCGATGTCGTGCAACAGAACGCCAAGGGCAAGCGAGCGCGAGGGCGCGCGCATTCGATCGAGCATCAACAGCACGTGAGTCCAAACATCGCCTTCGGGATGAAATTCGGGGGGCTGGGCGACTCCCTGGAATGCTTTGACCTGCGGCAGGATGTGAACCAGAAGACCCGTGGAATCGAGCAACTCCAAGCCCCTCCGCGGGGGGCCCTCGGTGAGAATTCTTACCAGCTCGTCGCGGATTCGCTCGGCGGAGACCGTCGAGACGCGCGCGGCCAGACGGCGAATGGCCTGTAGCGTTTGAGGCTCGATTGAAAAGCCGAGGCGGGCGGCAAAACGAACCGCGCGCAGCAGGCGGAGATGATCTTCCTCGAAACGCCGTTCGGGGTGACCAATGGCACGGAGAATTTTCGCGTGAAGATCCGCCTGACCGCCAACCGAATCAAGGATCTCGCCGGAAAGCGGATCCTCCAGCAGGCCATTGATAGTGAAATCGCGGCGCCGGGCGTCGAGCGCCGGGTCGGTTTCGAAATGAACGGCGTCAGGCCGACGGCCATCAGAGTAGAGCCCTTCGCTGCGGAAGGTCGCTACTTCGACTTCGGCGGTAGCGTCCCGGCGAACCAGCACCACCCCGAAGTGAGCACCGACAAGCTGCGAGCCGGGAAAGTACCGCGCCAGATCCTCCGGACGAGCGTCTGTGCTGACGTCATAGTCCTTTGGGACGATTCCAAGAAGGCGGTCGCGGACACAGCCGCCGACCAGGTACGCTTGGTGGCCGCAGCCACGCAGATCGCGAATGATTTCGGTGGCGAGGGCTTCGTGCGAACCTTCAGACACTCTCGGTTTTTGCTTTGACATCGTCTTCGGCGATGGCGGGAATATTGCCGTCCGCCACACCGTTCTGCAAAGCCAGAGCAGCCTGGGCCTCAGCCTCCGCCTTTTTCAAATCTTTTTTCGAAGGCGGCGCTTGTTCACGGCGATAATCGTGGTCGTGATAGCAGGTCCGGCAGCGCACCTTGGCCGCCTCGCCTTCCAGCAACGACACGATGGAATGGTTGGTGATGCGGCGGCACTTAACACAAAAATCGTCGATAACGTCGCCTAATCGCTTTTCACCCATGATGGAGCCCGACAAGCGGAGTATATCAAGGATGGGCTTGACACCCACCTTCGTTTCGACAAGAATAGAAATATGGAAATGACAAATGCGGGCTAAGCTCGGTTGTGAACCCGACGTGCCGCGGTACGCGGATATGCTTTCCGCGATGGGGACGGAGCCGCGGTTGAAAATCATGCGCCTGCTGTTAGCGGCGCACCCCGAGGGCATGATTCCGACGGATATCGGCAATGAACTCAATATTCCTCCGTCCAGCCTGTCGCACCACCTGGAAAAGTTGAAAAACGAGGGTCTGGTGAGGGTCCGCCGCGACAGCAAGTTTCTTTGGTATTCGGCCAATACGGAGAGCTTGCAGGAATTGCTGGAATTTCTCTATTCGGAGTGTTGTACCAGAAACAAGGCGATTAAACCGGAGTGCGTCGTGGCGGCCGCTAATAAATAGGAGCTGAACATGGAAATGAAACAGTTGGTGCAGGAAAAGTATGGCGCTGCTGCGCGGCGCGTATCGAGCGGCGAAGGCGTTCCGGCTGATTGCTGCGCATCCACCGGGTGCTGCGGTGGCAGCGCGGCGGCGGCCTGCGATCCCATCACATCAAATCTTTACGACCCTGAGCAGAGGAGCGAGTTGCCGGATGCGGCGCTCAAAGCATCACTCGGCTGCGGAAATCCAACCGCGCTGGCTCAGCTTAGGGTGGGAGAGATTGTGCTCGATTTAGGCTCGGGCGGCGGCATTGATGTCATTCTCTCGGCCAAACGCGTGGGTCCTCAGGGGAGAGCTTACGGTCTCGACATGACCGGCGAAATGCTCGAGTTGGCTCGCGAGAATCAGCGCAAGGCAGGTGTCGAGAACGTGGAATTTCTCAAAGGCGAAATAGAGAACATTCCGCTGCCAGCCAACCTGGTAGACGTGATCATTTCCAACTGCGTGATCAACCTATCCGGCGACAAAGACCGCGTTCTCGCCGAGGCATTTCGCGTGTTGAAACCGGGCGGCCGGTTAGCGGTATCGGATGTAGTGGTTCGCGGCGAAGTGCCGTCTGAGATTCGCCGCAACATGGAGCTTTGGGTAGGCTGCATCGCGGGTGCGTTAGAGGAAACCGAATACCGGGAAAAACTCGGCAAGGCGGGTTTCGAAGAAATCGAAGTCGAGCAGACGCGTGTCTACGACATCGAAGATGCGCGCACGTTCTTGCGGGCGGAGGGAATCGATGCGGACGAAGCGGCTTCGCTGGTAAAGGACAAATTCGTTAGCGCATTCATTCGTGCGAAGAAGCCGGCACAAGTTTGCGGCGCGGATTGCGCCTGCCACGCCGAAGGCCGCTAGGCGCAATGCGCAAAATTTGCTCGGAGGCCTTGGGCACGGCACTGCTGTTAGCCGCCGTGGTTGGTTCCGGGATCATGGGCGAGCGGCTGGCACAAGGAAGCGTGGCGATTGCCCTACTGGCAAACAGCATCGCGACCGGTAGGGCGCTCGCCGCGCTCATCCTGACGTTCGAACCGATTTCGGGAGCTCATTCAATCCGGCGGTTACGCTTGCGGATGCCAGTCAAGGAGGTTTGCCGTGGAAGCAAGTGCCCGGCTATATCACGGCTCAAATCGTAGGAGCATTTCTAGGGGTGGCCGTCGCGCACATGATGTTCGGACTGCCGCTTTACTCCGTCTCCCACCACGCTCGTGCCGGCTTCTCGCAAGAGTTCAGCGAGTTTTAGCACTGTGCAAGCGGCTCATTGAGAGGCATGGCGGCCGGATTTGGGTCGAATCTGAACCGGGAAACGCTCGGCCTTTCGCTTTACAATTCCCAATGCCAGCAATTGCGGCGTTCGATTGAATGTGGCGTCAGACAGCTTGGCACATTCAGGATTGTAAATGTGATTGCTTTCACGTGCCTCTTTGAGCAGAATGGTCCGCTACCTCTTTCGCCATCATCAGGCCTTCCTGCGTCGGTATCACCCAAACCTGAAGTGGCGAATCCGGAGTAGTGATGGGCCCTTCACGGTCTATCACCTCGCGATTCCGTTGACGGTCGAGCACAGCGCCACACCAGCCAAACTGTTTAAAAATCCGCTCGCGGACAAATGGTGTGTTCTCACCGATACCTCCGCCAACGATAATTGCTTCCGCGCCCTCCAGAACCGCAAGATAAGCACCGATGTATTTGCGAGTGCGATAACAGAACATGTTCACGGCCAAATCAACCGATGCTTCGGATAGGTGCTTCTCTAACTCGCGCGTATCAGCCGACACGTTTGAAACCGCCAAAAGTCCGCACTCCTTGTTAAGGAAGTCCTCGACCCGCTCTGTGTCCATTTTTTCTTTCCGCATAAGATAGCTGACTAATGCCGGGTCGATATCACCCGAACGTGTGCCCATCATGAGACCTTCGAGTGGCGTAAATCCCATCGATGTGTCCACCGATTTTCCCGCCTGAATAGCTGCTGCCGAAGACCCGCCTTCCAAGTGCAGAGTGATCAGGTTCAACTTATTGATGGCACGCTTTGCAATCTGCGCGTAACGAAGCATCATGTAGCGGTGAGATATTCCGTGGAATCCGTAGCGGCGAATCTTGTGCCGCCGCGCGAGATCGATCGGGAGGGGATATAAAGCTGCCTCATCGGGGATGGTTTGGTGAAAGACCGTGTCAAAGACTGCAATCATCGGCAAACGAGAGCCTATTTTCGCCTGCGCAGCGCGAATGACTTTGAGAGCCGCGGCATTGTGCAGAGGAGCAATATCTTCGAGTGCATCAATCTGCCGGATCACTTTTTCGGTCATCTGCGCGGGCCCGGTAAAACAGTCCGCGCCGTGGACAACCCGATGGGCAACGCGATCGATATCTCCCAGATTTCTGACACCACGGCCGGCGGCGCCACCTCCCTCAATCCATTTGAGCAGCAGATCCGCAGCATGGCCGTGATCCCGGATCTCGATCTCCTCGCTACGACGCGGCCGCTTGTTTTCAAACAATGAAAAAGCCGAATGTTCTTTGCCGAGGTTGTCGTAACTGCCGGCAACAAGGCTAGAGCCAAAGGTGGACCGGCTTTCTGCGCTGCCCTCCGCCTCCGCGGCAACAATCTCGAACTTGAGTGAATTGCTGCCTGCGTTCAGGGTCAAAATGATCATTGGTTCTGCGTCTTTCGTTTGACGGCCGAGCTGAAGGCGTGTTGCACAATTGGCGAAAAAGACCTTACCCGTACTTTTACCGAAACCGCTTTGAACCGTCACAATTTACGCAGGTCTGAATCACAGAAGTGAGGCACAATGGCGCAAACGACGGGTGACATTATCGTCCAGACCTTGGTCAGTTGGGGCGTGGATACAATCTTCGGCATTCCAGGCGATGGCATCAACGGTGTGATTGAGGCACTCCGGAGGAATCAGGACAAAATCAAATTCATTCAAACCCGGCATGAGGAAGCGGCTGCCTTCGCCGCCTGCGGCTATGCAAAGGTCACCGGTAAACTCGGGGTCTGTTTGGCCACTTCGGGACCGGGTGGTATTCACCTGCTGAACGGACTCTACGATGCCAAACTGGACGGACAGCCGGTTCTTGCGATCACCGGATTGCAGTTCCATGACCTGATTGGCACTCAAACGCAGCAGGATGTTGCGCTGGATCGGCTCTTTGTTGACGTTGCCCTGTACAGCGAGCGTATTATGGGCGCGGCGCATGCCGAGAACGTTACCGAACTTGCCTGCCGCATTGCGCTAGCGCGCAAGGGTGTTTCTCATATAACCATTCCTACCGATATTCAGGAGCAGACGGTCAAAGAAGACATCCGCTCCATGCGGAACAAGCCACAACACGTGTCTGACGAGTTCCCGACCGGTTCACGTCGCGCCAGTGCCCGGCAGATCGAGGAAGCGGGTGAAATTCTCAACACCGGCAAGAGAGTTGCCATACTCGCAGGACGCGGCGCGCTGGCCGCCGGAGCGCAACTCGAACAGGTTGCCGAACTCTTAGGCGCGCCCATTGTCAAAGCCCTGCTCGGGAAATCATGCGTCCCCGACGATAGTCCATACACGACGGGAGGCTTGGGGCTACTCGGTACCCTTCCTTCCGAAGAGGCGATGGAGAAATGCGACACTCTTCTTATTGTTGGTTCGAGTCTTCCGTATATCGAGTTTTACCCGAAACCCGGCCAGGCGAAATGTGTGCAGATTGACGTGGATCCGGTGCGGATCAGTCTTCGATATCCGGCCGACGCCGGTTTGGTAGGGGATGCCTCCGAGATCCTCGGCGCTCTCATCCCACATTTGAAGCAGAAAGACAAGTCGTTCCTCGAGACAGCGCAAAAGGGCATGAAGGATTGGCGCGAAATCCTCAGAACACGGGGCACCGCCACGGACATGCCGATGAAGCCGCAGGTTGTCGCTTATGAACTGGGCAAACGCATACCTCAGAATGCCATTGTCACGAGCGATTCCGGAACAAACACTACCTGGTGGGCTCGCTACGTTCCTTCTCTGAAGGGCGCGATGCACACCTGCTCGGGCAACCTTGCGACGATGGCTTGTGGCTTTCCTTATGCTATCGGTGCACAAGTTGCGCATCCCGATCGGCCGGTCATTGCCTTCGTCGGCGACGGCGGCTTCACCATGCTCTTAGGTGAGCTAGCCACGTGCGTAAAATACAAACTGCCCATCAAGATCTTCATCATCAAAAATGACAGTCTCGGGCAGATCAAGTGGGAACAGATGGTGTTCCTCGGGAACCCGGAGTATGTCTGTGATCTGCAACCGATCGACTTTGCCGCCGTAGCCCGTGGCTTCGGTGTGCCCGCTCTCACGATCACCAAACCCGACGAATGCGGACAGATGATCGAAAAGGCACTCGGTATGACGGGGCCGGTTCTAATCGAGTGCGTCGTTGATCCGAACGAGCCGCCTTTGCCTGCGAAGGTCAAAGCGACCCAAGCGGCCCATTTCGCTGAATCTCTCGCGAAAGGAACCAAGGATTGGCGAAAGATCGCAGCCACGGTTGCAAAAGATCGAATCCGTGAGCTCGTTTAAACATGTCAGGAGCACAGGGTATGGAAAGAAGAAGGTTTCTGCGGGATTTAGCACTTACTGGAGCGACAGTGCCGGTCGCCTTGGGACAACAATCCCAAACCAGCCAGCCCGCAGCGGTGCGGATCCCCCGCGTCACAAATCCGGGAGAATTGCGAGGCGAGATGCTGTATCGAAAATTCGGCAGCACCGGGGAGACCATATCAGCCATTGGACTGGGGGGCTCACACATAGGCAATCCTTCGCTTACTCAAGCTGCATCTACCCGGCTGATTCATCAAGCGATCGATCGTGGCATTACATTCATGGATAACTGCTGGGATTATCACGAGGGGCGCAGTGAACGATGGATGGGCGATGCGCTTTCAGAGAACGGCTACCGAAATAAGGTATTCCTTATGACAAAAATTGATGGTCGTGACAGCAACAACGCCAGCGATCAATTGCATGACTCGCTTTCGCGCCTCAGAACCGATCGCATTGACCTGGTACAGTTTCACGAAATCCTGCGCTTTGACGATCCAGATCGCATCTTTCGTGAAGGCGGCGCGTTGGAAGCGCTGGTGGCAGCGAAAAAGGCGGGCAAGATACGCTTTATCGGTTTTACGGGTCATAAGGATCCGCGTATTCACCTTTACATGCTTGAAGTGGCGGCAAAGCACGATTTCTCCTTTGACGCCGTATTAATGCCTTCGAACCTTATGGATGCTCACTTCCGCAGCTTTGCCCGGCTTGTTATGCCGAAGCTGGTTGAACAGAAGATTGGCATCCAAACCATGAAACCCTTCTGCGGAGGAGATGGCATTATCCTGAAGAGCGGCGCTATTCAGAACCCGATCGACTGCCTACATTACGCCCTGAATCTCCCGACCGATGTGGTGATCACTGGCATCGACAAACCCGAAATTCTTGACCAGGCATTCCAGGCGACGAAAACTTTCAAGCAGCTGACTGAACAGGAATTCGGCGCGCTGCTCGCGAAGACGGAGGAGGTGGCCCAAACGGGACAGTATGAATTGTTTAAGGTCTCGGCGCATTTCGATGGTACTGCCCGCCATCCGGATTGGCTGGGCGGTGACGATCCAGCCGTACAGAAGCTAGCTCCGGAACCAGCCGGCTGACAAATCTCCAGTCCTGGTGGATCGGAAATCTTTTCCGTACATGGCAAAAAATCAACAGCCCGTCTGGATCGCTTTGGGCTTATCTGGCCTCTCCTTAAGCGCTTCCTTTCATTAGCCGAGTACCCACCGCTTGGACGGCAAGTTGCGACTCGATGAAGGGAGGCAGAATGTCCAATCTATCCAAAACGACAACTGACCACGAAGAGATCCGCAAATGGGCCGAAGAGCGGAACGGCAAGCCTGCACATGTCAAGGGAACCGGCGGAGCGGACGACCCTGGAATTCTAAGGATCGATTTCCCCGGCTATAGCGGCGAGGGCAAACTAGAAGAGATTTCCTGGGAGGAGTTCTTCGAGAAATTCGATGAACAGGGGCTCGCCTTTGTCTATCAGGAGAAGACTGCCGCCGGGCAGAAGAGCAACTTCAACAAGCTCGTAAGCCATGAGGGCGGCGAAACGAAAACTCATCGTTCGTCTGGCCATCGGGCATCCAAGGCGAGCGCAGGCAAAGAATGACCATCTATCTGTTATCAAGTGTGAGGCTCGGTTGGCGCCGAATCGATATCGATGTAGATCTTCCGAAGCTCTGGGAATCGCTCCCGGATTCTCGACTTCATGCGTTCGATTTCTTCGGCCACATCGGATATGTTCGCGGCTGAGTTGAAGCGCACATCTAAAATCAAGAGTACGTCCGAGGGACCAAGATACATCGTAAGCGGGCGAGAGATTGAATTGACGGGGGCGCCTTTAGATGCGATCTGTCGAATTTCTTCCTCGGTCTTGGGATTCACTCCCTCTCCGACCAACAATCCGCGGGATTCCCGGATCAGAAACGTGGCAACAGTTGCCAGAAGCAATCCAATGATGACCGACGCGACACCGTCAATAATCGGTATCTTTAGATAGTGACTGAAGAAAACGCCAGCCGCCGCAACAAAGATACCCGCTATTGCTGCCGTATCCTCGGCCACAACTGTATAGGTTGCCGGGTTCTTACTTGTAGTTATCTTATTGAGGATGTTGCCATGGCCACTTTCTGCAAGAAACGCCCGAAGCGCAACCGCTAAGCTGATACTTTCGAAAACCAGAGCGCAGCCTAGAACGATGTAGCTCCACTTCGGATCACCCAAGACGATGGGCTTCCGGATACGAAGAATGCCCTCATAAACCGATACCCCGCCGCCGCCGCCGAAGATCAGAACAGCTACCAGTAGACTCCAGAAATAGAGCTCTTTCCCATGACCAAAGGGATGCTCGGTGTCCGATCGCCGTTTGCTCCGGCGCATTCCGATCAACAGTAGGACTTGATTGCTGCTATCAGCCGCAGAATGGATGCCCTCCGACCACATCGCTGCACTGCCCGTAATTGCAGCTGCGACAAATTTCGTCACGGTAACTGCCAGATCCCCGCCCAGAGCTGCAAGGACTGCAATTTTCGACTGGCTTGCCATCCTCGCACTCTGGATGCAAGCCTAGACCCAAAGTTCCGCTCGCTTGTTTGACTGCTCTTATGGAATTTCTGCCAGCGGAGAATTACTAGACGTACATACCCCGGCGTAACCAATTTAGACCATATGTATCAGACAGTTACCAGAGCACTTCAGGTACTTGCAGCAACATGAGATACAAATGGCATATAAAACTATCCTGATCACCGGCGGCGCAGGGTTCATCGGAGCGCACATCGCCAATGAATTGCTGGAGCATGGCTATCGTGTCCGCGTGCTCGATAGCCTTGTTCCGCAAGTTCACGGTCCCGATCGTTCCCGCCCTGTCTATTTAGACACAGATGTCGAATTGATCGTCGGTGACATCCGGGATTCCGAAGTGTTGTCACGAGCACTCCGTCAAATCGACTCCGTGATCCACTTGGTAGCCCTTGTCGGCGTGGGGCAGAGCATGTATCAGATCGAGGAATACACCAGCGTAAACAACGGCGGTACCGCGACTCTGATGCAAGCATTAAGCAAGAACCCGGTAGAATCTGTCGTGGTCGCGTCCAGTATGAGCGTTTACGGTGAAGGTCTTTATCGAAATATCGAGGGACTTCCCTGGATTGGCGGCACCCGAAGTGTGGATCAACTCCGAATGGGCAACTGGGAGGTCACAGATGACAGGGGTAGGCCGCTGATTCCGATCCCGACTACAGAGGACAAGCCTCCGGCATTGGCCTCTGTATATGCCCTATCGAAATACGATCAGGAGCAGATGACGCTCATGGTGGCGCGAGCCTACGGAATCCGCGCTGTTGCGCTGCGGTTCTTTAATACTTACGGTCCTTACCAGGCGTTGTCGAATCCGTACACCGGAGTAATCAGCAATTTCGCAGTCAGAGTATTACATGGAGAACCTCCTCTAATCTACGAAGACGGCCGTCAGAAACGCGATTTTGTGAGCGTATACGATGTGGCCTCAGCCTGCCGCTTGGCGCTTGGGGCGAGGAATGCGGACGGAGAGGCTCTCAATATTTCATCCGGCCAGGCCATGACGGTAGGCGAGATTGCAAGCAAAGCGATACGAGCGCTCGGGGCAACCGGTCTCCACCCGGAAATTACGGCCAAATACAGGGTAGGCGATATACGGCATTGTTTCGCCGACATTTCTCGCGCCCGAAAGGTTCTCGCATGGGCGCCGGCGGTCTCACTTGAAGAAGGCCTAACGGATCTGGCGGCTTGGCTCGAAGGTCAGATCACTACGGACCGTGTAGTCGAAGCGCGGGGAGAACTGGCCGCAAGAGGCTTGATGATATGAGTCGCTCAAACCCTTCCAATCCAGGCGGACCCCGGCCAGGACTCGTCGAATGGTTCCGCCCGGGGGAATACGAGCGCGTCGAGAGTGTTCTCGAAAAGGCCCTAGCTCTGGATATCAAGGAAATTCGGACCGGCATATGCTGGGCCGATTGGTACACCTCCGAGGGCGATGGATGGTATGCATGGCTGCTTCCCCGGCTGGCGGCGCAGGTCAACGTTCTGCCATGTTTTCTTTACACGCCGCCGTCTCTCGGTATTGCGCCAAAATTCTCATCGCCTCCACGAACGCCAAAAAGCTACGCCGATTTCCTCGATGTGATTATCACTCGCTTTGGAGATCTATTTGAATGGATGGAGTTGTGGAACCGTCCAGATCATCCGAGTGAATGGGACTCCCGGATGGATCCCGATTGGAAAATCTTCAGTGAAATGATTGGCGGAGCTGCTTACTGGATCCGCAAGCGAGGCAAGAAAGCAGTGCTTTCGGGTCTGTGGCCATCGAATCCGGGATGGCTCAGTCTGATGAATCAACGCGGTGTATTGCCCTATATCGATGCGGTGGGCGTACACGGGTTTCCGAGTAGCCCTGAATTCGAATGGCGCGGATGGGAACAGGAAGTTGGTCAAGTAAGGGAACTGCTTGCTGAGTTTGATTTGAACCCGGAAATTTGGATCACGCAGACTGGCTTCTCGACGTGGCGGGGTGACGAGGAAGCGCAGGTTCGGGCTTTTGCCGACGTGCTCTGTGCCCCTGTGGACCGCGTTTACTGGCAAGAAGTTTTCGACAAAAGACCTGAGTCCCAAAATCCTGACTCGCTTCATTCCGATGAGCGTGATTACCACTACGGCCTGCTTCGAGCAGATTCCAGCCCCAAATTGCTATTTCGGCTCTGGTCGGAAGGGGGCCTAAAATCCGTACGGGAGTCGGCTAGGTTCGTTCGAAGCTCCAAGTCTGACCTCAGGCAGAATCGTGTGCTGATCACGGGCGGCGCCGGATTCATCGGCACCAATCTTGCCGACCGCCTCTTGACTGAAGGTCACAACGTCACCATCTATGACAATATGTGTCGCTGCGGAGTGGAAGAGAACGTGTCGTGGCTACGCGCAAGACATGGCGACAAATTGCGTGTGGAAGCGGCCGACATTCGCGATGCCTCCCGGCTGAAGCCGGCAGTTCTCTCAGCAAACAGAATCTTTCACTTTGCGGCGCAGGTTGCCGTTACTACGAGTCTGATCGAGCCACGTTTGGACTATGAAGTGAATACCGGCGGCACGCTGAATCTCCTCGAAGCGATCAGGGCCACCGGCAACCCATCGCCGCTGCTGTTTACATCCACTAACAAAGTCTACGGCGCGCTTTCAGATCTTCCCTTGCAGAAGAACTGCACCAGATATCAACCACTCGACACGGCCATGCGCACTGGAGTTAGTGAAGAGCGTCCCCTCGATTTTCACAGTCCATATGGCTGCTCGAAGGGTGCTGCCGACCAGTACGTTCTCGATTACGCACGTACTTTTGGTATTCCGGCGGTGGTCTTTCGTATGAGCTGTATCTACGGCCCCCATCAAATGGGCACAGAAGATCAAGGTTGGATTGCACACTTCCTTATCCAAGCCATTAAAGGGCTACCGATTACAATATGCGGCGACGGGATGCAGGTCCGCGACGTTCTCTTCGTCGAAGACCTTGTGGACGCCCTGGTCCTTGCGCAGGCAAATAGCCGCACATTATCGGCTCAGGCATTCAATATAGGGGGCGGCCTTGGAAACACGATTAGCCTCAACGAACTTCTCGACCTGATAGGAAGCTTGCAGGGCCATCCGCCCGAAATACAGAGGGATGACTGGCGCGTGGGAGACCAACGCTACTACGTCTCCGATACCCGCAAGTTCAGAGCAGCGACCGGCTGGTCCCCCAGAGTGAGCGTTCGAGAGGGAGTGCAGCGGCTATACGAATGGCTGCTGGATGCGTCAACCCGGAAAGTACCGGATCTCGCGCGAGGAGGACGCCGTGCGGTTCTCGCTCGTTAATCCTCCCTGGGATTTCGACCGCAGCATTTACTTCGGTTGCCGGGAGCCCCACCTTCCGCTGGAGTACGGATACTCTCGAGCGCTGCTCCAGGATGCGGGGCACGAAGTCCAGATTGTCGATGGCCAGCTTTATGATCTGACGCTAGAAGAAATTCGAGCCGAGGTTCGGGATTTCGAAGCGGATTTCGCCGTCGTCACTACAGCGCCAAGCTATCTATTCTGGCGATGCGCTCCGCCCGAGCTGCGCGTGCCACAACAAATGATGGACGCGTTGCGCGATCTGCCCTGCAAGCTGGTTGGTGTAGGACCGCACGCCTCGACCACACCGCGCTCTGCACTATCAAAGCTCGACGCGGACATCGTTGTCCTCGGCGAATGCGAAGAGATCCTGCCAAAACTCTCCGGCGATTGGTCAAGCGTTGACTCCGTCTGCTACCGGTCGCCAGAAGGTGCACGGGTACAAGGTGCCCCGCACGCCGCGAACATGAATCAACTTCCCGCGCTTCGCTGGGATCGAGAGACCATTGGGCGGCACGCCCATCATCACCATCGTTTCGATTCCGCGCCTTTGGGCCCTGGGGCGGAGATGGAAACGTCGCGCGGATGTCCATATCACTGCACGTTCTGCGCTAAAGATAACTTCCGCGACTCTTTCCGTCGCCGGCCGCTTCCGGTCGTAGCCGGCGAGCTTGATGGCTTGGTCGAAGCTGGAGTCGAATACGTCTATTTCATTGACGAAATTTTCCTTCCATATGCCGCTGTCATTGAGATGATTGCGGAACGCCCGGTCAAATTTGGAATTCAAACCCGTATCGATCTTTGGAGCCATCAAATGATCGACTTACTCGGCAGAGCAGGCTGTGTCTCAATCGAAGCGGGCGTCGAAAGCATTACGGAGGCTGGCCGCGACCTCCTGGCCAAAAGATGTAAGCTCTCCACGAGCGAGATTACAGAACGATTGCTTCACGCCAAAGAACGCGTTCCCTTTGTGCAGGCTAACTTGCTCGACTCACAGTGCGATGACCCGCAAGAGGTGGAACAGTGGCGGGAGAAACTGCACCAGAATGGTGTTTGGGCAAATAAGCCAGTGCCCCTGTTTTCGTATCCAGGGTCACCTGATTACACCCAGCGCTGGGGCGAACCCGACGATCTCGCTTGGGAACGGGCGCATGAGGTGTACCTGAGTCAGTTCAGCGAGTTCAGCGATATTCAAGAACAGCGGCCTGCCAGATTAGTTCAACTGGAGGCTCAGCGGTAGCTGCATGTCCGCTAAAGGGATGCGGCGCATTCTCTTAACCGGTGACACCGAAGGAGGCGTCTGGACATTCACTTTGGAGTTAGCCGGCGGATTGCTTACACGCGGAGCAGATGTCTGCCTCGCAACGTTCGGGCCGGCAGTTACCGAATCGCAGAAATGGGAGGCGTCTAAGATCGCGGGACTGCGCTGGTTCCACCATCATTCGAAGCTTGAGTGGATGCACGAGCCGTGGGCTGATATTGAATGCGCCGGCCATTGGTTGGAGAAAGTTGCCGCGCAATGGCAGCCCGATCTCATTCACCTGAATACGTTGTGCCACGGAGCTCTGACCTGGAACGTGCCCGTTGTGATAACGCATCATTCCAGCGTCACATCGTGGTGGCACGACGTGAAGCGCTGTCCGCTGCCCGCAGACTGGCGCCATTATCAGCGGGAGGTGGAACACTCGTTACGATCGGCAACGATTATCAGCGCTCCCTCGCGGAGCGAGTTGGCCGCGATTGCTCGCGACTATGACATAGACATGGCAGGAGCGCGGGCTGTTCACAACGGATTAAGTTCGGGTGTGTACCAGGTTGGAGAAAAGGAAGAGTTAATCCTGAGCGCCGGTCGACTTTGGGATGAAGGCAAGAATGTGCGCGCTCTCGCCGAGGTAGCCCCACGTCTGCCATGGCCAGTATATCTGGCGGGCGATTCACGCACCTCGGACGGGGCGGCCCCCGCGCTTATTGGTTGCCACTTACTCGGCAAATTGAACCGCGCCGAGTTGTCAGTTTTATACTCGCGAGCTGCGATCTACGCTCTGCCCGCTCGCTATGAGCCCTTCGGATTATCAATCCTCGAAGCCGCGCTTTCAGGATGTGCCTTGCTTCTAGGCGATATCCCCAGCTTGCGTGAGATATGGCAGGATGCCGCGATGTTCGTTTCACCGGACGATAGTTCGTCGCTTGAGGCTGGGTTGTGCCATCTCATCGCCGATCCTATTCATCGCGCGCGCATGTCGCAGCTTGCTTATTGCCGCGCCTGTGAGTTCTCGCAATCACGGATGGTGGATGGGTATCTCTCCCTCTATCAAAGCGCGCTGGCGAAATACGAGAAAGGTCTCCGGAGGCAGGCGTGCGCTTCGTAATTTTCACGCATTCTCTGGTCTCGGATTGGAACCATGGCAATGCTCACTTTCTGCGTGGGATCGCGTCGGAATTGTTGAGCCTAGGCCACGAGTTAAGAATCTTTGAGCCCAAGGACGGATGGAGCCGGCAGAATCTTTTGCGAGAGCAGGGCCAAGTTGCTATTGACGAATTCGAAAGAGCCTTTCCACACCTGCGAAGCACGCTCTATGACGATTCGACGCTCGACCTCGATGGAGCTTTGTACGGAGCCGACGTAGTAATCGTCCATGAATGGAACCCACCCGGCCTGATCGCCCGCATTGGCCGGCATCGAGCAGCGCACGATTACATGCTCTTCTTCCATGACACACATCACCGCAGCGTCAGTGATCGGAACTCGATTGCGGTTTACGATCTTCGTCATTTTGATGCGGTCTTGGCCTACGGAAGCGTAATTCGAGACGCCTATTTGCAGCATGGTTGGGCGGCTCGTGCATGGACGTGGCATGAGGCGGCTGATACTCGGGTATTTCGTCCACTCTCTTGGGTCAAGCGGGGCGACCTGGTATGGATTGGTAATTGGGGCGATGACGAGCGCGCGGACGCTCTGCGAGAATTTCTGATCGAACCTGTCAGAAAGCTTGGCATTCGAGCGCGCGTCTACGGCGTCCGATATCCGCCCGAGGCGTTGCGGGACCTGGCTAAAGCCGGCATCGAATACGGAGGCTGGCTGCCGAACTACAAGGCTCCGGAAATCTTCGCGCAGTATTCCGTGACAATCCATGTTCCACGCCGCCCTTACGTCGAGGCGCTGCCGGGCATACCTACTATTCGGCCCTTTGAAGCGATGGCGTGCGGCATTCCTCTGATCTCCGCTCGATGGAACGATTGCGAAGGTTTGTTTTCGCAGGGAGAAGACTATCTGATGGCACGAAATACAAGTGAAATGACGTCGCATCTATCCACCTTGCTGAGTCAATCCGTTATGCGCGACCGCCTCCGTGAACATGCACTCCAGACGATTCGTAGCCGGCATACGTGCATGCATCGCGTAAAGGAATTGTTTTCGTTCCTCGCGTCGTCTCAGCTCGTGGGTGCCTTGGAAGAGTCAAGAGGATAAATGCAAATCGCATTTTTTGGTTCCAGCCTGGTGTCGTCGTATTGGAACGGTGCAGCTACGTACTATCGTGGCATCGTGCGCTCTCTTCACGAACGTGGCCACAAAATCACCTTCTATGAGCCTGACGCCTGGCAGCGGCAGCAGAACCGCGACATTCCCGATCCGCCGTGGGCCCAAGTAGTCGTCTACCCGGCAACCGAGGAAAGTGTCCTTCGTACGGTCGAGGCTGCTGATGGCGCGAATCTGATCGTGAAGGCTAGCGGAGTCGGAGTGTTTGATGAGCTACTCGAACAGGCCCTTCTCGAACTAAAGCGGCCTTCCAATCTGGTTGTCTTTTGGGACGTAGATGCCCCGGCGACACTCGATCGGCTATTACGGAATTCCGCAGATCCCTTTTCTCCACTGATCCCACGCTACGATGCGGTGTTTACCTATGGCGGCGGCGATCCCGTGGTCCATGGATACGAGGCTCTCGGCGCACGGCGCTGCGTTCCCATCTACAACGCTGTCGATCCCGATACTCACTTCCCGGTTGCGTCCGACTCCCGTTTCTCGGGCGGCCTGGCTTTTCTTGGGAACCGGCTTCCGGATCGCGAAGCGCGCGTCGAAGAGTTCTTCCTCAGACCTGCCACGCAGCTCGCGGATATTCGTTTCCTCCTGGGAGGTTCGGGCTGGGGTGATAAGCCGCTGAACCAGAATATCCGATATTTCGACCATATCTCGACGCGCGATCACAACGCCTTCAACTCGGGCCCGCTGGCGGTCTTGAATGTCACTCGGGACAGCATGGCGCGAAATGGTTTTTCTCCGGCTACTCGTGTGTTTGAAGCTGCAGGTGCCGCGGCATGTCTGATTACTGATGCCTGGCCGGGTATCGACATGTTCTTTGAGCCCGGGCGCGAGATTCTCGTTGCGGCTAATGGAGGTGAAGTCGTCGAACATTTACGCTCGCTCACGCCGGCATCCGCTAAGAAGATCGGAGCGGCAGCTTACCGGCGCGTCTTGGCAGAACATACTTATGCGCATCGTGCCGCGCAGATTGATGCCTTGCTCGAGATTTCCGCATTCGAAGACTTGCGAGTGGCGGTATGACGGAATCGTTCGATATCGTCATCCTCGGGCTTACCGTGACTTCGTCGTGGGGAAATGGACACGCGACAACCTGGCGTAGTCTAGTGCGTGGGCTCGCGTCGTGTGGGAAGCAGATCCTCTTTCTCGAACGCGACGAACCATGGTACGCAGCTAACCGCGATGAGCCGCATCCTCAGGGTGCAGTGACGGTGGTCTATCACGGCTTCGACGAGCTCATAACCCGCTTCGAGGCTGCCGTGAGCCGTGCTGCACTCGTGATCGTCGGCTCTTATGTTCCGAATGGCATTCGGATTGGAGAATGGGTCAACTCCGTCGCACAGGGCCGCACCGCTTTCTACGACATCGACACACCGGTTACTTTGGCACGCCTCGAAGCAGGAACTGCCGCCTACATTACGCCGGACCTGATTCGCCGCTATGACGCTTATCTTTCGTTTACCGGAGGTCCGATTCTGCGCCTAATCGAGAACCGCTATCGGGCCCGTAGAGCTCGAGCGCTGTATTGCTCGGTCGATCCGGCAACCTACCGGCCTGCTTTGGTTCAAGAAAAATGGGATCTCGGTTATCTCGGCACTTACAGCGCGGATCGCCAACCCGCTCTGGATGAGCTGCTCCTCATTCCGGCTCGTCAGTGGAGCGAAGGCCGCTTCGCTGTCGCCGGCCCGCAGTATCCGGAATCACTCCTGTGGCCAGCGAACGTGGACCGCGCGATTCATCTTTCGCCGCGAGAGCATCCCGCTTTCTATGGAGCTCAGGCTTTCACGCTTAATATCACGCGCGATGTGATGAAAAAAGCCGGCTACTCTCCCAGCGTGCGCCTGTTTGAGGCTGGAGCATGCGGCGTTCCGGTGATCAGCGACTGGTGGGAGGGCCTGGATACAATTTTCAGAATTGGCAAGGAGGTCTTGGTCGCCGAGAGCGCCGAGGACACGTTACGCTATCTGCGCGATCTTCCCGAATCGCGGCGTCAGGCCCTTGCCGTGGCTGCTCGAGCGCGCATTCTTGCCGAGCATACCCCCGGTGTTCGAGCCGCGCAGCTCATCAGCTATTTGAAGGAGATGAATGACGACGTTTCTCCTCGTGCGCCACGGCGAAACCGACGCAGCCGCACGATTTCTGACCGGTTGGAAGGCCGGTTGTCATCTGAACGAAACGGGCAAGCTGCAGATACAACGGCTTGCCCAGTCTCTGTTGGGGTTGGCGATGCAAGCGATCTATACGAGCCCTCTTGAACGAGCCATCGAAACGGCCGAAATCATGGGAAAACCGCGCGGGCTCTCGCCAGTGATTCGCGAGAACCTAGGCGAGTTGCGCTTTGGCGAATGGGAAGGCAGAACATTTGAGGAACTTCGTCATGATCGGACGTGGGCGAGTTTTAACACAACGAGAAGTCTAGTCCGCGCTCCGGGCGGTGAGCTTATGATCGAGGCCCAGATTCGAATGGTTCGCGACATCGAAATTCTTCGAGATCGGCACCCGCATGAAACCGTGGTGCTCGTCAGTCACCTCGACCCGTTACGTTCGTTGATCGCGCACTGTCTCGGCATGCCTCTCGATCTCCTGTTGCGATTTGAGATTAGTCCGGGCTCGGTCAGCATAGTGCAGTATTTTGAAGACCAGCCGCGCGTTTTGTGCATAAACCACACTGGCGAGCTCCCTGTATGAAGATCGTGATTTTCGGACTCTCCGTAAGTTCGTCGTGGGGTAATGGTCACGCGACCTTATGGCGGGGATTGTGCGCCGCATTCGCCAGACGTGGTCACGATGTAGTATTTTTCGAACGCGATGTGCCTTACTATGCTGCTCATCGCGATCTCGTCCGTCTTTCGGAGGGGCAATTAATTCTGTACGACGATTGGCCGGCTGTTGCTTCCGCCGCGTGGCGGCACGTGTCCGAAGCCGATCTCGCCATAGTCACCTCATATTGTCCCGATGCAATAACCGCATCTGAATTGGTATTGGAATCATCGGCTGGCGTGCGATGTTTCTATGATCTGGATACTCCCGTCACGTTAGACCGCCTGGAACGTGGTCTCACCGTGGATTATATTGGCGCGCGGGGCCTACGCGATTTTGACCTAACTTTGAGCTATGTGGGCGGCGCTGCTTTGTCGAAGCTACGGAGCATGCTCGGAGCGGTCGCCGTGGCTCCGCTCTTCGGCAGTGTGGATCCGAAGACGCATTTTCCAGTCGAACCTAGGGAGGGTTATCACGCCGAACTCTCCTATCTCGGAACATGCGCCGCTGATCGTCAACAGCGTTTGGAAGCATTATTCGTGGAGCCGGCGAAGCGCTTTCCGAATTGGAGATTCGTGATCGGTGGGTCCATGTACGACGGCAGCTTTCCTTGGCAACGCAACATTTTTCTTATGAGTCACGTTCCAGTAGCCGATCACCCATCGTTCTACTGCTCATCGTTGTTGAATCTCAATGTAACTAGGCGAGCCATGGCAGACAACGGCTATTGTCCCTCCGGCAGGCTGTTCGAGGCTGCTGCCTGTGGGGCGGCAATCGTCAGTGACGAATGGGAAGGACTCAGCACATTCTTCGACCCTGGCGTGGAGATACTCATTGCGAAAACAACCGAGGACGTAATCGCCGCTCTGCAAAGATCTCCCGAAGAGCTGACTCGCATCGGTCGCGCCGCTCGCGAGCGCACTCTTGAACAGCATACGGCCGACGTCCGTGCAATTGAAATGGAGAACATTATGAATTCATTCCGCCGCGTGCCTGCGGAGGTGAGTTGATGTGGGGCATCATTCCCGCGGCTGGCGCGGGCACACGCATTCAGCCGTTGGCGTTCTCAAAAGAATTGCTTCCTATGTGTGGTCTTCAAAACGGCAACGAACGCCGGCCGAGAGCAGTCAGCGACTATCTTGTGGAGCGTCTTGTAATCGCCGGTGCAAAACAAATTTGTTTTGTGATATCGCCTGGAAAATCCGACATTCTCGAATATTACGGTGGAAGCGCGTATTCGGCCTCCCTATGTTACGTGATTCAGCCAAGAGCTACGGGGCTATGTGACTCAATCTTTAGAGCGCTACCCATTATTGATAAGCACACACCGGTGCTCGTTGGGCTTCCGGATACGATCTGGTTCCCGGAAGCGGGTCTCAGAGACTTACCCGATGATCGCCTTTCTTTCCTCTTATTTCCGGTTGCGAGCCCTTCACATTTCGATGCGGTAAAACTCGACAATTACAATCGCGTTCTCGAAATCGAAGTAAAGCACCCGTCTCCTTCTACCCACTGGGTCTGGGGCGCATTCAAGATGCCTGGTTCCGTGCTCGAAGAGCTGTTCAATTTATGGTGCGCGCGCGATCGGGTTGATGAGTATATGGGAACTCTCGTGAATGCATGGCTTGCGATGGGTGGCGAGGCATACGGCTTCCGTTCGGGCGAGAGTTACTTTGACGTCGGCACCATGGATGGATACATGGAGGCAATGCGTATGTTAGGTGAGCTTGGACGCACCGCTACCCACCCGGCTGAGGAGGTGGTTGCGAAATGAATGCCAGCGCCACAATTACAGTCGAAGAAATCAGACGGCGAGTCTCTGAACTTGGCGCCTGGTTCCACAATATCGATCTTGGCGGCGTGCAAACAGCACCGAACCATTTTCTGGGCGACTATCCGTCTATTAAGTGGCGGATGTTCCAGCAATGCATTCCGAGTGACTTAAGGGGTAAGACCGTTCTCGATATCGGCTGCAATGGAGGTTTTTACTCCATTCAGATGAAGCGGCGTGGCGCGGCGCGCGTGGTCAGCATCGATTCCGATCTTAGATATCTGAAGCAAGCCCGTTTTGCCGCGGAGGCTAGTGGAGTGGACATTCAATTTGAGCACCTCGATGTCTACGACATCGCAGCTTTGAAGGAAACGTTCGACATAGTCTTGTTCATGGGTGTGCTTTATCATCTTCGTCATCCGCTGCTGGCGCTTGACCTGCTCTACGAGCACGTAGTGGGAGACACGCTGGTCTTTCAGTCCATGTTGCGTGGGAGTTCCGCCGTGGCGCCCATCAATTCAAACTATCCATTCTCTGAAAGAGAACTTTTTCAGCGGGACGGCTATCCCGTAATGCACTTTGTCGAAGGCCGCTATGCGGACGACCCAACAAACTGGTGGATTCCAAATCGAGCTTGCGTAGAAGCTATGTTGCGTAGCTCCGGATTCAAAATATTGGAACACCCTGAAGAGGAAATCTATATCTGCAAGACCCGGGCACAATATGGTTGAGGCGGTAATGTTGTGGAATGAGCCCAATAATCTCTCGCACTGGAATTTCGAATTGGATCCGGATTGGGCTATCTACTCAGCCATGGTGAAGCAGGCTGCGAATGCTATTCGGGCCGAGAACGCTTCACTGCGGCGTGTACTTGGCGGCATGTCTCCCATTGATCCAAACTTCGTGCGTGCTCTTGAACGTCAATGTGTTCTCTCTCACGTCGACGTAGTAGCGGTGCATGGATTTCCACTCGACTGGAACCATTGGACCATCCATGAATGGCCAGACAAATTGGAGGAGATCAGGACCGTAACCTCGCTGCCCTTGTGGGTATCGGAAGTTGGTGTGTCGAGCTTTGGCGCCGAGGAGGTTCAGGTTTTTGGTCTCAAGCGGAGTGCTGAATTGCTGATAGGGCGCGCTGAGCGCATTCATTGGTATAGTCTTTACGATCTACCTCGCGCCTGGCCGGCCACTACGCGACACCGAGAGGCCGAAGGCTCGTCTTATTACCGGCACTTCTATATGGGCTTGGTCCGCGAAGACGGTACTCACAAGCAGGCCTTCGCCGACTTCCACCGATACACACCGGATCTGGGAATCTGCCAGTGGTTTCATTTTGAGGATCACCGGCTCGAAGCCGCAGTGCGGCTGTTGAAGGAACTTGGTGTCAAGTGCTTGCGTACGGGCCTCAGTTGGGCCGACAGCTTTCGTCCAGGCGCTGATCGCTGGTTCGATTTCCAGATGAAGCAGTTGGATGCTTTCGACGTTACGCTCACTTTTTGCTTCACTCCGGAGCATTGCGGACTTACTTCAAATCACACCAGCCCACCGAAGAATGTCGTCGAATTCGCGGATTTCTGCGCGCGGATGACCAGGCGATATGCGAACTGAAGTCACGGAAATCTCTCCCGTCTTCCGCAAGTCCGCTGACGCGTTCGCATTCTTCTTCGAAGGACAGGATTTGCTGTCGCGTAGGAATGTTCGAGCGGCAATTGAGCATTTCGATTACGCGCAGCGCTTGGGATACGCCGCCACAGAGTGTGCAGCCGCTCGCTGGAATTGCTGGATGCTGCTCGGTAATTTCGAACGGGCGTGGCAGGAAAGTGATTTCATTTCAGCCGCTGTTCCCAGCGATCCAAACCGCTACTGGGACGGTCGTCCTTGGAACGGACAACGTGTGATGCTGCGCTGTCTTCACGGTCTAGGAGACACGATTCAGTTCATCCGATATGCGCCGATGCTCAAGCAAAGTTACCGCTCGCTCACTGTTCAAACGCACCCGCAACTAGTGACCTTGCTCGAAGGTGTGCCCGCCATTGACCGCGTTTTTACATGGGGTCCGGGCTATGCCGAGAACGTCTCAGAGTGGGATATGCAGATGGAGGTAACCGAATTGCCGCTGGCTTTTCGGACCACTCTCGCCACCGTCCCTGCCAGAACGCCATACATCCACCTACCGAAAGAACGGATCGAGTGGGGTGCGAACTGTTTTGCCGCGAGCAACAGAATGCGGGTTGGGCTCACCTGGGAAGCCGGGCCATGGAACCCAGCGAGGTGCATCAAGCTGGACGAATTGAGCCCGTTGTTGTCCTGCCGAGGCTGCTCTTTTTACAGCCTGCAGAAGGGCGCTGCTTTAGCCGATGTGCAAGGGCGTGCGGCGGTCTATGATTTGGAGGCGCAGTCCGCCGACATTCGCGATACCGCGGCCTTGATCCTCAATATGGATCTGATTGTGACGGTTGATACGATGACGGCGCATCTAGCCGGCGCGCTGGGCCACCCCGTCTGGATCCTGCTGCCAGCGAGCGCTGATTGGCGGTGGATGTTGGAGCGCAGTGACACGCCTTGGTATCCGACCGCCCGGCTTTTTCGCCAGCACGTGCCCGGTGATTGGAGAGGAGTTATCGAAGAACTTCGGACCGCTCTCGCCATCGAAGCGCAGAGTCGGGCACCGGTTCAAGCCGTCGCTTGCAGGCGCGCCATCTCTGAATACCAGCCACCATTGCGTACTAATTCAGCGTGACTTCCGGCCTCGACCACACCTTCGCGATCAATCACAACAATCTTGTCTGCCAGTTTCCGGACGGTCGCCAGCCGGTGAGCGATGAGGATTACCGTTCTTCCTCTCAGCAGCGGCAGGATATTTCGCAAGATGCGTTCTTCTGTCTCGGCATCGAGCGCACTGGTAAATTCGTCTAAAATAACAATGCGGCGGTTGTGATCGAGTGCAAGCAGCGCCTGCGCAAGAGCGAGCCGCTGCTGCTGCCCCTTCGACAAGGTTGCGCCACCGCGGCCAATTTTCGTATTGTATCCATGAGACATGCGCTGTATGTCGTCATGTATGCACGCGGCTTTGGCGCAGGCCATGACCTCACTCCAGGAAGCCTCCGGACGCGCGAAACAGATCGTGTCGAAAACAGTGCTGTTTGAAAAGAATACGCCGCCATTTTGCGAAACAGTGCTGAACAAACCACGCAACTGGTCCAACGGCCAGTGCCGTATGTCTTGCCCGGATATCAGAATACGGCCATCCTGCGCTTCAAGCAGGCGCGACAGCAAATGCTGGAGCGTTGTCTTACCAATTCCTGAGCGGCCGGTCACGCCTACGACGGATCCAGGTTCGATTGTCAGGCTAAATTTGCTGAGCACCGGTTCCCCGCCCTCATACGCAAAACAAAGCTCCTCGATGTCGATACCGATGCCATCAGCGATTCGTATAGGACGTGCGCCTTCCGCATCACGGATAAGCGGCTTCTCCTCAAACATGCCGAGCAGAGCGCGAGCCGGTTCCGTTCCATCGTAGACCCGCTCGACCAGGGCTGCATAGCTCCAAAACGAATTCAACAGTTCCTCGGTAAGCATGTTCAGGTACATCACCAATCCCATATCGAGCCGCCCGGACTTGAATTGCCAGAGCCAAACTGCCTGGCACAAACGCCTGGTAACCGAAAGCAGCATGTTTCGCTTCCAACCATAGCGATTACCGGTATCGACCTCCCCGATCCCCTGATGGATGATCTGTTCCTGTACTCGTTCGTAGCTTCGAAGAATTCGGCTGGTTTGTCCGAAGTGCACGACAGGCTGGACGTATTGCATACATTCGGAGAACAGGCCGTGATCCCGGGCATAGTTTTCATAACGGGCCTTCCGAAATGGCTGACGAGCTAGATTTTCACTGCGGGTCTGCCACAGGAAAATGCCCAGCGCGGCAAGGATGAATGGAGCGGTTCCCGGGCTGAACCAGAGAAGCGGGACAAGGCTTAAGCCGGTGCGGATCAAAGCCGGAACGAGCTCGCGGCTAACCGCTTCGGCCGTCTGCACCACTTTGCCGACACCGTTATTGACATGGCCGGCGATTACTCCCGAATCACGCTGGGTATGCCATTCCAGCGGCATTTCGAACATTTTGGAGAGCGAACGGCAACGCAAGAACCCGAAAAGGGGGTAGCCGACCCGTTTGCAATAGAGCGTATTCAGAACCAGGTCGAGCCGCAATAGCCCACTGTCAAACAACAACAACGCCGCAATGAACGGCCAAATTGGAATGCTGGAATACCTGGTGCAGATACGTAAAATCCAGACAAGCGAGTAGCCACCCAAAACGAGCAGTGCCTGGCGCACGATCATGCCGCCGATGTATCGCCAGTAGGCTGGCCGGAACGGGGCGAGAAGATGCCAGAATTTTCGTATCATACGCGGCGTCGGAGGCCGCTTTGACGAGCGTCGCCGGTACCGGACCGATCGGGAAATCAGAAATTGCCTTTACTGTAAGCGTTGGCCAATCGCGTAACATTTCTCTAGAAAAATTTACGAGCACCTGGAAGTGATCCTGTGACGGATGTGTGGCTCGCGGCGCATCTCATGCAACGCCCACCGCTGGCCCGGAACCCGTCGGGCAAACGACCGCCCCGGTTATCCCCGCTCCCGCATCGATGCAGGAAGTGAAACCGCTCTCGCTCGCAGAAGACCCGGAGAACTGGGAACATGCCGAATACGCATGGGATCTGCTCAGACATGACCGTTATGTCGAGATCGAACCAAACTTCTTGATGGCAGCGGTTGACGAATCCAGCGACGATGACCCATTAGCCAAAGATCTGCTTCGGAAACTAATGATCTTTTACGTGACGTTCAGCCCTGACGGACACGCAACGATTTGGGTCGGGAAGCATGTGACATTCCAGCGCACGTACAGGACTGGTCGATGGAAGATGCAGCGAGTCCAACCGCTGTACAGAGACGACCGGCTCTCGATGCAGATCCGTGACAAGGTGCAGTTGATCTGGTACTGGCGGTATTGCGACGACGAGGCGCATGAAGTGGAGGAGCGCAACGCACCAAAAACGGAGCAGATCGTTGATTTCGCTCCCCAGGTGAAGTCCATCGAGCCGCAGCCTACCCTGGTGGCGCTTCCATCAGCCGCTGATCTGGCACAAGCAACAACGGACGATCTCAAAAAGCTCCTGTGGTCGTGCTCGAACGTTCTTCGGTCACGGGAACAGTCCGACCAAGAATATGAGTACGAATACAGCGACGTAAGCTACCGCCCCGACCAGGGCGAAGAAAAGCCAACCGTGGAAGTGATCGGTTGCAAAGATGGAAAGGTGATGAAACGTGTGGTTGCGCTGAAACGTGAGGGTGGCAGCGACAAAAGACAGAAGTTCGGCGGGGCCGTCAAGGCCAAGAACGGTGATGTCTTTGACGAATGTTGTATCCCTATCTCCGGGCACAGGGAGTGGCACGTTGAAACATCCGGGCATCAGGAACTTCACGGGCTACGAATCCAGCGTTATGTGCGGCCTGCGTGAAGAATTCATGCCCGAAGCAAAAGAGTTCTTGCGAGAGTATGGGGAAAACACGGATTCCGAATACTTTGCAAACCAAATCCGGCATGTCAAAGCTTATATAGCTTGGGCTACTGGTGGCGTAGATGTAGAACCACCTCACATGGAGAGAGCCTTCCCTTACTCCATCTACTACAGCTACCAACCTGAACAAGGGAGGACGCCCGGTCGAACTGTTTCATGCCACGCAGCAAAACGGGACGGTTGTTTACAATCCGGTGAACCTTCGTCAAATACCCGAGAAATGGAAACACGCAAACCAGTTCGGCAACAACGTTGTCGTCCATGGCTTCAACGGCGACGGCTTCAAGCTGATCAATGGTTCGGAGTCTGTCAGCTACTATTTCCCGTTCGAAGGCAGGCTCCACGTGGACAGTGGCAGCATCACCGAAACCCGGTTCCTCCGGTACGTAGATGGCTACCGAAAAGAGATTCTACCGGAGGACAGAAGGAACGTGACGATCATTTTCACACGATCCTCGAACCGAGTGTGAAGTTCGACACCACTCGCCGCATCGAGTACCAACGCACGCTGCGTCGATTGGACAAATTCATTGCATGGATAAAAGGTAAGATTTAGCACAGGAATGACCATGGGCAGTAGAGTCGAGAGAAACGGGATCGGAGGTGCTAACTAAGCCCCGAGTCGGGAAGCAGCTATCCGCACCGTGAGATTGACCCCTGATGCCAAAGCAGCGTTCGAAGAACAACTGCGCCGATTCAAGGAGGAGTTCGGGCGGGAACCGGCCCGGAAGATCCGATCCTCTTCGACCCGGACGCCGACACACAACAGCTATACGACGCGGAAAACGCAGAGAAGCTGAGAAGAACCATAAATGGATGCCATGGGTGAAGCAGGAGTCGATCCCACCAAAATCAGGAGCGCTGAAACTCACCGAACTTCTGTCCGCAATGAGAACGCGGGCGGGTAGCAAGAGGCCGTCTCCCGAGGCGGCCGGCAATACGGCTATGTTCACTAGGCTAGTACCGTCTAATATTGCTGTACTTGAAGAAATTATTCCGCTGTTCACGAATAGAATCTTCTGACGATCGGGAAGATTCTGTCGTTCTCGTGCTCATCACTGTCAACTGACGACGCAGCCTCTCGTTCTCAGCTTCAAGCTGCGCGATATGTTTCTTTAATGCGTTAACGTCGTCGACAACACTGTCATCGGAGTGCGGTTCGCTCTTCACAGACTTCCGCTTTCTAGTAGTGGAAGAAGATTGCTCTCGCGCATCTGCATTCCTCTGCGCAAGCATGCGTGCTTTTAAATTCGGCGCTGCGCCGAACTAGTTCTTCTTTATGCATGGAATAGATTGTAAGGCAGCTTTGCACGCTTCATCGAATCGGAAGACTTGAAAATCGATAGGTAATCTTAGGTGAGTCCCTATGCTTTGCTGGATGTCACTCCCGTCGTGTGCGACCGGCATTTTCCGTACTGGGAATTTCTGACCTTCAATGTCATGGCTCACATAGGGCGGCTCCCAGAAGGTACTCCTGTGGTTGCCAAGGAACCTGTTGCATCTAGAGATCGCAACGGTGGAGCAAGCACTCTCGCGTTTGGCCGCCGTGGAGCCTCCTGCGTATCGGGAGCGGCACGTACATTCGTACTGTTGAGGTCGGTCGTTCTGTGTGCGTCCACATGTAGGAATGGCAGAGATGGTTACTCAAAGCTCGACAGCTTCGTCCTGTTCCCACTCTTTGCTAGCGGGTATGCCGGTCGCATCGAGGCTATCCGCATAGCGGCGTCCCCATTCCAGGAAACGTGACATCGCCTTGTCAGCCGCAAGGCCGCCCTCACGCGCCGCGGCCTTCTCTTCGACCGCGGCGAGATACACACGGATGCGCTGAGCTTCTTCCCATGCGGTAGCGTTTCGCTTCAGCCTTTCGATACGCTGCTGCTCTTGATAGCGCAGCCGTCGTAGCCGCTCAGACTCATGCCTCTCGGCTTCCCGTTCAGCTCGCCGCCGCTTCTCGAATGCTGTGGTAGCAAGTATGCTGCGTGCGATATGCTCGATGGCCTCCTCGATCTTCCGCTGCTTTGTGTCTGCCCATCTCCGCTGCGAATCGGTGTAATTCTCGATTTCAAACACGAATCGATTAGTGGCATCGTACGCCCAGGCGAAGTCCTTCTGGCTGGAGGATGGCCACTTTTCCTGGTTTCGCTTCTTCTCCCGAGTAAGTTCTCGCTTTCGTCCCCGGACCTCCTCCTTTAGGATGACCCGGATTTGTTCGCCATCAACCCGGATAACCGCCGGTTCGCGGCCGGTGCCGGGCGTAACAGTCATGCTATTTGCTTCAAGGAGTCTGACCAGCATGTCCATGAATTTGAGAGCGCGCACCATGCCGACCCTTGTGACACGAATGTCGAGATGTGTGGGAGCCGCCAGTCCGCTTGGACTCGGCCGAACGGGTCTGGGTGGCCGTCTGCAAAGGCCCGCTCAGTTTGCTTGATAACGGAGTGGAGCGCCTTGGGCGCTTCCATGACTTTTCGGAGGGGGATCAGTTCTTCTGACAATCGCCTTGGCTTCTCTTGAAAATCCGGCAGGTGGCTGACCACGGTGACGATCCCTTTGCCGGCGGCAGAGGCACCCTCTCAACTTTGAACCCGCACTCCTTTCGTCGCCAGTACCCAACTCCAGGTCGGGGAATGTGGAGCTTCTTGCAGACCTTCGCCAAAGCCACATCAGACAGACCATGCTCATGGGCGACTGTCCGCAAAGGCCTAGTCCAAATCTGATCGTAGAGCTTCTCCTGATCCCACTCGATTACTCTCGCAGCCATCACAGCCTCAGATTGAGCATACCTGTCCGTCCTGCACCTGCAAAAATCCCGAGCCAGAAGTCTGAGCGGTTCCTTCCTCACCTCTCATGCCCAGTTCGCCGCGCTAAATAATCCCGTCTGCTTGCCAGAATTTCACAAACAAGCGGATCTTTAATATAGGACGGAGAACGTCTTTGTTCTCCCGAGACTTGCCAATTGTGCGGGACGGACCTCTCAGTTTCGGATGCGCCGTTGGCAAAACAAGCCGACTCACGCGACCTGCCGAACCGGATCTTGGCACAGTAGACTGTTGGTATGCCGTTGTCTGACCACATCGTTGTTGACCCTGAGATCCTGGCAGGCAAGCCTGTGATCCGCGGCACGCGTCTCGCCGTCGAGTTCATTCTGGAACTCCTGGCATCTGGCCAGTCTGAGGACAACATTCTCTCTAACTACCCCGGCCTGACGCGAGAGGACATCCTCGCTTGTCTGTCGTATGCCAGTTATCTGGCCCACGAATATAAGGCGTTCCCAATTCCGGCGTAGATGCTCCTCCTCGCCGACGAGAACTTTCCGAAGCCGGTTATTGGGGTGCTTCGAGCCGAGGGCCACGACGTCCTATGGGCTCGCACGGATCACGCGGGAGCAAGGGATGTCGTCCTGTTGGATTTGGCGGAAGCCGAAGCCCGGATCGTGTTGACGCTTGACAAGGACTTTTGGCAGATCGCCGTTCAGCGTCGAAGTCCATTGGAACAATCCGGGGTTGTTCTGTTCCGAGTTCATCCGGCGACGCCCGAGAGGTTGGCACCGCTTGTACGTGCGTTCATCGCGGCGGATACGGCGTGGGCAGGACATATCAGCATCATCACTGCCGACGGAATTCAAATGGTCGCGGCCCGCAGGCAGTGAATCGCCCTTCCGCTGTTGTATTCTCCAGTTAGCCAGACCAGAGATCTCTGCGCCGGCGAAGTTTTGCCCACGTCTCCATGTTGCCTCACGAATGGCAAGAGTGGTTCTGGAGGTGTAGTACTATGTCGATGCTGAGTTGTTGAATGCCGGGGCACATGTTCGATCGTCCCTACGAGCGGTACCACACGGGATATACAAGGTCGATCCGACGACATCCTGTAGCTGATCATTCGCTCTCCTGCACGGGCGAGACCCAATCCCGCAGCTAAAGCCGAATTCGGCGATATCCCGTATGGATTCGAACCGAAGAATCAATATACGGGCGAGTTAAACCAATAAATCCTTTGTTTTCAATGTAGAAATTTCGTGGTTCCCCGTGGTGGATACGTTTAGAACTCTTGTTCTTTGCGATCAATAGTTTGCAGCACAGCTTCACCAATGACCGCCTGAGACTCGGCCAATGTCCGATTCGCCGACGATCCGCCCGCAACCGCAGGCGCATATGTTCGGTGGGTTATCCGTCAAACTGAATCCCGAAAGCTGATTACAGGGAAGCTCCGATCTCAACGATAATGGGTCACTGTGGCTCATCCGATAAATCCTTCTTTCGACCGGATCGCGTTTGGGCCATTCGTCCTCATTCCCGCTCAACAACTGCTCCTCAAGATGGATGAGCCGGTCCAGATCGGCGCTCGCGCGTTTGAGATTCTGGCGTGCTTGATTGAACGCGGGGGGGAGATTGTCAGCAAAGAAGACATGATCACGCGTGTGTGGCCGAACGTTTTCGTTCAGGAAGGAAATCTCAAAGTCCATGTGGCTACCCTTCGGCAGGTACTGGGTGACGGTCAGGACGGCGATCGGTACATCGTCAACACCCCAGGTCGGGGCTACCGTTTTGTCGCCGCCGTGTCGCACCGAACCGCGCCGTTCAGGCCAGGGTTATCGATGGTCGCGGCCAACGCCTCTCACAATCTGCCGGCTTCCCTCACTCGATTAGTCGGCCGCGCCGAACTGATCCCGATGATCGCGAACCAAATCTCAGAACGCCGTTTCGTCAGCATCGTCGGACCCGGCGGGATCGGGAAGACCACGATCGCACTGGCGATTGCC
>DASYAX010000203.1:0-25906 GCA_036501045.1 Bryobacteraceae bacterium
GAAGGCGGGTTCGAGACTCAACATGCCTTTGGAGCCGTGCACGCGAATGAAGCCCGGCATGTCGGCGCCATAAGTGGTGGTGCAAGTGGCGATAACGCCGGAAGGGAAACGCATGGTCCAGCCGAGGTTCTCTTCGACTTCAGAGAAGCGGCCGTCCTTATCGATGACGGAGGAGTAGGCCTCAAATTCCTTGGGCTCTTCGCCGGTCAGGAAGCGGGCCGCATTTAACGAATAGATGCCGACGTCCATGAGCGGACCGCCGCCGGCCAGTTTGCGATTGAGCCGCCATTCGCCGGCCTTCTCGACGAAGCCGTTGGCGCTTTCGATGGCCTGAACGACGCCGAGCTTGCCATCGCGAATGAGCTGAATGGCGTGCAGATTGGTGGGTTCGTACTGGCAGCGGTAGGCGATCATCAGCTTCTTGCCGGCTGCGCGGCAGGCATTGATCATCGACTGCCCTTCCTTGACACTAACGGCCATGGGTTTTTCGCACAGCACATGTTTATCGGCGTTGGCGGCACGGATGGTGTATTCGGCGTGCATGCTGTTGGGCAAGGCGATGTAGACCGCGTCGATTTCTTTGTTGTCGGCGATTTCGTCGTAGTTGCTGTAGCTGTAAATGTTTTTGGCGGGTACGTTGTATTCGGCGGCATACTTTTCGGCCTTGTCGCGATGGCCGCTCACGAGCGCGGTTACCTGGGATTTTTCAGACAGACGGCAGCCGGGCATGAAATGGCCAAGCGAGATGCGTCCGAGACCGACGATGCAATAGCGCAGCTTGGTTGAGCCGTCCTGGGCTGAGCTGGCCTGGGCCTGGATAGAGGCTAAGGGCGCGATGGCACCGGCGGCTAAAATGTTGCGGGTAAAGCTTCGGCGGGTGATTTCCATGACCTTTATGAATATCACTAGCCAGATTTAGAATCCTCTGGGAACGGCGATACTCTATTAAGGGAAAGAAGGGCCTATGAAAAACACCTATGAAATTGATCCGACACACTCGAGTGTGCAGTTTAGTGTTCGCCATTTGATGGTTACCAACGTGCGTGGCAGCTTCCGGGGCGTGAAGGGAAGCGTCAGCTATGATCCGGCGGATCCCGCGACAGCGACGTTTGAGGCGACGATTGATGTCAATTCGATCAACACGAATGACGAAAAGCGCGATGGGCACTTGAAGAGCGCCGATTTTTTCGATGTGGCGAAGTATCCCACCATGACGTTCAAGGGTACGCGGCTTGAGAAGGTGAGCGATGAGGAATTTAAAGCGACCGGGGATCTGACGTTGCACGGTGTTACTAAAGAGGTGGTGCTGACGGTGGACGAGGTCTCGAAGGAGGCTAAGGATCCGTGGGGCGGGAGTAGAGTCGGCGCGACGGTTAAAGGGAAAATCAAGCGAAGCGATTTTGGGCTGACTTACAATGCGCCGCTCGAGACGGGCGGGATGATGCTCGGCGACGAGGTTAAGCTGGAGTTGGATATTCAATTCGTGAAGACGCAAAGCGCTGCGGCGTAACGCGATTCGGTACCTAAGTTTAGTGCAGCGCGCGTCCTTTTGAGAGGCATGTCCGCGTATTCCCTAGCGTGGATCGCGGTGTTCTTAAGCGCAACAGCGTTTGCGCAGAATACACCAAAGCAACAGGACAGCCTGAAAACGGGCGAGAGCGTTGCCAGTTTCCAGGGCGGCGTCGAGCTTGTGCTGGTGCCGGTGGTGGTGCGCGACCGGCAAGGCAAACCGGTGGGCAACCTGACCAAGGACGATTTCCAACTGTTCGATAAGAAGAAGCAGCAGACAGTTGTAAGCTTTGCGGCCGTAGGGCGCGCGGGTACATCTGCGGGCAAAGCGAGGAACATGAAAAGCCCGCCTGCGGAGGCGAGTCACACTGCCGATACGGCGTCGGTTGCGGAAAGCCGGGCACCGGCACGCTTTGTTATTTACCTGTTCGACGATCTCGACAGCCGTGTTCCCGATCTCGCTCATGTACGCGGAATGGCAATCCAGCATTTCGATCGCGAGCTGGCGCCTGGGGATCGTGCGGCGATTTACACTTTTTCGGGCCGTCCCGCATTAGACTTCACGAGCGACCGGGACAAGCTCGAAGGCGCGCTCGCGAAGGTGCGGACGAGGGAGAGTTTCGCACACGATGAAACGGAGTGTCCCGGCGTCACCTATTACCTCGCCGATCTGATTCTGAACCGGGATGACCCCTATGCAAAAAAAGGGCTCGTGCGGCATACGATGGCCTGCACGCCCTGCGATGAGGTCACTGCGGAGATGATTGTGATGGCAGCGGCGGAACGAAGGCTGCACGTTGACGAGCCGGAACATCGGGTGGCGTTCCGGACGCTGCGGTACGCGATCCGGCGGCTCGCGCAGATGCCCGGCGAGCGGCTTATTGTTTTAGCGTCGTCGGGCTTTTATGCGCAAACGCGGGAAGCGCTTGGAGAGATGGCGGAGATTCTTAACCTGGCAGCGAAGGACCGTGTCACCATCAGCAGTCTGTATGCACGCGGAGTCTATTCGAACGAACCGGACGCGGCCGACCCGCGCATGCCCAGCCAACTCTGGCTCAAATACCGGGAGCTCAGCTCGCTCGCGAACAAAGGAGTTCTGACAGACCTGGCGGAAGGCACGGGCGGGACCATGTCCACCGAATTCGAGCGGGTGGCGGACGCGCCCGAGTTCTGTTATGTGCTGGGGTTTGCGCCCGTGAATTTGAAGCAGGACGGGAGTTTTCATGCGATTAAGATCCGTTTGGCGAACGTGAGGGAAGCGAGGATCGAAGCACGGCGCGGATACTATGCGCTGAAGGACGAACCGGAAGAGCAAGAGGCGCGGTCGGCGATGGACGATGCGCTTTTCTCCCATAACGAGGTGCACGAGATACCGGTCATTTTGCAAACGGGGTATGTAAAACCCAAAACGGGCGATCCGAAAGTTACGGTGATGGCAAAAACGGAGTTCCAATCGCTGCATTTTGCCAAGGCAGCGGCGCGAAGCCACGACTCCTTAGTTATGGTTGCCGCTTTGTTCAATAGAGACGGCAGATATTTGACCGGAACGACAAAAACCGCGAATCTTAACCTACTCGAGGAGACGCTCGCGAAGAAGGACGCCGGCGTTACGCTGCGCTGGGATTTTCCGGTGAAACCCGGGGCCTATGTGATCCGGCTGGTGGTGCGTGAAACGCAAGGGAAAGAGATGTCGGAGTTCAGCCGGCCGGTGACGATACCTTAGCTAGCTTGGGTCTTATTGAGGACGGCGTTAATGTCTTCGATGGCGCCAGGAATCAGGCCGTAATCGGCGGTGGTAACGGCGGCGGCGAGAGCGGCCAGCGAGGATGCGATTTTGGCCACGGCCGCCACGTTTTTGAGATGCTGCAAGGCGTCGCCGGCCTGTGTGGTGATGGCGGCGATCTTAGGGATATCTTTTTCGATCGAGTTCAGCGTGGCTTTGATGGCGACGGAAGTGAAGTCGTCGTGCGCGTCATCGAGCCGCTCAATGGCGTCCTCGAAGACGGTGCACTGGGCGGGGCTTAGCTCGTTAAAGTGTTTGGTGCGGTAGTCGTCGATGTCTTCCGCCATCCTTGCGAACAGATTTGCTAATTGTCGCGCGCGATCTGCTTCATCGGCCATAGGAGATCCTGCAATTTTTGGGTGTACGGCTCCAGTTCCACACTAACCTGTTTTGTTTCGAGACGGCGAGCACTGTCCGCCAGTTTCCGATGGGCCTGGCGAATCTGCTGGAGCGCCTGAACGTAGGCGACGGCGGCGCTCTGACGGCGATTCAGCTCATCGATATCGCCGCGATAGGCGCGATTCAATAACAGGGTAAGGGCCTTGTTGCCGGAATCGAATACGCGCTGATACTCGATGTTCAAATTGCGCCGCTCTTCGGTGAGCAGGCCCTGATAATCTTTGCCAATCACGTTCTCAAGGCCGGTGGTCAGCGCGGTCACGTGCGGATCGGCGTCGCGCAGGTATTCGAGCAAATGATTGCGGCGGTAGTTGCCGGTGAAGGCGCGGGTGACCAGGCCGGACAACTTAGAGATGGAATCGATTTGACTGGCGTTCAAATCCGCGGCGGTGGCGCCGTTCGCTCCGGCCGCTTCGGCGGGGGTACTAACGGAAGAATTATCGAAAGCGGCGAGCTCCTGCATGGCTTGGAAATACGCGGCGAGCACGTTGGCGTCTGCAAGCAGGGCAGCGCCTTGGGGAGCGAAATTGGCACAGGCGTTCGAGACCGCGGGCGATGATTCCGGCAGAAACGCCGGCGTAACGCGGGCAACGGCGGCGTGGCGGCGCAGGCAGGAACCTTGCAAATCCTTGAATAGATTGGCCCCTTGGGTCAAGGCCTGATTCGCTGCCCCGGCAAAGGCCGCCACTGCTTCCGGCTGACTACACCCTACGCAAATGCAGGCCAATAAAGACAGAACGGCCAGTACGGCCTTGATGTGAAACTTAGCAGATCTACAGGATGTCTTAGAGACGAGGTTGGAGGACTTAACCACAATGAAAAAAATGATAACGGCACTGACTCTAGGCACCGGATTGATGCTGATACCCGGTTATTTGGGCGCGCAAGATCACCACGACGACCGGTATTACGATAAGCACCATAAAGACTATCACCAGTGGAACGATCATGAGGACCGTGCATATCACATGTACTGGGAGCAGCACCACCACGCGTACGTCGATTGGGATCACGCCAACGCGCGGCAACGCCAAGCCTATTGGGATTGGCGGCACAATCACTCGGATGCCATTCTCAAGATCAACATCCGTTAATTTACGCAGACGGCAAAAGACGACCGTCCGCGCCACACTCTAAACGTTGAGTTCTGAAAACGCCCGCTTCATCTTTGCGTAGGTGTCATCGAGCGCCTCGGGGATGATGCGGGCGTTGCCAACAGTGGTCATGAAATTGGCGTCACCCCACCAGCGCGGCAGCAAATGCATGTGGAGATGCTGCTCGATACCGGCACCGGCGGCTTCACCGAGATTGATGCCGAGATTTAGGCCTTCCGGGCGATAGGTTTCCTCGAGGGCGCCCTCGGCGAAACGCGCGAGACGCATCACCTCATCGGCGGCGGCCTCGTCCATCTGCTGCAAGCGGGAAACGTGCCGGAATGGGGCGATCATCAGATGCCCGCTGGTGTAGGGATAGCGGTTCAAGATGACAAAGCTAAGCGCACCGCGATAAACGACCAGATTTTCTTCGTCGGCGGTGGAGGCGGCTGCCTGGCAGAAAATGCAGCCGGTCTTTTCGCGCTTTTCCCGCATATACGTGGCACGCCAGGGCGTCCACAGGTAATCCATGGGCGAGAGCTAGCCCCCGGGTTAGCTGCTCGAGGGGCCGCCACCGGCCGCAGGAGCGCTCGGCGGCGCAGGTTCAGCGATGCCGGTACTGGCTTTCGCGGAATGATTGACAAGATCGCGCAGTTCTTTGCTCGGCTTGAAGAACGGGATGCGCTTCGAAGGCACTTCAACGCGAGAGCCGGTTTTTGGATTGCGCCCAACGCGCGATTGCCTTTGGCGCGTCCGGAAGCTGCCGAACCCGCGAATCTCGATTTTTTCCCCTTTATGGAGGCTGTTCACGATGCTGTCGAAGATGGTTTCCACAATCGTCTCCGAGTCTTTGCGCGTCATCTCGACAACCTTCGATACTTCCTCGATCAGCTCGGCCTTGGTCATAAACTATTGTCCCGCTTCTGCTTTTTCCATTACTGTTTTTCTTCCGACTTATGTTGCTTCATGGCGTCCCCCACGGAGGAGGTGGCCACGATCGCCTGGCGCTTATAATCCTGCAGGCGGTTTTGCTCATCTGTTTCGGCGACAGCGCGTAAGCTGAGGCCAATTCTCTTCTGCGCCTCATTCACCTTGATTACCTTGAACTCGAACTCCTCCCCGATGGGAAGAGCGGCTTCCTCAGGCGATGCCTGGCGGCCGGCATGGCGCTTTCCCGGTTCGTCCATTTCGCTGCGATGGCAAAGACCTTCGACACCCGGCAGCAATTCGACAAAAACACCAAAGGGCGCGGCGCGGCAAACCCTTCCTCTCACGGTGTCGCCCACCTGATGGGTGCGGAAGAAGGTTTCCCAGGCATCGGGCTGCAATTGCTTGACACCAAGCGATAGACGCCTGTTTGGGGCATCGATGTTCAAAATAACCGCTTGGACGACCTGGCCCTTCTTCACTAATTCGGAAGGATGCTTGACGTGCGCGGTCCAGGAAAGATCGGAAATGTGCACTAAGCCGTCAATGCCCTCTTCGATCTCGATGAAGGCGCCGAAGTCAGCGAGCTTACGCACGCGTCCCTCGACGACGGAGCCGATGCTGTAACGGTCGGCGACGGTGGTCCAAGGATCGGCCTCGAGCTGCTTAATACCGAGCGAGATGCGGCGCTCCTTGGGTTTGATTTCGAGCACCACGGCTTCGACCTGATCGCCGGCCTTGACGACCTTGGTGGGATGCTTCATACGGCGGCTCCAGGTCATTTCGGAGATGTGGATCAGACCTTCGACGCCGGGCTCGAGCTCGACGAAAGCGCCGTAGTCGGTTACGCTGACGATGCGGCCGATGACGCGGCTTTGGGGCGGATAGTGGGCTTCGATATTGGCCCAAGGGTCGGGATGAAGCTGCTTCAAGCCGAGCGAGATGCGCTCTTTTTCGCGATCGAACTTGAGGACCTTCAAAGTGAGCTGATCGCCTACCTGCACGATCGCGGAAGGATGCGCTACATTGCCGTAGCTCAGATCGCTGACGTGCAGCAGACCGTCGATGCCGCCGAGGTCGACGAAGGCGCCGTAGTCGGTTAAGTTTTTCACGACACCCGTGACCGTGCCGCCTTCCGAGATATTGGCGAGGGCCTGCGCTTTGCGGGTCAGCATCTCGTTCTCGAGCAGCACGCGGCGGGAGACGACGGCGTTACCTCGGCGGCGATTCAACTTCAGGATGCGGACATCGATATCGCGGCCCAGATAACTGTCGAGATTGTGAATGGGGCGGATCTCGACCTGCGAACTCGGCAGAAAAGCAACCACGCCGATGTCGACGGCGAGGCCGCCTTTGATTTTATTCACCACGCGACCGGCAACAGGCGTTCCTTCCGCGGCAGCTTTTTCGAGAACCTCCCACAAGTGCAAACGATGGGGACGCTCGTAGGAGAGAAGAATGTAGCCTTCGACCTGATTGCCGCTGCGGTCGATCATGACCTCGATGACATCTCCCGGATGAACGGAAGGCTTGCCGTCGGGCAAAGGAAACTGCGCGGCCGGGACTAAGCCTTCCGTCTTGCGGCCGATATCGACGATTACTTCTTTGTCGGAAACACTCAGGACATGGCCGTGCAGAATCTCGCCGCCGCTCGAACTGAATTGGCTGCTGTAATCGTCGAGGAAGGCCTGGTAATCGTCGCTATCGACAGTACCGGGTGTCTCCACAAACTTGTCAGATGGGCCGGCCATAGGTTGCGTCATTCCTGAGTTGTCGTCCGCGAGGATCACGAGCCACCCGGTAGGCCGGAAGCGTTTCCGGCTGGCCGAGCAACGCTGTTTAGGGCGTCAACTCGTTGATAGGTCAATACTTTAGGAACTATAGCCGACCGTCCTTCCGATGTCAACCGCAGGGTCGGCGGCAAACGGCGGAAAATGCTTAGTCCGGTCTTTCCGCCACTTAAGCGCTCCACCCATGGCTTTCCTCATATATACTGAGGGTGCAGAGCCCAGGTTCTGCACCGTTGGCGGAGACATCCCATGATTGAAGGACTTTTACAGCCGCAGCACCTGTTGATCATCCTGGTGGTAGCGCTGTTCATTTTTGGCCCCAAGAAGCTTCCGGAGCTGGGGCATGGTCTGGGCAAGGGGATCCGCTCTTTTCGGGAAAGCATGAAGGCAGCCACGGAAGAGCCCGAGAAGACCGAAAAGATCGAAACGCCCACCGATACGCCCATCACGCCAAAGTAAACCGGCCGAAGCAAAGCGTCCGCAGCCAAAGCGACCCCGCTTGCTCCTCGACCGCATTTCGCGGCGAGAGCCCTATTCGGCCCCAAAAGGTTTCATCCAAATTACGATCTAGCCAGAAATTTTTGCATGCCCGGAAAGAATTGCTGCGCGTGGAAGGTTTTCCAGTGCGCGCCGGTAGGTCTACTAAGCTACTTAAACCGGAAATTAGTCCAGCAATTGCAGCAGGTTAGCGTTCCTTTGGCAGGAGTGGGAAGGCCCATGGCCATCAAACTGCCTATCTGTATGCCGTCGATTAGACCGGGTAAGCAATTACGGGTCAAGTCGGGGGAATCGACTTTCATCCACCCGATCACGGGATGAGAGCGACGGCCAATACAAATTTTTAGAGGAGCGGTGAAAGCCAAATGACAACAGAAGATTACGGCAAGGCGTACCAGCGCGGATTCAATCTGACGGTACGGTTCCTGGTGTCTCGGGGCCTTTCTTACGACGCGGCGCTCGATACGGCACAGGCAGCGTGGGCCAAGGGTTGGGAACGAAGGGAACAGTTGCGCGACCCCGCTCTCGTGCTGACGTGGACGAACAGCATCGCCTTGAACATTCACCGGACATTTTTGAGACGCGAGCCGCAGACACAGACCTTGCCGGAACTGCAGGCGCCTCCGCGGATGAATGTGGCGGCGATCGACGTGAAGCGGATTTTGAAGGAGTGCAAGCCGAATGACCGGGTGGTGCTCGAAGGGCATTACATCGAAGGGTACAAGGTGCAGGAGATTGCGCGGCAACATGGCTGGTCAGAGACCGCCGTACGCATTCGCCTGTTGCGGGCGCGGCGCAGCGTGGAACGGCGGCTGACGCACCCGAAGCATACGCGCTTGCGCAGCCTGGCGGAAAAGACGAAGAAAGCGCTCGCGAGCGCGCTGGAAGTGCAGACGTACGAAGCCAGGGTGGCCTGAGAGGCCGGCGGGATCGTCTAGCGGCAACGCGGCTGGGGGCTGGGCGTGAACGCCGCCCCAGATGGTAATCTCAACGGTACCGAAGCGATGGTTTTGCTCCCGCGGGCAGGACCATCTTTAGGACCGGATGAGGTAGGCTTTTGCGAGACCCTAAATCCGAATCCATGCCCGGGAATGGTCCGGGCGGCTGAGTCGGAGACTTACTCTGTCGACTGGCGCATGACATTTGGGCCGTTCGTCTTTATTCCCTCTCAGCAACAACTTCTCAAAAACGATGAGCCTGTCCAGATTGGCGCCCGCGCATTTGACATTTTGACGTGCCTGGCGGAACGGGCTGAGGAGGTCGTCAGCAAGGAAGACCTAATCGCGGTGTTTGGCCGAACGTTTCGTTCAAGAAGGAAACCTCAAAGTTCACGTGGCCACCTTGCGACAGGCGCTAGGCGAGGGCCGGGACGGCAATCGATACATCGTCAACGTTCCCGGTCGAGGCTACCGTTTTGTTGCCGCAGTCTCCGATCGAAGCGCGCCATCGTCGACGGCGAAGTGCTCAAGCGACTGCCGCCGCTCGATACTCCTCCTATGGTGGGGACTTTGACAGCGGCTCAGGCCATGAAGTACTCCGCAATCGAGCTATTCGTCGAATGCGTCGCCGCAAGAATGGATGGATTCGTCCTGACGGACGATGATGCTCCGCTAATCGCCGACATCTGCCACCAACTGGACGGCAACGCACTGGCGATTGAGTTGGCGGCAGGCAGGGTCGACGCATTCGTGTGAGCAGAGTGGCGGCGCGTCTTGGCGATCGCTTTCAATTACTGACCGAGGGCCGGCGGTCGGCTCTGCCGCGCCATCAACCCTCGAGGCCACGCTGGACTGGAGTTATGATCTCCTTCCGGCTGTAGAGCAGGGTGTCCTGCGGCGGTTGTCCGTGTTCGCGGGGATTTTACTCTCGAGGCTGCCATAGCCGTTGCCGCCGACTGCGCAACCACCGCATCGGCAGGGTGCCAAACGAGCGCTTTCGTTTCTCGGTTCTGCCGATGCAAGCGCTCGCCAGGAGATGCAACTCGTCACAGCCTTGGGTGTGGCTCTCTACTCAATTGGTCCAGGACCCGAATCCAAAGAGGCATGGAGCAACGTGAAGAGGATCGCGGAGCGCCTTCGGAACACCGATTATCAACTGCGGGCTTGCCGGGGTTTGTGGACCATTTGCGTAACGGGGCGAGCATCGATCAGGATTGGCTCGGACCTTCGCGCGTCTAGCCGAGGAGGGCCGCGATCCTGAGGGGCATGCGCGTCGGCGAGCGCCTGGTAGGAACCTCGCATCACTTTCTAGGCGAACAAACCGTCGCGCGCCGGCACCTAGAGAGCATGCTGGACCATGCGGGTGTGCTCGGCAACCGGGCGGAAATCGTTCGTTTTCAGTTCGACCAATCGGTTGCGGCGCGCGCGTTCCTGGGGAAGGTCCTTTGGCTGCAAGGCCTTCCAGAGGCAGCCATAGCTCCGTCAATCGCGGCGTGGCCGATGCACACAAGCAGTTGAACATTCTTTGTCGCTGTGTTATGCACTGGGCCAGGGGGCCTGTCCAATCGCTCTCCTCGTCGGCGATTTAGCCCTGGCCGAGCATTACACCGGTTTGTTGCTCGATCACTCCACGCGGCACGGGTTGGCGCTGTGGGCCACCATGGGTCGATGTTTTGAAGGCATGCTCTCCGTAAGGCGCGGCAACCATGAAGCAGGTGTGACTTTGCTACAAGCCGCGGTCGACGACCTCCGAGCTGCCGGGTACTCCTTGTATCACACCGCCGCGGTTGCGGAACTCGCGGACGCGCTCGCACGCACCGGGCAAGTTTATAAAGGTCTTGCGGCAGTCGATGAAGCGCTGGCGCAATCCATCCGCAATGACGAGCGTTGGTGCATGGCCGACTATTGCGCGTGAACGCCGAACTTCTGTTGCGTCAAAATTCCGCCGGCCCTCCCGATGCCAGCGCTCCCGCCAGTTACTAGAACGACTTTTCCCCTCATCATGCCCCTATTCAGCATAAAGCCCGGTCAACTTTCTCTGCCTTCCAATCGTTATCGGACAGATCTAACAGCAACATCTCTCACCCGAGGCCGCCATCAGTAATATAGGCCAAATAACGCTGAACTCTGGAGTCAGGCATGCGTATAAAATTCGAGAGCATCAAGAGGATGTTCCGCGTGTGGGCAAGGGTGCAGGTATGAGAAATAAGAGTTTGGTCAAGAGCATTCTCTGCGATTTATTGACCGGTGTGGCCGCTATCGGCGTCGTGTTCCTAGCCGCTGTAGGCACCTCCATCTTTTCGGACATGCGGCAAGTCTTCCTCATAATGGCGCTGCTGTTTGTTGCGGTCGGGTTTGCACGCGGCAGATCCTCGCCAATAGCTAAATGGCTACAAACGCTCCTGTTGGTCTCGCCATGTCTCCTGGTGTTCGGATTTAGTACTCCACCAGCGATGTTCGGCCTAATCGTTGTGGTCTCTTGTGTGGCGGCGGTGATCGGCGTCTCTGCACGCCGGAACTGGGCCGTACATCGAATTGGGAGCGTTGTGAGCATCGCTGCGTTGCTGGCAACGGTTGCAGTTGGCTCAATCGTTGGCGCTCCCATGCTGGCCAATCGTCTAAACAATCGCACTACTGACAAGGTGATCCCGGAGTTTAGCGTTACCGAATTGGACGGCACGGTTCTAAGGTCCTCGGAACTGAGAGGCCGCGTAGTCGTAATCGATTTCTGGGCGACCTGGTGTCCACCCTGTCGCCAGGAGTTTCCCGAACTAGAAAAAGTCTACCGGCGGTATCGAACAAATCCGAATGTAAAGTTCCTTGCCATCGACGTGAACAGAGAGGGCGAAACTCCAGAAAAAGCTCGTGCCTTCATCAAAAAGGCGGAATACACAATTCCAATCGCTTATGACTCGAACGAGGTTGTGACTCGCCTCAAAGCCCAGGGCTATCCTCACCTACTGGTTCTGGATAGAACCGGGCACTTGCGGATCGAACACGTCGGATACGACGGCGCTGAGCATTTGATCGAAAACCTGTCGAAGGAAATTGACAAGCTGCTTTCTGAGCGATCGTGAGCGACTTTAGGAGTGACCGTTTCTTTACTGAATGGGCGCAAGCAAGCGGACCGTGTTGCATAAACGAAGGTTTGTGCAATGAGCAAATAATCTGCAACCAACTCACGCTACTGATATCTGAGCGCCACCATGGGATCGACGCGCATGGCGCGCCCGGACGGCGGGTAAGCGGCAAGCAACGCAATCGTCAAAAACAAGAGGGACACACCGGCGAAGGAGACGCCATCAACGGTATGGAGCCCATAGAGCACACCGCGCAGCAGATAAGAGGCTCCCACAGCGAGAAACATTCCGACAAGCAATCCAGCAAGCACGGGCCGTGTGCTTTCCCGCAGAATGAGTCCGAGAATGTCGCTCTTTTGGGCACCGACAGCCATGCGGATGCCGATTTCGCGCGTGCGGAGCACAACTATATAGCTGACCGTGCCATAGATGCCCATCAAGGTGAGCAGAAGCCCGAACAGGCCGACAGTAGACGCAATAGCTGCCGCAAGGCTGGAGCCGATGAACGATGCCGACTGGCGAAGCATTTCATCGAGAGTGGAAGTGGTTGTCGTCAAGTCGGGATCGATCGAAGAGATCAGCGGGTCGATCGCTCTTAGGACCAGTGCCGGGTCGGACTGGGTCCGAATGAGTATGGGATGGTCCTGAAGCCGACCTTCGGGCATCGGCAGGTAGACCTGTTTGGAGTCGCTGCCGTCATACTCAACCCCACGTGTGTCGCGGGCAACACCGACGACCTGGTAGGCTGGTCCGTCTGCAAGAAGTTCGCTCCGATCGTCGGCCGTAGCGCGACTGTGGAACTGTTCGTCGGTAGCGCCTAACCGGAGGCTGCGGCCGATGGGGCTCTGGCCGGGCCATAGCTGTTTGGCGGCTGATTCGCTGAGAATGACGGAGTGCTCAGATTGGCCGGCCGGCGGTTGAAAACTACGGCCCAGGAACAGCGGAATGCCAAGGGTCTGGAAGTAGTTCGCCTGAACGCAGGTGTAGTGGAGCATCGACTGCACATTTTGGGCCGAGGACTTCTCTCCATCAAGCGGCGCGGCGGCTGTTCGAAACATGAAGTTATCGCCCGGCGGCCAAGCGCTGGTGATGGCAGCCACTCCGGGCAGGACAGCTAGGCGCGTGCGAAGCTCATGGACCAGAGTAACCTTCCGGGCGGCGTCGTATTTCGATCCCTCTGGGAATTTCAAATCGAGATCGACGACGTGTTTGCTCTCGTAGCCGGTTTCCATCTTTAGCGAGTTGATGGCGCTTCGAATCAACATGCTTCCGGAGATCATGAGGACGAGGGAAAGGGAAACCTGCGCGGCGATGAGGAAGTCTTGGACCCGGCGGCTGCGAACCGGCGAAGTACTGCCTCTGGAGGCTGAGGAAAGCGCGCAGCGCGAACTCTCCATCGCCGGGGCGAGCCCGAAAAGGATACCGGCAACCAGAGAAATGGCAAGGACGTAGACAAAGATTCCGAGGTCGGGGGTCACGTCGAAAATGAGCGTCCCCTCTTCAGGGGGCAAGGCTTGGACGGCCAAGGCCACAGACACTTTCAGCAACGCCCAGGTGAACAGAAGCGCCAGGACGCCGGCCAGTAGGCCCAGCAAAGCGCTTTCCGTCAGCAATTGTCTGATAATGCGTACCCGGCTGGCCCCAAGGGATAGGCGCGTGTGCAGTTCATCCTGGCGGGATCTGGCACGAGCCAGTTGCAGGCTGCCGACATTGGCGCAGGCCACAACCAGCACCATCCCGGCGGCGAACATAATCAGCAGAATGGCCAAGGTCAATCCCCGGTACAGCTTCAGGGGGAGAGGCAACGGACAACCTGGCCAGACGAGCGCAGTAGCACGCTTAGACAACACGGAGCGCGGATCGTGGAGGGTACGGAGACGATCGGCCAGGGTAGTCATTTCCGCCTGAGCCCGGCCGATATCGATGCCAGGAGCGAGGCGGCCAAACACGCGGTAGCGCTGGTTTTCACGGTCGCTTAGCCAATGGTCATCGGCATGAACCAACGGCTCGAGGCTGATCGGAAGCCAGAAATCTGGCGCTTCCATACCGGTACCGGTAAAATCGTGCGGCGTAATTCCAGCTATGGTAACGGCGGCGCCATTTAGACGGATGGTTTTCCCCAGCATGGCCGGGTCCCCGGCAAAACGCCTCTGCCAGTAGTTTTCACTGATAAGAACCGCGGGCGAGGCCACCAGATCGGGAACACTTATCGAGTCGAAGGTACGGCCCCGTAACGCCGCGATTCCAAGAACCTTGAAGTAGTTTTCGGAGACAACGAAAGTGGAGGCCTCAGCAGCGCGTTGACCCATAACGCCACCGGCGGCCGAGAGCCTCATGTGCTCCGGGTTAAAAGCGATCAGGCCACTGAAGGAGCGAACTGAATCCCGATACGCTTGGTAGTCCGGATAGCTGAAAGTGAAATCGGCGGCGCCCGAGTCGCGCATTAGGGCGAGGTTGACCATCTCACCGGGATCGCGAGCATCGAGAGGCCGCGCGATGAACGCCTTGTATGCCGTGAAGACAACCGTATTGACGCCAATACCGAGTGCCAGAGCAAAGATCGAAACGGCAGTGAACCCGGTATTGCGGAGCAAGGTGCGCGCCCCATAACGCAGGTCCTGGAATAAGGTTTCGAACAGGGTCATTAGATAGCCCTCCTCTCTCGCGCTCTGCGTGTCAGATTCGTTCCTACAACGAAAAACGATCCAAACATCGATTTATTACAAGAGGTCGCGATTTTGCGGAAAGTTCGCCGGTGGGTCGACGGGATCGAAGACGCCCGCTCAGAGCGCCATTGTGGACTTGCATGTCATAGAAGACTGTCCAGCGAGTTGCACAATCCAGGGTTTATGCAGGGCGCGCTGGTGTTTGTAGCTATTCGTCGCGGAGGGTTTGAGCCGGATCTAAGCGGGTCAGGCGCAGGGCCGGAAGTGCGCTGGCGACAACCGCGACGAGGATCAGCAATATGGCTACGGAAATAAACGTCAGGGGATCGGTGTCACTAACGGCCCATATCAAGCTTTTTAGAAATCGCGTCGCGAAGAACGCCAGTACGACACCGCAGCCGATTCCAGCCAGTGAAAGCGTGATGCCTGGTACAACGGCGGCGCGCACGACTTGTTTTGGCGTAGCGCCGAGTGCTAGACGAATTCCCATCTCGCGCCTACGTTGAGCTACGGAGTGGGCGATGAGACCATAGACCCCGAGGGAAACCAGGATGATGGTGAGGGTGGCCAGCGCTGAGAAGATCGTGGCTTGATAGCGCTGCTGTTTTAACGATGAGCCGCGAACCTCAAACATGCTCTGGAACGAGGAGAAAGGCAGTCGCGGATCGACGGATTGAAGGGCGCGACGCATGGATTCCGGCAAAGCCGAAATAGCTCCCCTTGTCCGAACAATCCACACCGGCGAAAACCAGACATTCGCCATGGCAAAGATGCCATCTGGAAACTGATCGACCGGAACGTAGACACCAGCGAATTGGTCGATGGGGCCTGCCCCGCCCCAGCCCATCTTTACCTGGACATTGTTGACGACGCCGATGATCCGCCAGATTTTGTTTTCGATCCGGATGGCCGTTCCGAGCGGGTCGGGCTGGTTGTGCAAATAGCGTGTCACGAAACTTTCGTTCACCACGGCGACTGGTGCGGTATTAGCGTTATCGGCATCTGTGAAGAAACGCCCGCGCAGCAGATTCATGTGAAGCGTTTCGAACAGGCCGGGCGTGGCGTAGGTGCAGTTAGTGACTCCACTTTTGCTGGAGCCGACAATTCGAACACCTTCGTTAAGGGCTCGTGCATACGGCGGAGTTAATGCTACGGCAGCGGATTCGACACCAGGGATCTGGCGGATGCGTTCGAGGCTTTCACGGAAAAGGCGCGCACCGGCTGCACTGGTGGCATAACGTGCGTCTTGCAGAGAGGCAGTGGCAGTGATGACGTGATTGGGATTGAATCCGGGATTTGCGTTGACGAGCGTAGTGAAAGTGCGGATGAGGAGGCCGGCAGCCACGACCAGAACGACACCGAGAGCTACTTCAGCGAAAACCAGAATCTGGCGCTTCCATTGTCGGCGGCTGCCGGTGCTGCTGCGGCCTGCTTCGGCAAGAGCAGAGCGCATGTCCACCGCCGTCGCATCGAAGGCCGGAAAAAGGCCGAAGATGATGCTGGTTGCAAGCGATATCGCGACCATGATCGCCATGACGCGCAAATCGAGATGGACCGTTCCGAAAATGTCGAACTCGGCCGGATTGAGGCGGATGAGGCCTTCGAGTGCGACGTAGCCCAGACCCAAGCCGATAGCACCACCGAGGAGCGCGAGCAGGAGCGCTTCAGCAAATAGCTGGGAAATCACTCGCGCGCGACCGGCGCCCAAGGCCATCCGCGTAGCGATTTCACGAGAGCGTGCTGCAGAGCGGGCGAGCAGGATGCCAGCAATGTTGACGCAGCCAATGATTAAAACCAGCAGGACCGCGCCCCACATGAGATGAACGTTCGAGCGGAGATCGTAGACGAGGCCAGTCTGAAGCGGGAAAACCTTTTCTTGGGCTGACATGCCGGTTGGGAAGTGTCTTCGGGCGAAATAGTCCTGCAGGATCGAATTGAGCTGGCTATTCGCCTGCGCGGCGGTGATGCCCGGCTTCAAACTGGCGATAACCCCGTAGTTGTCGCCTGATCCCTCGCCTGAATGAGAAGGGCGCAGAGGTGTCCAGACATCCGGGGGAGCATAGGCGCCGAGATCTCCAACGCCAGCCGGGAGACTGCGAAAACTGGCCGGCATGATGCCGACGACGGTATGAGGGGAGCCACGCAAATCAATGGTACGGCCCACGATGGCAGGATCGCTATGAAAAACGCGCTGCCAGAGACCGTAGCTGAGAATTGTGAGTGAGGGACCATTGCGCACATCCTCCTGGCGAGTGAATTCGCGGCCGATGAGCGGCTCAATCCCGAGGACGTGAAAGTAATTCGCGCTGACCCGCTGATTTATGACGTATTCTACGCGGCCAGAGGTGACCAGATTAACTCCGGCAGCACTACTGTAGACAGCGCTGTCCAGCAGCAATGCGTGATCCCGTACAAGCTCCCATTGGAAACCGTCCTGACTGGTATCCACGTCGAAGGCTCCGCCTTTACTGAAAACGGTGGAGAGCAAAACGAGGCGGTTGGGATCGGGATAGGGAAGCGGCTTGAAGAAGAGCGTGTCTACGATCGTATAGATGGCCGTATTCGCTCCGATGCAGAGACCCAGCGTAGCGAGAACCGTGATAGTAAAGGCCGGGCTTTTGACGAGTTGGCGAACTGCGTATCGAAAGTCCTGGGCCATATTGTCGATCAGATTCAAACCCCTCATGTCCCGGCACTCCTCTTTTCGTTGCTCGATATCTTTGACCGACTGCAGCGCGGCGTAACGCGCGTGTTTGGGTGTCATGCCGTCCGCGATGCGCGCGTCGATCTCCCGTTCCAGGTGATAGCGCAGCTCTTCATCGAGTTCCTGCTCAACCCTGGCGCGAGAAAAGAGCGATCGAAATCTCAAGCGCACTACCGTTGCCCACCGCATAGCGATCTCTCTATTTCAGGCCGTCCGCACAATCAGTGAAATTGCCGTAGACAGCCGTTCCCATTGCGCGGTTTCCTCTTCCATAGCTTTACGTCCGGCTCTGGTCAGCGTGTAGTATTTGGCACGGCGATTGTTCTCGCTCATTGCCCATTCCGATCGAATCCACCCGTTCTGTTCCAGTTTGTGAAGCGACGGATACAGTGCCCCTTGCCCCACTTGCAGCACTTCGCCGGACATCTGCCGAATGCGCTGGGCAATCGCCCAACCATGCATCGGCTCAAGGGCAACCGTCTTCAGAATCAATACGTCCAGCGTGCCTTGCACAAGATCTGTTGGCTTGCTCAAAATATGCCTCAGTAACTGACAACAGTGTACGCCGATCATTGCGCGGGCCGCAAGTGTAGGTTGGGGGTGACACTGCGCCGCTAGTCCGGCAGGTGGTTGGAGCACGACCCGTTATTCCCGGCCCGCTTTTAGGCGGCTACCCCACGCACATTGCGTTATAGGCTTTTACGCTTGTCCAAACCAGCGATGCTGTTGAAAAACTCCCCATGTTGCAGCGGTCGGGACTGAGGCGTTTTTGTTTTGATCGGCGAGAATGAGGCGAACTGGCCTCGTTCAGGCTATCTCTACCCTTGGCTCGCTGCCTTGGTTCAGGAACTTAACCAATCGTTTTAGGTTCCGGACTGTTGCCGCTAGCAAGAACTGCTCTTTCACATGCGGGAGCCCGCGGAGGCGCAGCCTTCGAAGCCGAATTTGATTACGCAGTTCCGAGAAGACCGCCTCGATCTTGTTTCGCGCACGACGGGCTGCTGCGAATTCCGGCGTTTGGCTTAGATTTCTGACATGCTCGCGTACGTCCTCATACCAATTGACTCTGAGCGTACGGCGAGTCGCAGAAGGCGTGCACGCGGGCTTATGGGAACAGTTTCGGCATTGCGATGGCTTTGCGCTGTACGTAAAGCCCTGTGCACCTCGACTCAACCCGATGTAGTTAAGCAAATGGCCTGCTGGACAGCGATAGGCGTTTCTTCCGGGATGTGAGTAAACTCATGCTGTAGAAGCCCTTTGTTTGTTGCTTTCGGTCCAACACGGGTATGTACGGCGTGATCTGCCGATTCGAAAGCCAAGACAGGAACTCACCCGTGCCATAGCTCTTGTCGGCAGTGACGCTAACGGGTTGCAACCCGAAGCGCTCTTTCGCTCTTTCCAACATCTGCCGGGCGGCAATAATTTCTTGGCTGAGGCGTGCTGGGGGTTGCCATGACGCCGGCAATGATGCAGCTTCGATTGTCGATCAGATAGTTATCGTAGTAAGCAAACTCGGAAGCTCCTCGCTTGCTCGACAAGGCTGCTTCCGGGTCTGTTGTCGAGATCTTCATGGGTTGCGAGTTCCGATACGTGCGGCGCAGTTCGGGTTGACCTTCCGCTTCGGACGCAGATGGATCAGGAGTCTGTGCCGCCTCCGCGATCACGTTTTCGCGCTCGACCTGCTCTACATACTCGCGCACCGTGCGATTGACTTTAGCGACTTCCGGCAGTTGCTCACGAGTGATCGTCCGGTCAGGACTCGCATCGGCGCGAATCTGCGTACTGTCCACAGAGAGATCGATGCCCTTCAAGAGCCCAACATTCATACACTGCTGGACGATTCGCTCGAACAGTTCGAGAAAGAGCGGCGACTCCTGAAAACGGCCGTGTCGATTCTTGGAGAATGTCGAGTGATGCGGAACCTCCTGATCGAAGCCGAGGCCAGTGAACCAGCGATAAGCAAGGTGCATCCCGATGTCCTCGACCAGACGGCGGTTCACTGGTGATCCCGTAAAGGTAGCCAATCAAGAGGATGCGTAATAGAACTTCCGGGTCGATAGAAGGTCGACCCGTGTGGCTGTAGCTCGCCTTCAAAGTCTCGCGCACGAAAGCGAAATCGACGTGGCGATCAATGAGTCGCAGCAGATGATCTTCGGGAATATGATCTTCGATTCGAAAATAGTAAAAGAGTGATTCAGAACGAGTGTGTTGACCCATCATGATGAGCAGCGCGCCTCCGCAAAAGTCAATCAAGAACGACATCTAAGGATCTTGATAGAGGGACGTTCGCAAAGGTACGAATGTCACCGAAACATTCACGGACAGATTTGTTCGCGCCGACTTTTTACTTTGTGCCTTCTCGCTGATGGATCAACTTCCGGGTTTCCGACCAATCGGGAGTTGTCTGAAAGATAAAATGAGCCCAGGGCAGTGATTAGGAGCGTTGTTGCGTAGCTCAGCGCGCCCAGGCAGTCAGGCCGCCGTCAACAATCATGGACAGCCCCGTCACATAGGATGCAGCATCGCTGCACAGCCATAGCGCAGCTTGCGCCGCCTCGTCGGGTCTGCCAATGCGTCCAGCCGGGACCATTCCAGCAATACCCTTCAATGCCGCTTCGATCTTTGCGACATCACCGCCTACCGCCTGGCTCATGGCTTTCTGTAACATCTCCGTGTCGAAGCCGCCGGCGACCAGTGCGTTCACTCTGGTTCCGTCTGCGGCATATTCTTGTGCCGCTGCCTTGGTAAGGCCTAGAATCCCCGCCTTGGACATCGAGTACAGAGCTGCACCTTTTGCGCCTCCAAGCCCGTTTATCGAGGACATGTTTACGATCACACCTCCCCGCGGTTGCTGGCTCTGCATCTGTTGCAACTCGTATTTCATGCAGAGCCATACACTCTTCAGATTGGAGACTACCTCGGCATCGAAATCAGCATCGCTAAAATCGGCTGTGCGGGCGATTTTACCCAAGACGGCGGCATTATTTAAAGCGCAATCGAGCCGGCGAAATTCCTTGATGGTGCGCGCAATCAGAGACTGTACCTGTTCGGATTGGGATACGTCGGCCTGCAGGAAGCGAACATTCAAGCCGGCTTGTCGCAGCTCCTGCTCAACTCGCTGTCCGCGTTCGGCTCCACGGGCGGCGAGCGCGACACTTGCTCCGGCCTCAGCAAAGAGCCTTGCCGCAGCCTTGCCGATTCCGGCACTTCCGCCGGTGATCAGAACCACTTTTCCGCCTAGCGTAGTCAGCATGTCATCAGTTTATGTCGCTTGTCGAGGCGACCGCCGGATTACGGGCTACAGGGAAATTGGCCCGGCACAGGCGAGCCCGAAGTGCGAGTCGACTTTTTCAACAGCATCCAGCGTTTGTGCAATAAATCAGTGCCGATCCTGGTTCCTCTATTTCCGTGTTGCAGAATCGTATTGCACGACGGAATCATTTGGCAACACGTTTATGCACCGACCCGCGCAAGCGGGTTTGCGCACGGATGTTTTAGCGAGAACCTCACCTCCCATCAAGAAGTTCACGTGGGGCTTGTGAACCAGGGTTGTCGGAAAACAGCCTTTGGAACACCCAAACAACTCAATCGGGTCTTCGGAAGTTCTTAGGTTAGCGCGCTTATGGGGCTGGCCCGGGGGCTGGCCCCATTCGGGCTAGAGCAGTTCTGCGGCGCTGAAGAAGAAGGGAATTTCCTGGGCGGCGGTTTCGGGCGCATCGGAGCCGTGCACGGAATTGCGTTCGATATTTTCGGCAAAACGTTTGCGCACCGTTCCTTCAGCGGCGTTGGCCGGATTGGTCGCGCCCATCAACTCACGCCATTTGGCAATGGCGTTCTCGCCCTCGAGAGCGAGGACGACCACCGGACCTTCAGTCATGAAGGTCACCAAACCTGGAAAGAACGGCCGGTCTTTGTGGACGGCGTAGAAAGACTCCGCCTCGTGGCGGGCGATGCGGCGCATTTTCAGGCCAACGACGCGAAAGCCGTTTTGCTGAATCATCGCCAAGATGGCGCCGGTGTGGCCGTTGGCCACTGCGTCCGGCTTGATTATTCCCAAAGTGCGCTCCAAAGCCATGCAGAAAAGAGTCCTCTTATTATTGTTTTTTGTTTAACGCCTGCTGCACTTTTTCGCCGAGCACGGCGGGCGAAGGGCAGACGACGATGCCGGCAGCAGCCATGGCCGCGAGTTTATCTTCCGCTTTGCCTGCGCCCCCCGAGATGATGGCGCCAGCGTGGCCCATGCGGCGGCCGGGCGGCGCTGTCTGCCCCGCGATAAAGCCCACCACCGGTTTTCTTACGTGAGCCTTGACGTATGCGGCGGCGGCCTCTTCGGCGCTGCCGCCAATTTCGCCGATCATGATGATGGCATGTGTGTCCGGATCTTCATTGAACAGCCGGATGGCGTCGGTGAAGCTGGTGCCGATGATGGGATCTCCGCCAATGCCAATGGCGGTGGATTGCCCGATGCCCAATTTCGTCAACTGGCCGACGGCCTCATAGGTGAGGGTGCCGGAGCGCGAGACGATGCCGACGTGGCCGGGCGTATGAATGTGACCCGGCATGATACCGATCTTGCATTTGCCCGGGGTGATTACGCCCGGGCAATTAGGGCCGATGAGGCGCGTGGCCGGCTTGGTCGAAAGAAAGGCGCGCACGCGAACCATATCATTGATGGGAATGCCTTCGGTGATGCAGACCACGAGCGGCAGACCGGCGTCGGCGGACTCCATGATGGCGTCAGCGGCAAAGGGTGGAGGGACGAAGATCACCGAAGCGTTCGCGCTGGTGGCTTTTACGGCTTCTTCGACGGTATTAAAAACCGGCCGTTCGAGATGCGTTTGGCCGCCCTTGCCGGGAGTGGTTCCACCGACCACATTCGTGCCATAGTTGATGGCTTGACCAGCGTGGAACGTACCTTCCCGTCCGGTGAAACCCTGGAAAAGAACTTTGGTTGTTTGATCGATGAGTACGCTCATTGTGCCAGCCTCACCACTTTTTCGGCGCCGTCTTTCATGCCGTCGGCGACGGTAAAATTGAAGCCCGATTCCGTGAGGATGGAGCGGCCGAGTTCGACGTTGGTGCCTTCCATGCGGACCACGATGGGAATTTTGATTTCGAGCTCGCGCGCGGCTGAAATCACGCCATTGGCGAGCGTGTCGCAACGCAGGATACCGCCGAAAATATTGATGAAGACCGCCTTGACGCTGGGATCGGAGAGCAGAATGCGGAAGGCGTTCTTGATCTGCTCGGCGCTTGCGCCGCCGCCTACGTCGAGGAAGTTGGCGGGCCGGCCGCCGGCGTATTTCACGATATCCATGGTGGCCATGGCGAGACCTGCGCCGTTGACCATGCAGGCGATATTGCCATCGAGCTTGATGTAGTTCAAGCCGAAGCGGGAAGCTTCGACTTCGAGCGGATCTTCTTCGTTCAGATCGCGCAACTCGAGCAAGTCTTTGTGACGATAGAGCGCGTTATCGTCGAGGTTGACTTTGGCGTCGAGGGCGTAGACCTTGCCGTCTTTGGTGAGAATGAATGGATTGATTTCGGCCAGCGAGCCATCGATCGCATCATAGGCTTTCGAGAGAGCGATCATGGCGGCGGACGCGGCGCCCACGCTCGCGGACGGAATGCCCATGCCGAAGGCGAGCTTGCGCGCTTGGAACGGCTGCAGGGGGAGGCCCGGTATCAACGCTTCTTTCAGAATTAATTCCGGCGCTTTTTCGGCGACTTCTTCGATTTCGACGCCGCCCTCTTTAGAGGCCATAAACACCGATTCGCCCAGTGCGCGGTCGAGCACGATGCCCAAGTACAGCTCGCGCTCGATGGGCAACGTCTCTTCGATCAGCAGACGCTGCACCAGACGGCCTTCGGGGCCGGTTTGGTGCGTCACGAGCGTCATGCCGAGCATTTTCTTGGCGATTTCGGCCGCCTCGGCGGCGTCTTTGGCGATTTTTACACCGCCGCCTTTGCCGCGGCCTCCGGCGTGAATCTGCGCCTTTACGACAACGCTGCCGCCGATTTTTTTGGCCGCGGCCTCCGCTTCTTCAACGGTGTAGGCGACTTCGCCGCGGGGCACTGGGACGTCGTGCTTGGCAAGGATCGCCTTCGCCTGGTACTCGTGGATTTTCATAGCTTGGTTTGGCGCTCAACGGTGCTGGCACGATGTGAGGCCAATCAGTTAGTGTAACTCGCGGGGCTGGGCATATTCGCGTGGAGTGACGCCGAATTCGGTACGAAAGGAGCGGTTGAAGTTGGATACGTCGGCGAAGCCGCAGTCGAGGGCGATATCCAGGATCTTGAGCCGTGCCGGCTTCGGCGCCGACAGGCGCAGCGCCGCTTCCCGGAGACGAGCACGCAGGACGAATTGATGCGGCGTGACGCCGGTGAGACGTTCGAAGGTGCGAAGGAAATGATAGGGACTCAGGCGTGCTGTTTGGGCCAGGTTTTCGAGATCGAGGGCGGCGTCGGGATGACGCTCGATCAGGCGCACGACGCTGGTCACGCGGGCGATGGCGGCGGGCGGGACATTGACCGTGGTGGTTGGAACGCTGGTTACAAGCTCGGCGATGCGGGCGGCGCATAGAGCGCCGAGTTCTTGCCAGGGCACATAGCCGTCTTCAGCGAGACCCGCGCAAAGGCGGGCAACGAGCGGCGATAATTCGCGCAAAGGCGGCAAACGGGGGATGCGAAATGCGGGCCGCGAACGCGCAGGATCGGGCAGCAGGCCTTCGAAATATTCGGGCGCGTAGTGAAATGCGAGGCAGCGGTCTCCCGAAGCATGTTGGTGCCCGCATTCAAACGACTCTCCCGGATTGCCGAGCAGCAGCGAGCCCGGCGTCATCAAAGCATCTCCCATCAAATCACGTCCCGAGCCACAGCGGTATTGAAACGTACCGGCGGCTACAAGGGCAATGGAAACACAGGAGTGGCGCTCTTCGAAGGAACGGTCGCTTGGGCCGGACGTACAGATCACGTCACTTACCGTCCAGCCCTTGCCGCGAGCTAAGACCCGACGCGTCGCCCGGCCTAGCTCGCCGTTTGCGGCCCGCTGCGTTAGTGCCTGTTGCAATGCAATCGCAATTTTTGCCAAGAATTCCTCTTCGACAGGGCGCATAACAGTTGTAGCAAGGAGATTCTATGGCAACAACGATTATTGAAGGGCTGATGGCTCCGGGACGCTCGTCCGAGATACCGGAGGAAGCGGACGTGTACGGATGGCTGGTTGGGAGCTGGGAGTTGGAGGTTGATTTTTACGCGGCGGCGGACGTTTCCGCTCTAGGCATCAAGGGTGAAGCGCACTTTGGATGGGCCCTCGAAGGGCGCGCCGTGCAGGATGTCTGGATTATGCCGCGACGCTCGGAACGCAGCGTGGGCGCGAGCAAGACAAACAACATGCACGGAACGACGCTGCGAGTCTGGGACGCGTCGATCCAGGCTTGGCGCATCACCTGGATTAATCCGGTGAGCGGGCATCGGCAAGAGCAGATTGGGCGTTGGAGCGGCAAGGATATCGTTCAGATCGGGGCGCGCGCGGATGGCACGCCGACGCGTTGGACCTTTACCGAGATCACGCCAGACTCGTTCCTATGGCGCGGAGAGGCGCTCCAATCCGATGGCAGCACGTGGAAGCTCGAAGGCCAATTCCGGGCAAAGCGAAAGCGCTAGAAGTACGATACACTCAATAATCGAATGCGGCGCGGCATTGCCATTGTCCTCACAGTGTTGTTCAGTTGGCTGCTAATCCTGCCCGCCTTTGCCGCTTCGAGCGATTTGAGTATTCCGATGTGCTGCCGGAAAAACGGTAAGCATCATTGCATGATGCGCGTGGCACAGGAGAGTTCTCCCGGAGCTGCCATTTCCGTCATGGGGGAAAAGTGCCCCTGTTGCCCGCATGCGACCGCTGGCTCGCAAGCGCAATTTTGCGCCCCCGCCACCAGTCAAGCCGTGTTTGCCGGTTTGGTGCGGCATCCCGCCGTTTCACCGCAGACGGAAGCCAGTTATCGCATCTCGTATGACCGCTCGCGACAAAAACGCGGCCCTCCTTCCCTGATCCTCTAACCCAATTCCCATTCCGTTCTGCTTCTCAGGAGGATCTGTGTTTCGTTTTATGTATGCACGGAAGCTGTCTGTGTTTTTGCTTCTTAGTGCTCCGATTGCCGTCGTGTACGGCCAGGAAACGGTCAATTATGCAAGCGTCGGCGGGCGCGTCACGGACCCGTCGCATGCGGTGGTTGAGGGGGCGTACGTCACCGCTCGGGAGACCGACACCGGCTTAACGCAGGTTGTCGAGACGGATCACGATGGCCGCTTCCGCTTTGCCTATCTGCGCGTTGGACCGTATACGATCACGGTGCATCAAGCGGGATTCGCCGATGCCCAGCGCTCGGTGACGCTCACCATCGGCGCGGCATTCGCACTGCCCATCGAGCTGGCGCTACGGGCTGCGGGAACAAGCGTCACGGTGAGTTCGGAAGGCCCGGTGCTGGAAGAGGCTCGCACGCAAATCGCGGGCACCATT
>DASYAX010000204.1:0-3596 GCA_036501045.1 Bryobacteraceae bacterium
ATCGCCTTCCAATACATTGGATGCGGGGCATGAGTCTGGGTTGCAAGCTAAGGCCACGTTTTCCCAGACTCTTGACTTTCGCCCTATCTTCGCCTACCATGGCCTGAGCAGTTGATTCTCCCCAACAAGGATTTTAGATGAAAATCAGCGAAACTTTGTTACCTGAATTTGACCAGGAGATGGCGAACACCCGGAAGGTGCTGGAACGCGTGCCCGCCGATAAGTTTTCCTGGAAACCGCACCCGAAGTCTTTTGCATTCGGCGCTCTTGCGGCCCACGTTGCCAATATGCCCGAATGGGCCGGCCTGACAATGCAAAGCGATTCATTCGACTATGCCCCTCCCGGCGCTGCTCCTTATGAGACTCCCAAGTTTTCCACCACCGAGCAGTTGCTTGCGGCGTTCGATAAGAGCGTCGGCGAGGCGCGCGCGGCGATCGCGGCGGCGGATGACGGCAAATTCGCTGCGCCGTGGACTCTGAAGGCCGGGGGTAAGGACATCATGACGATGCCGCGAGTAGCCGTCATTCGCAGCTTCGTGATGAACCACACCATTCATCATCGCGCGCAACTCGGCGTGTACCTGCGGTTGAACGACATCCCGGTGCCGGCGCTCTACGGGCCCACCGCCGACGAACAATAGCCGCGGGCTTTAGCCGGCCCCTAATCATGGCAACTTAGCCGCCGATGGACGCGGATGAACCAGCGATGTTGCGATCCGCGTTGACCGGCGGCCAGCGTTACCCGCGCACGCTTGGCGCTTTTAAGGACTCGCGCAAAACGGAGCGCGGCGCCAAGCAGTTCCTGGCCTGTTTTGTGGTGCGCGCCGCACCCCTTGCGCTTTGCTCCCGGCCGCGCGCTCCATCATTTGCGTCCGCAAAGGTGCCGGACAGTGTCGCAAAGGCCCGTTTCAGGCTGCGATCGATACGCGCCTAACTAGCCAAACATATTTGAAATTTTGACTCCACCGGCCGCCGGACCGATGATCATGTTGTCAAGACCTGATCTGAGGAGGACGACCGATGCAGACGTTCACAAAGCTGTTTGGCAGCCTGCTTGTCTTTGTATACCACTGCTTCGACCGCATCGTCATCAACGGGTACCTGAGTGGTTTGTCGCGCCCCGAGCAGGTGGTGTACTTTTTCCGGGATGTCCTCGGTGTGCCAGTCATCGAGAAGGCGGTTTTGTCGAAGCGCACGGAAGTTTACCGGGGCTGGGTGGAGGCATACGCCGCCAATCACAAACTGCCCATCGAATGGGCCGAGAAGGGCGTGCGCAAAGAGGATTACGTACAGCCGCATCTGCGACGGATGGTGAAGCAGAACGCTTACGGCGTTTACTTCATCTTCAAGAGCATGGAACAAGGCTCGACGTTCCGGATCAGCATCCCTAAGTTTCCCACGCAAGATCCCAACCATCGGATTCTGGCGCGACAGCGCAGCCGCTTCACGCACTACTATTTCTACGTACGCGATGAAGTCCTCGGACCCATCGTGATTCGCGTGGCATCCTTCTTCCCGTTCCAGACCACCTACTATCTCAACGGCCACTCGTTCATGGAACAAGAGTTGAACCGGCGCAAGATCGGCTTCCGTAAGAACGACAATGCGTTCCTGGCCACCGATAACGTCCAACAGTTACAAGCAGCGGCCGACCGGCTCAGCCCAGGAGTGATCCGCAAGCAACTGGATTACTGGACCTTGATTGTGGGCCCCAAGTTCTCCAAGAAAGAACGCGCGGCGATGAACCTGTCGCGCTTCTACGCTGTCCACCAAATCGAGTACTGCCGCAACTTCATCTTCAAGCGGCATTTCCCCATTCACAAAGTGTTTGAGCGTTCCTGCGAGTTGGGGCTGTGGCGCCTGACCGCGCACAAGATCAGCGAGATTTTTGGCGTCCGGCTGACCAAGAAGTTCCGCGGCAAGCTGAGCACCGTCATCGAACAGATCGAGCACGGCCACCACGTCTATCGCGCTTACTGGAAAAACGCGTTCCTTAAACAGTACGAGAAGTTCTCCACGTTCCTGCGCAACGAACTGTGCTCCAACAACCTGAGCAACTTCGGCTTAAAGAAGGGCTTGGACCACCTGGACGCCGTGCGCCAGAAGTTTCAGCTCATCACGGACCGCTTCGCCAGTTGCCAGGCCCAATGGCTCAACGTCCACGTAGACTTTCCTGTGCTGCAGCGAATCGCCCTGCCCATCTCCATCGGCTCGGTGCGCTACCCCGGCATCAAAATCCACGAGACGCGGATCATCCGCCTGCTGGAAGTGCTCCTGCACGGCGGAAGCAATGTCAGCGGCTGGGCCGCAAAGCAGATTCACCAAGCCGTCCTCACCACCTTCAGCCTCGACCAGAAATCTTATAGCTTAAATCAACTCCGTTACGACCTCCGCAAGCTCAAGGGCCATGCTCTGTTACAACGGGACGGCTCACGCTACGCCTACCACCTCACCGGCAAAGGCCTCCAGGTCGCGCTTCTGTTCCTGTTCTTTCACAAGCGTCTGTGTGGCCCTTTGGCCAACAGCCGCTTTCATCATCAGCCCGACGCCGCTCATCGTCCCGACAGCAAACTGGAGGCCGCCTATCACAAAGCCGATAAGGCGATTCAAGACATCGTCGATCTGCTCGCCGCCTGAGCAAATGTTGCACTACTCTTGTTTAAGATCTCTGAGGTAAGAATCTAACGTCAACGGGAATGGAACTGTTTCCGCCGACGCGTTCGATTTCCCGCTCCTGCAGCACCCGCAACAGTGCGATCTGAATTTCTCGTGGCAAGTCGCCGATTTCGTCCAGAAAGATGGTGCCGCCAATTGCTGTTTCAAAACGGCCCAAACGCCTTTGGGTCGCCCCAGTAGAGGCTCCCTTCTCGTGCCCGAAGAGCTCGGAAGCGATCAGGGATGGCGGAATAGCAGCGCAATTGACGCCGATGAACGCGCGATCCGCTCTTACCGATCGCTTGTGAATCGCACGCGCAACTAACTCTTTTCCTGTGCCGGTCTCACCAAGGATGAGAACCGTGGAGTCGGAAGACGCCACCTTGGCAACCCGCCTCAGAACCTTTCTAAGCGCATCGGACGAGCCAACGATGTCTTCGAACATCGAGTCACGATCGATCTGCTCTCGCAAGGCGAGATTTTCGTTCCGCGTCCTTTCTTCCGCTCGAACACGGTCGTCGATATCGGTTCCCGTTGCATACCAGCGGGTCAACTGCCCCTGCTCGTTTCGGAAGGGGTTGTATCGGACCAAAAACCAGCGATACGCGCCGTCTTTGCGGCGTGCTCGTAGCTCAGCTTCAAAGGGAACCCCGCGCTCGAGAGCAGCCTTTCGTTCATGACGAAATCTTTCCAGATCATCCGGGTGAAACAATCGTTCGCGAAAGCGAGGAGCCACTACGTCCTCCGCCGTCAACCCCGCATAATCGAGCGTCGCTTCGTTCGCGTATACGGGAGCGCCGGAAGGGTCGAGCACCACAATTGCCTGCGGTATCGCGTCGGTAATCCGGCGAAGCTCCTGTTCGTCCTCGCGTAGTTTCTCCTGGGTTTGTTTGAGAGCGTCAATGTCGGTGCTGGTACCGTACCACCTCAAAAGCTTTCCG